>CAYXPZ010000013.1:0-42401 GCA_964466965.1 uncultured Hyphomicrobiaceae bacterium
ACAAGACCAAGGCGAAGAACGCGCAAGAGGCGCACGAAGCAGTCCGCCCAACCGATTATGCCCGCGCCCCTGACAGTGTGAAGCGCTATCTCAAGGACGACGAATTTAAGCTCTACAAACTGATCTGGCAGCGCGCTGTCGCCAGCCAGATGGCCAGCGCTGAAGTCGATCGCACGACAGTCGACATCGACACGCACGGCAACGACGGCACGCGCTACACGTTCCGCGCCACAGGACAGGTGATCACCTTCGATGGCTTCCTGAAGCTCTATGAGGAAGGCCGCGATGATGACAAGGATGAGGACAGCGCGCGCTTGCCTGCTCTGACTGAGGGCGAAACGGTCAAGGTCAAGGCGATCGAGCCCAAGCAGCACTTCACTGAGCCGCCCCCGCGCTTCACCGAGGCCACGCTCATCAAGAAGCTGGAAGAGCTGGGCATTGGCCGGCCCTCGACCTTTGCGAGCACAATGAATGTGCTGCGCGAGCGCGACTATGTTCGGCTGGAGAAAAACCGGCTCGTGCCGGAGGATCGCGGGCGGCTGGTTACGGCGTTTCTGGAGAGTTTTTTCCAGCGCTACGTCGAGTATGACTTCACCGCCGATCTTGAGGAAAAGCTCGACCGCATCTCCGCCGGCGACCTGGAATGGAAGCAGGTGCTGCGCGACTTCTGGCGCGAGTTTATCGGCGCGGTGGACGAGATCAAGGATCTGCGCGTCGCCGAAGTGCTGGAGGCGCTCAACGAAATCCTCGGTCCGCACATCTTTCCCGACGCGGGTGACGGGACGGACCCGCGCGCCTGCCCATCCTGCGCCGATGGCCGGCTGAGCCTGAAGGTCGGCAAGTTCGGCGCATTCATCGGCTGCTCGAACTACCCCGAATGCCGCTTCACGCGCCAGCTCGGCAAGGCCGGCGAGGAAAGTGAAAATGGCGCGACACCTGACAGGATCGAGCTGGGGCACGACCCGGACACGGGCGAGATGGTGACGCTCAGAAGCGGGCGCTTCGGGCCTTACGTCCAGCTTGGCGAGGCACAGGATGGTGAGAAGCCCAAGCGCGCCTCGGTGCCAAAGGGCATGGACCCTGCGCATGTGACGCTGGAGATGGCGCTGCGGCTTTTATCGCTGCCGCGTGAGGTCGGTCCGCACCCGGAGACCGGCAAGCCGATCGTCGCAGGCATCGGCCGCTACGGCCCGTTCGTCGAGCATGCCGGCAAATACGCCAATCTTGACAGCGCTGAAGAGGTGTTCACGGTGGGCCTTAACCGCGCTGTCAGCCTGCTTGCCGAGGCCAAGACGCGCCGGCCGCGCGGCGCAACCGTGTTGAACGACCTGGGCGAGCATCCCGACCTTGGCGGCGCGATCCAGGTTTGCGACGGGCGCTATGGTCCCTATGTGAAGCATGGAAAGATCAATGCGACACTGCCCAAAGAGACTGATCCGAGCGAACTGAGCGTCGAGCAAGCTGTCGAGTTGATCGCGGCGAAAGCCGAAAAGAGCGGGAAGAAGCCGGCTAAGGCGAAAGGCGGCAATGCCAAGACAAAAACCGCAGCGAAGAATGCCAGCAAAACCGCGACGAAAACGGCGCAATCAAACCGCAGCGGATCGAGCAGCCAGGGTGCAAAAACCAAATCGGCAAACACCAGCAACGGAACTGGGACGAAACAGAAGGCGACCACGGCGCGCCGGTCAAACGGCCGCAAGGGCAACGCGAAACGTGCAAGCGACGAAGCGTCAGGGCCAGCCAATTGATGATCTGCGGTCGTGGCAGCGCCATTTTTGACACGCGCCTAAAGGAATGCCGGCGGCGGCTTATGCCCCCGGCCAAATGAGCATGAGCGACGACACATCATCGCCGCCTGATGGCGGCTCGCGCGATGACCGACACAACCGCCTGCCCAGCAAACAGGACATCATCACCTTCATCGAGGACTCGCCCGGCGAAGTCGGCAAGCGTGAGATCGCCCGCGCCTTTCATGTTAAGGGGTCGGATCGCGTGGCGCTGAAAGAGCTGCTGCGGGAAATGGCTGATGAAGGGCTGATCAAAGG
This sequence comes from uncultured Hyphomicrobiaceae bacterium, assembly GCA_964466965.1. Taxonomy (GTDB): domain Bacteria; phylum Pseudomonadota; class Alphaproteobacteria; order Rhizobiales; family Rhodomicrobiaceae; genus Dichotomicrobium. The sequence goes on from CAYXPZ010000013.1 coordinate 2,046, forward strand.
CAAGCGCAAGCATCTGCGAAAGCCCGGCGCGCTGCCCAACGTGACCGTCATCGAGATTACCGGGCGGGATAGCGACGGGGAGTTCGTCGCGCTGCCGGCCGTCTGGCCTGAGGACGAGGGGCCGCCCCCGCGCATCCTCATTGCGCCGGATAGCAAGAGCCCCGGCGCGGCGGTCGGCGTTGGCGATCGGGTGCTCGCGCGGCTAGCGCCGGTCAACCCCGAAGAGGTCGAGGCAGAAGAGGGGGCTTATGCCTATATCGCGCGGCCGATCAAACGGCTGAGCCGGGAGAAGATCCGTCAACTCGGCGTGTTTCGTGCGCGGGGCACAGGCGGCCTCATCACCCCGATCGACAAGAAGCAGCGCAAGGAATGGCGTGTCGAGCCCGAGCGTACCGGCGATGCCGCTGACGGCGAATTGGTGCGCTTCGAGACTGTACGGCACGGGCGTTTCGGGGAACAGGGCAGGGTGATCGAACGGTTGGGTCACCCGAAGTCGCAGCGCGCCGTAAGCCTGATCGCGATCCATGCGTACGATTTGCCCTACGAATTTCCAAACCCGGTGCTGAACGAGCTGGGTTCGCTGCCCGAGCCGGATCTCGATGCGTACGAAGACCTGCGCCATCTGCCGCTGATTACCATTGACCCGGAAGACGCGCGCGATCATGACGATGCCGTCTGGGCCGCGCCGGACGATGATCCGGCCAACAAGGGTGGCTGGATCGTGGTCGTGGCGATCGCGGATGTGGCGTTTTACGTCCGGCCTGATACCGCACTCGATCAGGAAGCCCAGCGGCGCGGCAACTCGGTGTATTTCCCGGATCGCGTTGTGCCGATGCTTCCGGAAAAGCTGTCGAACGAGCTGTGCTCGCTGCGCCCTTATGAAGATCGGCTATGCCTGGCGGTGCGCATGGTGTTCGGCGCGGATGGCACCAAGCGCAGTCATCGCTTCATGCGCGCGGCGATGCGCTCGCACGCCAAGCTGCATTACGCCCAGGCGCAGGCCGCAATCGACGGTCGCCCCGACGACGCCACCGAGCCGCTGCTAGAGCCAGTGCTGAAGCCGCTGTTCGCCGCCTACGACGCGCTGGCGCAGGCGCGGGACCGGCGCGCGCCTCTGGAACTCGATATCCCTGAGCGCAAGATCAAGCTGGATGAAGACGGCGAAATTGCCGAGATCGTCATGCCCGAGCGGCTCACCGCCCACCGGCTGATCGAGGAGTTCATGATCCAGGCGAATGTTGCGGCCGCTGAGTTTCTCGAAGCACAGGATTCGCCGCTGCTTTATCGCGTTCACGATGTGCCCGCGCTCGACAAGCTGGAAGCGACCAACGAGTTCCTGCAGTCGATTGGGTTCAAGGTGCCGAAGGCCGGCGTGATGAAGCCGGAACAGTTCAATCGCATTTTGGAGCGCGCCCGTGACAGCGAATATTCTCTGCTCGTCAACGATGTGATCCTCCGGGCGCAGGCGCAGGCCGAATACAGCGTCGGAAACTATGGGCATTTCGGGTTGAACCTGCGCCGCTATGCGCATTTTACCTCGCCGATCCGCCGCTATGCCGATCTGGTCGTGCACCGCTCGCTGGTGCGCGCGCTGGGCGGTGGGCCTGGTGAACTCACGGATGAGGAAGTCCCGGAGCTGGACAAGGTCGCAGAGGCGATCTCGAACGCTGAGCGTCGGGCGATGGCGGCGGAGCGCGACACGATTGACCGGCTGGTGGCGTCTTATCTCGAAGACCAACAAGGCGCCGTCTTCACCGCGCGCATCTCCGGGGTGACGCGCGCGGGCCTGTTCGTGCGGCTTTCCGACACAGGGGCAGATGGCTTTATTCCCATCTCGACGATCGGCAAAGATCATTACATTCACGCAACGGCGGACCATGCCCTCATCGGTCAGCACACGGGCGAAACGTTCCGGCTTGGCGATAGCGTGGAGGTTCGGCTCGTCGAGGCGGTGCCGGACGCGGGGGCGTTGCGTTTTGAACTTCTGAGCGAAGGCCGACACAAGTCACAGGTGCTGGGGAAGGCACGAGCGGCCCGTGTGGGCCGAGGTGGGCCGGAGACTGGACGCGGCCGCGAAAAAAAGGCCGGCCGAAAGCCGGCGGGTAAGCGCAACAGGAAGAGATCGGGGTCTTAGATTGCCGAAGATGACAACGGGGACGACGACGACTCTGGCCCCGCATGTGCGAGACGCCATGCAGGCACGCCCAGTATGGCGCGCGTTGCGGCGCGGCGCTGGACGGAAATGCCCATCCTGCGGCCGTGCTGGATTGTTCGCGCAGTTTCTGAAAGTGCGCGATGCATGCGCGTCATGCGGCGAGGAACTGCATCATCATCGCGCCGACGATGCGCCGCCCTATTTTACGATTTTCCTGGTCGGCCATCTAATCCTGCCTCCAGTGATGTGGCTGGAAACTTTGGTGCGGCCGGCGATCTGGGTTCATCTTGCGCTGTGGCTGCCTCTGGCTGTGGCTCTGACGCTCCTGTTGTTGCCAACGGTGAAAGGCGCCATTGTCGGGCTGCAATGGGCTCACCGGATGCACGGGTTTGATCCCGGTAGCGATCAACATGAGCGTCCCGTCGAGCCGTGAGAACTGAGCGGATGTCGCGCCGCACATTGCCGGACAGCATCGCCGGGGCCACCAACGAATATCTGTCGCGCGGGGCGGCGCTGAGCAGCGGGCCGCAAAGCCCGATCCGCGACGCAGCTAGCCTTGTCATCTTCGATGATAGTGGCGATGAGCCGCGGTTCTTGATGGGCCGGCGCGGCGTCGGTCATGTCTTCCTGCCGGACATTCTCGTGTTTCCCGGCGGGCGGGTTGAGCCGCGCGACTATCACCTCCGGCCGCGCCGCAGCTTTGCTGCGGCGACGGTTAGCAAGATCGCCGCCCGCGCGCCCGACCGGCCGCCCGCAGCGGTTGCGCATGCCTTGGCGGCGGCTGCGCTGCGCGAAGCGCGCGAGGAAGCCGGCTTCGTTTGGCCCGGCTGCCGGCCGGATAACGCTGGCGCTGACCTGAGCCAACTCAGCTTCATTGCCCGTGCACTGACGCCGCCGAAGCGGCCGCGCCGTTTCGATACGCGCTTTTTCTCGCTGCGCTGCCGCGGCATGGCGGCGGCGCTTCAAGCCGGCGATGGCGAACTACAAGATGTTGGCTGGTATGCGTTGACTTCGCTGGCCGCGCACGATCTCCATGTGGTATCCCGCGCAGTGATCCAAACGCTGCTTCATCGGATTGCGCGCGGGCGGTTGCGTGACCCGTGCGCCCCAGTGCCGTTCCTGTTTGCCCGCGGCGGAAGTTTTCAACGGGTGTTTTTGTAGCGTGACGCGCGTCTTGACATAAGCCGCGCCCTCGGTAACTGTAACTGCAAACATGCATGCGTTAAACGCGGAGCTAGGCAATGGCCAAACCAACAACACAAAAGATTAAACTCGTGAGCTCGGCCGGGACCGGATATTTTTATGTGACCAAGAAAAATACTCGGACTTTGACCGAAAAGCTTGTGTTAAAAAAATATGATCCCGTTGCGCGGAAGCATGTCGAGTTCAAGGAGTCGAAGCTCAAATAGGCAACGGCAGTTGGATTTTTGCTGGGAACTTTTTGATGCGGGGCGCGTAAATATTACTTAGCTGCGAACCGCCACAGCTCGCGTCACTGAAGCAACTCCAAACAGCTTAGTGTCTCGCATGTCCGCGGACGCCGCCGGCAGCCAGCCCCACGACCACTCGGCAGCGGGGTCGATCCAAGGAGTCGCGAGGGCTGGCTTTCAAGTCAAATCGACCAAAGAGGGCGTTGGTCATTTGACTTGTTGGCCGAAATGACACGGGCGTTTGCGAGGAGGCCACTCAACCGCGTGCCATACGGCCTCTCCCCCGCCCAGGAGATGCGGCGAACCTGGCAGACCGGGGGAAACTCTTATTTTCCACATCAGTAAGCGGCAAAAACCGCGCATTTTCAAGGGTTATTGAGTCACGCGCTGAGTACCGTTGTGCATCGCGCGCCTTGCTCTTGCCTCAAATCCCTTGCAGGTATGTGGTAGTTCGGAAAGGTTGAATAACCAACGATTTACCAAAACGCAATATTAACAAGCGGTTACGGTAAACGACGAAGTTAGCGCCCACGCTGACTGTTGGCTGTAGCAAACTCTCAGAGTTATCCCCAGAAAATGTGGGAACACCGCATTTGTCGCTCGTCTATGGTGTGTCAGCGAGCAACCATCACGCCTTATCCGCGCTATCCACAAACTTCTGTATGGTCTCCAGAAATGACCCAACGGCGATCGGCTTGGAAATATAGGCTTCGCAGCCGCCCTCACGGATGCGCTGCTCGTCACCTTTCATTGCAAACGCTGTGACGGCGACCACCGGAATAGACTTAAGCGCGTCGTCTTCTTTCAGCCACTTCGTCACGTCCAAACCTGAGACCTCGGGCAGCTGAATATCCATAAGGATCAGCGAGGGACGATGTTTGCGGGCCAGCGGGAGCGCGTCCATACCATTGCGAGTTTGAATCGTCTGGTAACCGTGGGCTTCCAGCAAATCATTGAACAACTTCATGTTCAATTCGTTGTCCTCAACGATCAAAACGGTTTTCGCCGCGGCCTCCCTCGGCGCTGCGCCATTCGAGACGTGACCGGCTTTGGAGCGCGCAGGCCTGGCCGCGGTGGCGGACTTGCGTTGTACGCTGTTAGGACCGCGTGTTACCGGTTTGCGCCGTGCTCGCATCTCATCGGATTCCGACATATAACGTGCTCCGCTAACTTCTCCGTTTTGTCCGGATGACTTTCAGCGCCCTAAACGCGCCAATTTCAAAGCATAGCACCGCCAAGTTAATAGCCCCTATCGTTGGATGGATAGCGACCAAGCGCAACCAATCATAGAGATGAAACCTCTGTCCCAATCCGAAAACGCCCGCATCGAGCTAGCTGAGGCAATCGCTTTGCAGGCCGTCGCCTTTCTCGCGGGTGATGACGCTTACCTCACCGATTTTTTGTCGCGCACCGGCATTTCTCGGGACACTCTCGCCGATTCGGTTGAAAGCCGGGACTTCTTGAGCGGCGTTCTTGATCACTTTCTTGCCGATGAAAGCCTTTTGCTCGCTTTTTGCGGCAACGCCGATATTGACCCGTCCGAAGTGTGGCCTGCCCGGCTTGCGCTGTCGTCGGCATAACGCCGACGGCGGTTTTAGCCCGGCTTTTGCTGGCAGGCCTCAGCGTCATCATGGAATTGCAGAGACGACAGCTGCCCCTTCAGGGCGAATGCTCCATAATCAATGCGCAGTTTGCGGCTAACCCCATTTTCGTAAAGCTGAAACGACAGTTGGTAGCTCGGCGTGCTGTCTTCCCGGGAGCGTCGATCAAAATAGCTGATTGACACCGGCCATGAGCGCAAGGACTTCAGGCGAGTGTGAGCGGGAACGTCCATCTCGGCGTTCTCTTCGCCCGGTGGGGTCTCTTCGCCGATAAAGGTGGTTGTCGCGAACAGCTTGTCGCCGGACTCCGACCCATCATAGACTCTTGCTTGGAAAACCCGCTCGCCGTTCCGCGCGGCTTCGAGGATTTTAAGCGAGAACTGCGTTGGGAACTGCGCGTCTGCGTCAACCTGCAACTCTTGTGCCTTGGGCGTTTTCAGAACAACCTCGATGCGGTCGTTTTGCGGATCACGGGTCGCTTCGCCCTCCAGATTTTCCGTCAACCTGTTGTTGAGGTACTGCGACGAGTTGAAACGGAATGTCTCGCCATTGCCGTCTTCCCAGGTCGACGAGCGAATATCGCTCACCACCTCGACGCCCTCCGCATCAACGATGCGCGTAACCATCCGGTTTTGGAGTGTGTACCCTGCACAGGGCGACCCGCTAATATCGAACACCATACGCCCCTCGACGCCGGCGATGTCCTTGCCCGAGCCGCTTTCATCAAGGCGCATCTCATAGACCGCCCGGTGCGGGGCGAAGGGAATCCCAGGAGCGGTTGCCTTGGCGGTGCTCGGCACGGCAATCACAGCCGCGCCCAGCGAGGCGGCGATAAGCAATGTGGTCGTCCCGGTCATCCCCGCGATCAGGCGCATGATTCTATTTTCTGATCTCATAAGTTGAAATATACAGGGCATGGCCAAGTGCACCAACGATGAAATCACCGAGTTATACAGGGAAGGGGACAGAATGCCCGGTATTGTGGACGAAAAGCTGCGTGAGCTCGGCATCACGCTACCGCCCGCGCCAGCGCCTGCGGCAAATTATGCGCCTTACGCCATGACGAGCGGATTGCTGTTCGTGGCTGGGCAGTTGCCAAAGGATGATTCGGGTCTCGCCTACGCCGGCAAGCTGAGCGATAGCGTGAGCCTGGAGGATGGCCAGGCGGCGGCTCGGATGTGTGCGCTCAACATCCTGGCGCAGGCCAAGGCGGCGCTTGGAGATCTGGATCGGATCACGCTGTGTTTGCGCCTTAACGGTTTCGTCAACAGCACGCCGGATTTCACCGATCAGCCCTCGGTGATTAATGGGGCGTCGGACTTGATCGGCGAGGTGCTTGGCGGCGCTGGCGTACATTCGCGGATCGCCGTTGGGTGCGCGAGCCTGCCGATGGGCGCCGCTGTGGAGGTCGATGGCGTCTTTGCCGTATCCCCATAAAACGCGGGAGGCGCGGGCCTGGCTCGTTCAGCCGGTCGCGCATCGCGGCCTGCATAACCAGCGCGCCGGTGTGATCGAGAACACGCCGTCGGCCTTTCAGGCTGCCGTGGAGGCGGGTTACGCGATCGAAACGGATTTGCGTGAGGCGGCCTGCGGCACCCCGATAGCATTTCACGATGAAAGGTTGGAACGCCTGACGCTAGGGTCCGGTTTGCTGGCCGACTACAATGCCGAAAGCCTCTGCTCGATTGCGTTTCGTGGCGCCGCCGATCGCATGCCCACCCTTGCCGCGCTTCTCGATCAGGTCGCCGGCCGCGTGCCGCTGTTCCTGGAGGTCAAGAGCAATTTCACCGGCCAGACCGCTTTTGCCGAGCGCATCGCTCACGCGTTGCGGGGGTATGATGGGCCGGTTGCGCTGATGTCGTTCGATCCCTGGCTGATGGGGATGTTCCACAAGATCATACCGCGTATCCCCCGTGGTCTCGGCGTTACCCGCATCACGCCGCGCAAATTGCCGCAGGCCAGTGCGATGCGGCGCTTCGCGTTCACGCAACTGCTTTTCATGACAAAGGCACAGCCCCACTTCATCGCATGCGAGCATACGGCGCTGACCGTGGCCGGTCCATGGCTCGCCCGCCGCGTCGGGCGGCGGCCGGTACTGGCCTGGACAGTTCGATCGCCGGAAGACGCCGAGCGCGCAATGCGCAATGCAGACGCTATCATTTTTGAGGGCTTTATGCCCTGACGCTCTACGGAGACGCTGAATGGGCGACCGCGAGCAGGTTACGGCCGAAGTCGTGAGCACAATATCCGAAGTTTCCGCCGCCGACTGGGACGCGTGCGCTAATCCCGATCCGGCCACTTACCACCCGTTTCTGTCGCATGCTTTCCTGAAAGCCCTGGAAGACAGCGGCTGCGTGCGCGCTGAAACCGGCTGGGCCCCGCGCCACCTGCTATTGCGCGACGGCACAGGGGCACTGCTCGGGGCGATGCCGCTTTATCTCAAGGGCCACAGCATGGGCGAATACGTGTTCGATTATGCTTGGGCCGATGCTTACGAGCGCGCGGGCGGCGACTATTACCCCAAGCTGCAATCCTCGGTGCCATTTACGCCAGTGACGGGACGCCGGTTGCTGACGCCCGAAGACGCGCCAGGCTGGCGCGGCGAGGCGCTGTTGAACGCGGCCGTCCAACTCACGCAGAAGAACGATCTCTCCTCGCTGCACCTGACCTTCGTGCCCGAGGCAGAGTGGCATCATGGCGCGCGACTCGGCCTCTTGCAACGCACCGGGCAGCAGTTCCATTGGCTCAATGAGGGATATCAAAGCTTCAACGACTTCCTCGCCGCGCTGGCCTCTCGCAAGCGCAAGGCGGTGCGCAAGGAGCGACGTGAGGCAGTATCGGCGGGTATCGACATCGAGTGGCTGATCGGCAGCGACATTACCGAAGCGCACTGGGACAGTTTCTATGCGTTTTATCTCGACACCAGCAACCGCAAGTGGGGGCAGCCCTATCTGAACCGTGCGTTCTTCAGCAGGGTGCATGCGGCAATGCCGGAACAGGTCGCGCTATGTCTGGCGCGCCGTGATGAACGCTATATTGCCGGCGCGCTGAACTTCATCGGCGGTGATGCGCTCTATGGCCGGTATTGGGGCGCGATCGAGCATCACCCGTGCCTGCATTTCGAGGTCTGCTATTACCAAGCGATCGAACTGGCGATCGAACGGAGGCTCGCGCGGGTGGAAGCCGGTGCGCAGGGTGAGCACAAATTAGCGCGTGGTTATGTGCCGCAAACGACCTACAGCCTCCATTACCTCGCGCATCCCGGGCTCGCCGATGCGGTCGAGCAGTTCCTTAAGCGTGAGCGGGAGATGGTCGCACGCGGTAATGAGATGCTCGCCGAGGCCACGCCGTTCAGGAGGGGCGGCTCGGAGGGTGGCGGCGGCGGGGGCGGCGAGGCTTGACCGTTCTGCGCCGGGACAGCTAAATCCGTGGCACACCAAGCGAGCTCGGATGCGCCAACGTGCATCAATATGAAAGGTCAGCCATGAGCGATCAGCCGCCTCCCTACGATCCCGAAAATGTCTTCGCCAAGATCATGCGCGGCGAACTGCCGTGCTTTGAGGTCTATCAGGACGACCACACGCTGGCCTTTCTCGACATCATGCCACGCAGCGACGGGCATACGCTGGTGATCCCGAAGGCCCCGTCGCGCAATCTCTTGGATGCAACGCCAGAGGATGTGTCTCGCGCAGCCGTGGCCGCGCAGAAGGTTGCTGGCGCGGTGAAGACCGCCTTTGGCGCTGATGGCGTGGCGCTGTGGCAATTCTCGGAAAGCGCAGCCGGGCAGGTGGTGTTTCACCTGCATTTTCATGTCGTGCCGCGGTACGATGGCTTGGATCTACGGCCGGTCGGGCAGAAGGCGGATGACGCGGTGCTGGACGAGCATGCGCAGCGTATTCGCGAAGCGCTTGGCGCCGCTTAGAACGCGATCGCAGAAGTTGGGTCCGGTTTTCTGAAAAATCGCGCGGAGCATCAGCACGCGCGCATGCCAGTGTCTGTGTCACTGTAGTAGCGGGTTAGCGGTCTAGCGGCAGCGCCACGAAGCGCATTTTCCCCTCGTCAACAGCGAACAGCATCAGCGCCGTCGAACGGCCAAGCTCGTTCAGTTCGCTGAGGCGCGAAGCGACCTCCTCAGGTGATCGCACCGGCTTGTGCGCGACCTCGACAATCACCGAACCAGGGGTGATGCCGCGTTGCGCCGCATCGCTGTCCGGTCCGACATCGGTCACAACCACGCCGTCAATGCCGTCAGCAATGGCGTAGTCTTCCCGAAGCGCCTCGGTCATTGCGCTTAGCGACAGACCGAGGATGGTTGCGGGATCTGCGTCGTTGTCGCCCCCCGGCCGTATCGAGGCCTGGTCGCCGCCTTCGTCGAGCCGGCCGACAATCAACTCCAGCGTCACAGGTTTGCCCTGTCGCTGGACAACGACCGGAACGCGCGCGCCGATCTGCGTCTCGGCGACCAGCCGGGGGAGCGTGCGCACGGACTCAACGCGCTTGTCGTTATACCGGACGATAACATCCCCGACCTGAATACCTGCCGCCTCGGCCGGGCCGTCGGGCGTGACAGCGGCAACAAGGGCACCGCTAGCGTCTTCGACGCCGAGGCTGTCGGCGATCTCCTCGTTCAACGACTGAATGCGCACGCCGATCCACCCGCGCCGCGTCTCGCCGAATTTGCGCAGTTGCGCGATCACGCGCTGGGCCGTGTTGGACGGTAGAGCGAAGCCGATGCCGATTGAGCCGCCGGTTGGCGATATGATCGCCGTGTTCACGCCAACCACCTCGCCGTCCATGTTGAACAGCGGCCCGCCGGAATTGCCGCGATTGATCGCCGCATCGGTCTGAATGAACGCATCATAAGGACCGGTGTTAATGTCGCGCTTGACCGCGGAGACGATGCCAAGCGAGACCGAGCCGCCCAGACCGAAGGGGTTGCCGATCGCCATTACCCAGTCGCCGACCTCCATCCGCGCAGAATCGCCGAACTGGACTGCCTGCAGGGGGGCGTCCGGCTCGACGCGCATCAGCGCCAGGTCGGTCTTGTCGTCACGCCCAATGATTTCGACCACCGTCAGCTTTCGCCCATCGGCAAAGTTCACGATGATCTCATCTGCGTTTTCAATGACATGGTTGTTCGTGACAATCAAACCGGAGGGGTCAATGACAAAGCCCGACCCAAGCGAACTGATGCGCCGCGCCTGCCCCCGATCGTCGAGGAAGTCACGGAACAGATCATCAAATGGCGAGCCTTCCGGTGCGCGCGGCACCGGAACAGACGGGCCATCTGAGAGCATTTGAGTCGTTGAGATGTTGACGACCGCGCCCTGCAGCTCCTTTGCCAAGTCGGAAACGGGTTCGGGACCACGCGCATCAGCCGATCGTGCTAAGGTCAGCCAGAGCGCTGCCGCCAGAATAACTGCTGCTGTTTTCCAAAAGCATATCTGCTTGGCGTGGTGCGTGGAACCGCACGCCAGTATGCCGAACGAAGCTGTCATGTGATGCTGTCCGCTATTACGGCGAGCGGCCTGGGGTGCTCCGCGCCGCGACCGCCAGATCTGGCCTGAGTTCGTCTGCGAGAAATTTAACAGACCGCGATGATACTGCGAAGAGATTTGCGCCGCCGGAGTTGCGCCTTTAACGGATTGGCCTTTGCCTGAGCGGCGCTGAACCTTTACCTGAGAGCTGGCTCACCCGCGCACCAGCCAGACGATGAACACCCCGATCGCGACCGAGATGGCGCCAGCCGTGCGAACAGTGCTCTCCGGCGTTTGCGACATGATCTCAATAAGCCGGGTGCCGAGCCCAGGATTGAGGGCCCAAATGAGACCCTCAATCACAAGGACAAGCCCAATGCCAACCAGAAGATCACTCATACCGGAAAGCGGTTACCGCGCGGCGGTTTCCTTTTGCTGGGTTTCGCCGCTATTGGCGTCGACGCCGCCCGCGGGAGCTGCGTCGGGTTGCTCACTTCCGGCAGTTTGCTGATCCGTTTGCGTTCCATACGGCCCGGTAAAATAGTTGAAGAAAGGCGAGTTTGGCGACAGCACCATGCGGGTGTCGTCGGCCTTGATGCCTCTCTCATAGGCCTGCATTGAGCGATAGAAGGCGAAGAAGTCTTCGTCGCGCGTAAACGCGTCGGCAAAGATCTTGTTACGCTCGGCATCACCTTCACCGCGGAGGATCTGGGCGTCACGTTCGGCCTCGGCCTTGATGATCGTCGCCTTGCGGTCGGCTTCGGAGCGGATACGCTGGCCGGCCTCGCGGCCGCGCGCACGGATCTCGGCGGCTTCCTGTTGCCGCTCGGTCTGCATCCGGCGAAAGACGGCCTCGCTGTTGGCCTGCGGCAGGTCGACGCGCTTCAGGCGCACATCCACGATATCGATGCCGAACTCCTGGGCCTGGGTGTTCACGTCCTCGGCGATGCGCCGCATCATTTCGGCACGGTCATCTCGTACGATAGCTTCAAAGCCGGCTGAACCAATGACCCGGCGAAGCGAGGCCTCCATGCTCGAACTGAGGCGGGAGCGCGCCACCTGCTCGTTGGTAACGGCCTGATAGAACAGCAGCGGATCGGTGATGCGAAACCGGGCGAAGGCGTCCACCACCAGCCGCTTCTGGTCGGCCGCGATCACTTCCTGCGGCCTGCTGTCGAGCGCCAGGATGCGCTTGTCATATATCGTGGCCGTCTGCACGAGCGGGTACTTGAAGTACAGCCCCGGCTCCTTGATCACGCGCTGCGGTTTGCCGAACTGAAGCACAAGCGCCTGTTCGGTCTGCGAAACGATGAATGCTGCCGAGTAGGCGGCGAAGGCGCCCACGGCAAGCACGATGACGACTATGGCGAAAAGCGCGCTTCTCATTGGCTGGCTCCCTGCGTCCGGCCCTGCTGTTTCTGAAGCTCGTTCAGCGGCAGGTAAGGTACGACGCCCTGTCCGGACTTGGCTTCGTCGATGATGATCTTCTCGGTTCCCGCGAAGATGCGTTCCATCGTCTCCAGGAACATACGCCGGCGCGTCACGTCAGGGGCGACAGCGTACTGTTCATAAATGTTGATGAATCTCTGCGCCTGACCGTCGGCCTCGGCGACCGTCTGCGCCTTGTACGCCTCGGCGGCTTCTGTGATCTTGGCGGCCTCACCACGTGCTTCTGGAACGACCGTATTCGCGTAGGCCGAAGCCTCGTTCTGGATACGCTCCTCGTCAGCGCGCGCGGCCTGAACGTCGCGGAAGGCGTCGATCACCTGCGATGGCGGGTCCACCTTCTGAAGCTGCACCTGCGTGATCAGAATGCCGGACTCGTATTCATCAAGGGTTGTCTGCATCAGATCCTGAACGGCCGTTTCGGTTTCCTGGCGCGAGCGCGTGAGCAGTGGTTGCAGCCGGCTCTCGCCCGCCACCTCGCGCAACGCGCTTTCGGCGACATCCTTGACCGTCTGTTCTGGCTGCTGGATGTTGAACAGGAAGTCTTCCGCGTTGTTGATCCGCCAGAAGATGACCGAGTTGATGTCGACGATGTTCTCGTCGCCGGTCAGCATGAGGCTCTCTTCTGGAACCTCGCGGGCGACGCTGGTCGTGGTGCCGGAAACCTCGCCGCGGAAGCCGACGGTTTCGCGGTTCACTCTGGTGACTTTCGGCTTGTAGACGGTCTCGACGGGATAAGGCAGGCGGAAGTTCAGGCCCGGCGGCAACTGCCGGTCAAATTCGCCGAAGCGCAGCACGACGCCCACCTCATCGGGCTGCACGCGGGTGGTGAACCCCTGAAAGCCGACAAATGCAAGCACGGCGAGCACGATCAGCGCAATAACGCCGCCGCCGATGCCGCCGCCGCCGCCGGGCATGGCTTTCTTCAGGCGATCCTGCCCCTGTCTCAGGATCTGTTCGAGATCGGGGCCCTGGTTGCCGCCACCGGAAGGTCCCTGTCCCCAGGGGCCGCCGCTGCCGCCTTTCCAGCCGCCGCCGTTTTGACTACTCCAAGGCATGATAACAATCCTCTATGTGTGTCAGGTCATAATCAGTGCGCCGACCAACCGGAGATAAATACGCCGAATGAGATCGGGGATCGCCTGCCCTTGTGACACATCGTCCATGAGCGCGTCTCGCGCAGCCTTGCCCGCTTATAGGCAACTTCCACCCTGCGCGCAATTCCGGCGAAACAGCCTTGACGCTTGGGTGTAGACTATTCGATCCCGCGGATATGGCGAGCGCTGCAAACCCCGTCAATGTATGCCGGCAAGTGCCTGCAGCATCTGCGCGCCGGCAGCAGACGCGAACTGGCGACGTGGCCGTTCTGGCACTCTAGGTTTGGGAGACCTCGAAAAGCGGCTGGTGGAGCGAATTTGACATTTGAGTCCCGCTTGCGGCCAGGCTCTCGCACAAATGTCAAATTCAAAAGCTCCACTAGGTTCAATAGCTTGCTAGTGGTCCTTGTGATTCAGACATTTGCCTCCCTTTGCAGCACCCGCCCGAGCAAATGTCTGAATCGGACCACTAGGCCTTACTGTCGCAGCCCCTACGAAAGGCGGGCGAGCCGACGATCAATGCCCGTTGCTGGCAGCGGCATGCTGGTGTACCATCACACTGAGTTAAGACACCCTCAGGGCAAACCGAAAAAGTGCCAATAAAGTTGCCTTAAAGGGGGAGTCCATGACACGCGATCCGGTCCAAAAGTTGCGAACCGATCGTCATACGTTTTCAGGCGAGCCGCAGGCAACAGCAAATTTGGTGAAGCTGGCAACCTTGCGCTGCCGCTCAATCGATGTTCAGTGATTTTCAGCGCATCACGAGTGGTGCGCGCAAAAAGGCTTGGCCCGCGGGTTTTTGGGAGGATGGAACCCCGAAGATAATCTGGTGGTTAGCCGCCGGGCATGTGGGAGTCAACGGTGTTGGCAGCACGCGTTTGCGAGCTGTTGTAATGAGGCAACTTGAAAAGGCGGGCCGCCGGTCTGGTACGGAATCGGCGCCGCCGCGACAACAATTCGGCTGCTGGGACTTTTTTGGCAAAATCAACCCTTTGCCTCAGAGTTTTTCAGGTCCACCTTAGGGGAGCCGCCGAGGTAAAGGTCATGGGCAAACATGAGTCAGAATGACAGCTTGAGCGAACTGAAAGGCATGAGCAAAGAATCTATCCTCGAAGAATTCCGCGGGCGCTACGCCGACCGACGCACGTCGGAGATGTCGCTGCAGGCATATCTCGAAGCCTGCCGGGACAATCCTGAGATGTACGAGACCGCGGCTGAGCGCTTGTTGTCGGCAATTGGCGAGCCTGAAATCGTGGACACGTCCCGCGACGACAGGCTTGGGCGCATTTTCCAGAACCGGACAGTCCGACAATACCCAGCCTTCGACGACTTCTACGGGCTGGAAGAGACCATCGAGCGGGTGGTCGCTTTTCTGCGCCATGCGGCGCAAGGCTTGGAAGAGCGCAAGCAGATCCTCTATCTGCTCGGACCGGTTGGCGGCGGGAAATCCTCCCTCGCCGAGCGCATGAAGAAGCTCATGGAAAGCGAGCCGATTTATGTGCTCAAGGCTGGCGACGAGATCAGCCCGATCTATGAGAGCCCGCTCGGTCTCTTCGACATGGAAAAAGATGGTCCGGCGCTCGAACGCGACTATGGCATTCCGCAGCGGCGCCTGCCTGGCATGTGCTCAGCCTGGGCGTTGAAGCGGCTGGACGAATTCGATGGTGATGTCTCCAGGTTCTCCGTCGTTCAGATGCATCCTTCGAAGCTGCGTCAGATCGGTGTGGCGAAAGCTGAGCCGGGCGATGAAAACAACCAGGACATTTCAACGCTGGTGGGCCATCCGGACATCCGCAAACTGGAATTCTACAGCCAGGACGATCCGGATGCATATTCGTATTCCGGCGCGCTGAACCTGACGACTCAGGGTCTGCTTGAATTCGTCGAGATGTTCAAAGCGCCGCAGAAGATGCTGCATCCGCTGCTGACGGCCACCCAGGAGCGCAACTATGTTGGGTCCGAGAACCTCGGCGCGATGCCATATCAAGGTATCATCATCGCGCACTCGAACGAGTCCGAGTGGCGCAGCTTCAAGGCGAACCGCAACAACGAGGCGTTCCTTGACCGTATCAGCCTGATCCGCGTGCCGTACTGCTTGCGCGTCGATGAGGAGGCCAAGATCTACCAGAAGCTGCTGGCGCAGTCCGAACTGGCTGAAGCTCCGTGCGCGCCCGACACGCTGGAGATGATGGCGCGCTTTTCAGTGCTGACGCGGCTGAAGCCGCACGAAAACTCGTCGCTATATGCGAAGATGCTCGTCTACAACGGCCAGGACTTGAAGGGCAGTGATCCGCATGCCAAGACGGTGCAGGAATATCGCGATGCGGCAGGCGTGGATGAGGGCATGGACGGTATGTCCACCCGCTTCGCCTATAAAGTGCTGTCCGAGACGTTCAACTTCGACACTGCCGAAGTGGCCGCCGATCCGGTGCATCTGATGTATGTTCTGGAGCAGGCGATCCGCCGCGAGCAGCTCGACCGGGAGACAGAGCAACGCTACATCGCGTTCATCAAGGACGAGTTGGCGCCGCGCTACGCCGATTATATCGGCAAGGAAATCCAGAAGGCATACCTCGAATCGTACGAAGAGTATGGTCAGAACCTGTTCGACCGCTATATCGGCTATGCTGACGCTTGGGTCGAAGGCAAGGACTACAAGGATCCTGACACCGGTCAGATCTTCGACCTGGATATCCTCGATCGCGAACTGCAGAAGACTGAAAAGCCGGCGGGCATTCGCAACCCGAAGGATTTCCGCAACGAGGTGGTAAAATACGCGTTGCGTCAGCGTGCCCACAATGAGGGCCGTAATCCGCGCTGGACATCCTACGAGAAGATTCGCGAGGTGATCGAGCAGCGCATGTTCTCGCAGATCGAGGAGCTGCTTCCGGTCATCACCTTCGGCAGCAAGCAGGACAAGGAAAGCGCGGAAAAGCACGAGGCATTCGTGGAGCGCATGACGGAGCGCGGTTACACCGAACCGCAGGTGCGTCGCCTCGTGGAGTGGTACATGCGCATGCGCGAGGCGGGCTAAGCGCCCGTTTCGCCGCCAAACGGCATAAGGCGCCGACTGGATCGGTCACACGATGGCAAGATTGCGGATCATCGACCGCAGGCAGAACCCGACTGGCAAGAGTCTCGGCAATCGTCAGCGTTTCATGGACCGGGCGCGGGAGCAGTTGCGCAAAGCGGTCAAGGAAAAGATCCGCCAGCGCAGCATTTCCGACACCTCCTCCGGTGAAACGGTGGTCATCCCCGCTGACGGCACGCATGAGCCGGTCTTCCGCCATGATCCGGAAACTGGTGAGCGCTCCCGCGTCCTCCCCGGGAATAAAGAGTTCCGAGCGGGCGATCGTCTTCCCCGCCCCCCTAGCGGCGCGGGCCGGGGCGGCCACGAAGGCAGCGAGGAAGGCGAGGGCGAGGACGCGTTCGCCTTTACCCTGAGCCGGGACGAGTTTCTTGACCTGTTGTTCGAGGATCTCAAGCTGCCGGACATGGTCAAGAAGCAGCTGAAGGCGGAAGACAGTGAGAAACCGTTCCGGGCCGGTCTGACCACCTCTGGCCCGGCGAACCGGCTTAATATGGTGCGCACGCTGCGCCGCTCACTTGTGCGCCGCGCGGCGCTGAGCCGTCCAAAGCACGATGTGATCCTGCAAATGGAGCGTGAGCTGGAGCGGCTGGAGAATGCAGAGATCACGCCCGCGGACGGCGAACCGGCGGAGCGCCGGATTGCCGAATTGCGCGAGCAAATCGCCAGAGCCCGACAAAAGCGCTCGCGCGTGCCCTTCATCGATCCGATCGACCTGCGTTACAACCGCATGGAACATCGCCCACAGCCGATTGCGCAGGCTGTCATGTTCTGCCTGATGGATGTTTCGGCGTCGATGGATGAGGACATGAAGGCGCTGGCCAAGCGCTTCTTCCTGCTGTTGCATTTGTTCCTGGAGCGCCACTACGACAATGTCGAAGTGGTCTTCATCCGCCACACGCAACACGCCGAGGAAGTCGACGAGCAAACCTTCTTCGAGGGGCGGCAGACCGGCGGCACCGTGGTCTCATCGGCCCTGAAGGAAATGTTGCGCATTGCCCGCGCGCGCTACCCTCTCGCGGACTATAACATTTATGTTGCGCAAGCGTCCGATGGCGACAACGTGCGCAGTGACATCGAAACCTGCGTGAGCCTGCTGAACGATCGGATCCTGCCGATCACACAATATATGGCGTACGTGGAAATCAATCCGCCCGTGCGCGGGCGGCGGAACATTGGGCGTCGCGGAGAAAGTGACCTCTGGCAAGGCTATGCACAGCTTGCCGAGCAGCAGGAAAACCTGGCGATGCGCCGGATCAGCGAAGCTGGAGACATCTTCCCCGTTTTCCGCGATCTCTTCAAGAATGAAGGCCAGATCAAGTGACAGTTGAGGACATCCAGACCGCGAAACCGCTGTTCAGCGGGCCGGATTGGGATTTTCACACGCTCATGCGCACCTTCGAGGCGATCGAGCGGGTGGCGGTGGACGAGCTTGGTCTCGAACCGTATCCCACCCGGCTGGAAGTCATCACGTCCGAGCAGATGCTGGATGCTTATGCCGCCACCGGGATGCCGGTGATGTATCCGCACTGGTCATTCGGTAAGCGCTTCGCACAGCAAGAACTCTTGTACCGCAAAGGCTATCAGAGTCTGGCGCTTGAGATCGTGATCAATGCCGATCCGAGCATCTGTTACATTATGGAAGAGAACACCATGGCCACGCAGGCGACGGTGATCGCCCACGCGGCCATGGGCCACAACCACTTCTTCAAGCACAATCAAGTGTTTCAGTCCTGGACGGCGCCGGATACGATCCTCGACGATCTGCGCTACGCGCGCAGCTTTGTGAAGGCATGCGAGGACCGCCAAGGGCGGCAAGCCGTTGAGCAAGTACTGGATGCCGCGCATACGCTGTTCGCCCATGGCGTCGGCCGCGACAAGAAGGCGCAAAGGCCCGACCCGCTGGAGCAACGCGAGCGCCTGCGCCGCCGCCGTCGCGAAGCGCGCGAGGCGATGGACGAGCTATGGCTGCGCACCGTGCCGCATTCGCTTGACGACGATGATCAGGACGCCAAAGAGGCTTATCGTGATGCAGAGCGCCAGGCGCTCGGCCTGCCGGAAGACAACCTGCTGCAGTTCCTCGAACTGCATGCCCCGCTTCTGGAAGACTGGCAACGCGAGCTTCTGGCCATCGTCCGGCAGCTTGCCACGTATTTCGAGCCGCAGCGCCAGACCAAGATGATGAATGAGGGCTGCGCAACCTGGTGTCACTACGAGATCATGAGTCGGTTGCGCGACCGCGGCGAGATCGATGAAGGCACGATGCTGGAGTTTCTGCATCTGCATGCTCATGTGGTCGCCCAACCGGATTTCGATCAGCGCGGCTACCCGGGCATCAACCCCTACGCGCTTGGGTTTGCAATGATGCGCGACATCGCGCGCATCTGCACCGAGCCGACGCGCGAAGACGAGGAGTGGTTTCCGAACATCGCCGGCACTGGTGATCCCCACGGAACGCTCCGCGAGGCGTGGGCGGAATTCCGCGACGAAAGCTTCGTGCGCCAATATCTCTCGCCAAAGTTGATCCGGGATTGGCGGCTGTTTCGCCTGCGCGATGATGCCGAGGACCCGGAATATCTGGTCGAGGCTATTCATGACGATGCGGGCTATCGCAAAGTCCGCAGCGCGCTGGCCGATCTTTACGACCCGGCGGCCCAACAGCCGCGGATCGAGGTGGCCGATGCCGACCTGCGGGGCGATCGCAAGCTGCATTTGCGTCATTGGGTGAGTGACGGCCAGCAGCTTGATGCGTTGGAGACGCGCCGTGTTCTGCGGCACATCGCGCGGTTATGGGGCTACGACGTGCGCTTGACCGAGGTTGAAGAGGACGGCGAGGAAATCGGCATCTACGAGACGTCCGAGCTTTGACGGCGGCCGCGTGGCGCATTCAGCCCCGCTAACCTTTGGCGTCATCGCAAATCGACCGAAGCCGGGCAATGGTCTGAAAGCAGGTCGCCGTCCCGCCCGGCATAGCGGACATCATCGAAGTTTCCGTCGAGCGTCACCTTTAAATCCCACTCTTTGAAGGTCTCGCTCCTGAGCAGCCGCGCGGCGCGCGCATCGAAGATGAGGAAGTCAATCGGCTGCGGATAATAATGTCCGGGCTGGCCCTTCTGATGCGCCCAACAGGGCCTGTCCGGCGGCTGTGCGGAGGTCTTTTCGGGCAGCGCAATGAACCGCGCGTCACGCGGCTTATCGTCGTTGAGGTCTTCCCAGAGATGATCGCCGCGTTCGGCCGGCGCGCCGCCGTGATGGGCATTGAGCCGCCGGTTGAAGTCGCCGGCAATGGCAATTGGCCGGCCCTGTCCGATGTGCGCATCCGCCCACGCTTCGAGCGCGTTGACGTGACGTTCGAGGGTCCGGCAGTCAGGATCGGAGTTCTCGCCGTCCACCGGCGCGATCGCCTTGGCGAAACAACCGCTCTTGAGGTGCACGTTCAGCAGCGTGAGATCATTGTCGTCCCAGACAAGACGGACCGAGACGCCACGGCGTACTTCGCGCGAGACGCCCTCTTCGTCATAGTCGAACACGCTGATATGGGGGTAGTACTGGCACTCGATCAGCTGGAAAGCGCTGCGCCTGATGGCGATGACCGTGTAGATACGGTCCGTGCGGCGCTCGTCCCAGCCTGGCACAACCGGATCGTACCAGCCCCGCTGCATGTCAGCGATGTAACGGGACGACACGCATAGCTCATATTCCAGCGCCGGGAAGATCAACCGCGCGGCGACAGGGCCGTTGATCTCCTGCAGCGCGAACACGTCGGCGTCGACCGCCTCCCGGATTGTGCTCAGACGCCGGATGTCTTCTGCATTGCGCGCCGGTGCGCCTTCACGCAAAGGCTCGTTCAACTTGGCGTGAAGATTACCGATGTTCCAGGTCGCGATGCGGATGTCGGCCTGGGCCATTGTGGCTGCGTTCAACATCAACACGAGAACGAATAGGCAAAAGGTTCGCATCGTCAGGCTCCCAATATGCGCGCTAGTTGTAGTGCAGGCATGCGACCGACGTGTGACCGGCGTTGGACGATTTCATCGCATGCCGGCCGGGATGAGCGCAGAGTTGGAGGCGCGAACGGCTAACCGCAGGGATCGGATCTGTTTCAGCGGCAAGCGAGTTTGGGTGTTACACATGCCCGATGGTAATTTCGCCACTACAACACCGACGTCGTCCCGGAGGCATCGCGATATGACGCGGCTGCGCATTGTCTACGATGGTGAATGTCCATTCTGCAGCCGATACGTTGAGCTGCTGAGGTTGCGTGAGCATGTCGACGTGGAGTTGATCGATGCGCGGGCGGATCGGGAATGCGCCGACTCTTATGGGGTGGATCTGAATGAGGGAATGGTCGCGGACCTGGATGGGCAGGTGCATCACGGGGCTGACGCACTTTGGCTGCTGTCCACGCTCGCGAAAAGGCCCGGCGTCTTTGCGAACAGATCCTTTGCCAGATTGATGTATCCGCTTCTCCGAGCGGGCCGGAACGTAACGCTGCGGTTGCTGGGGCGCCGGAAGTTGTGACGCCGTAACATGCCCGGCGCCAGCATTGGCAATCATCGCGCAACAACTTTGCGATAGAGGTGCCAAGTCGCGTGCCCAAAGACGGGCAGTACCAGTGCTAGCCCCGCGAAGAACGGCAAGGAGCCGAGGGCGAGGCAGATGGCGACGATCAGGCCCCAAAGCGCCATGGTTCCCGGGTTTGCCAGGCATGCATTGACCGAGGTTCGCAGAGCCACTCTGGCGGTAACCTGACGGTCAAGGACCATCGGAAAAGAGACCACGCTGATGGCTAGCACGACGACAGCAAACATGAAGCCGACCGCATTACCGAGGATGAGTAAGGCCCAGCCGTGACCGGTCGTCAAGACTTCGCCTGTAAACGTCACAAGGGAACCGGGAACCGCGCCGCGGAAGGTGAGCTGATAGATCCATTGCGCCGAGGTAAGCCAGCCGAGAAACAGCAGCAAAAGCACCCCGCCGAGCTGAAGCACCGGACGCGCTGGTTTCTGCCGTAACGTCGTGAAGACGTCCGCCCATCTGGTACTCAGCCCCTGCTCCCGCCGCCGGCTGAGCTCATAAAGACCGACTGACGCAAACGGTCCCAGGAGCGCGAAACCTGCCACAAGGGGATAAAGCAGCGGCAGGATATCGTATCCGAATGTCAGGCGTGCCAGCGTCAAGCCCACAAGCGGATAGATCAGCGCGATAAAAACCACATGACTTGGTTTTTCGAGAAAGTCGTCCACGCCTTTGCTGAGGGCGTCGAAAAGATCCGCCGGCCGAATGTTCTGGATCAAATCGCGCTCCGCGTGTTGATCCTCCAGATCGGTGTAAAGATTTGCCATGCATTGCCTCGCACTTGTTCACCGCGGTCGGCTGCTCAACACATCCAAGACTTGTAGGTGTGACCGCGGTTGCATACGCTTACCCCCGATCATCGACGAGAATATTTGCGGCGTCTTGTCACACCAGTACACGATTGCGTGATTGCGGTAGCGGTCATCTGTGGAGCGGCCCGGCTGCGGTTGCGACCAGGCCAAGCGCGAGCGGCTTCCGGCGGTGAACCGCGAAACTGTCTGATGGTGGCGCCGTTGGATGGCGCGTCTCATCCTTAACTTTTGCGTGATTTATCGAAATCTTCTCGCCGCGCCTCAAAATCTCACCGATCACGCGCGAACTTCCGCTCCGCGGATGTTCGCCGTGACCGAACTTGAGCAGTTGCCGCGATGACGCCAGCTGAGAGAGTCGGCCAGAGGCCTTGAGCACTCGTCGAACGGGAGGGGGTGAGACTCAGACAGTCGGCACGCCTGGCTGGTGCCGGCCGGTCGGGCCGATCCAATACCAACAGGACAGCAGCATGATACTAGCAGGCTGGTTTTTCTCAGTTCAGCGAAATCCTGCGCAGAACGCGGCGCATAACCTCGCCATCAGTGCGATATTATTTGCATTACTGATGCTTGCCCCAGCACAGCCACTGAAATCGCAGACGTGGGAAGCCGTGGACGCATCAGGCGCGGTTACTGTTTACGCAAGAGACGTGGCCGGTAGCGGTATTGATGAATTTCGTGGCGTCACGGTTGTTCCAGCTGATCTTGAGGCGGTGTTAAGTACGCTCAACGATACCGGAAACGTCAAGCGCTGGCTGGATCGCTGCATTCAGTCACAAAAACTCAACGGTCAGATCGACGAACGCTATGAGGCATATCTGCGATTTGACATGGTGTTTCCGCTCTCAGACAGAGACGTCATCGTTTCGATGACGCGAACCGAAGCCGAACCGCACAGGGTGGTCTATGAAGGCCGGAAGGTAACTGGTCGTTATCCCGAGCAGGCGGGGGCCATACGCATGCCCGATCTGCGCACCCGCTGGGTGCTTGAGCGCGTGGATGGCGGAACCCGCATTTCATATGAACACTATGCCGATCCCGGCGGTGACATCGCAGCGTGGCTGGTCAACCCGTTCTCAGCGGAACTGGTGCTCAACACGCTTACGAACCTGTCGGCTTATGTTCGTTAAGGTCTGCTCTGTTTGACGCCTGTTCATTAGGCCCAGGATCAACTCGGAAAAAGCCGCTTGCGGCATGGTGCGCGCACCTGGGATCGAACCAGGGACCCCTATGAACCTCCCGGGGTTTGCCGGGAACTCCTTTCGTTGAGAGATTGGAGCAATGACACAGCAGAGAAGACAGTGCCGGTACTCACCGGAGGTGTGCGAGCGGGCAGGGCGGATGGTGGCGCAGCAGCGTGACCAGAACACCTCGCAATGGAGGGCGGTCGTCTCGAACTGCTGGCAAGATCAAGCCGCCTCTACGCGCCGTACGCGCCGCTATCGCACTGTTAATTGGGGCCGTTCGACGCGTCCACCTATAAAGGCCCCGCTTGTCCGCCGGCAAATATTCTCAACATGGATTCGTCCGGCAATCGTCATAAGATGAATGCCTCCCGCGCGGAAAGCACGGGAGGCGGCTAAAGTTCGGATCCACGCCGCAGGAGGCTGACTAGAACAGGAAGTCGTCAGCGTCCAGATCACCGGCGTTGACATTCTCCAGCGTGATGCTGTCCGGACCAATCACAACATCATCGCCCTGCTGCTCGATATCCAAATCATTGAAGCCATTGAGGACAGAGTTCTGAGACAGGTCGATGACCTCGGTATCATCATTGGCGTCGAAATCGGTGATGACGTCTTGGCCGATGTTGTCGTCGAATACAAAGGTATCGCTGCCGCTACCGCCTTCGAGCGTATCGTTACCGGCACCGCCTATCAGCGTGTCATTGCCAGCGCCGCCACGCAGGATGTCGGAATTGTCGCCTTGGGCATCGGCACGCGCCCGGTCGACATTATCGCCGCCGATCAAGGTATCATTGCCAGCGCCGCCGATGAGTTCGTCGTTGCCGCCGAGGCCATCGAGGACGTTGTCATTGTCGTCGCCAATGATGACGTCGCCCGCGACCGAGGAGCCATTGACATTCTCGATATTGGCGATGGTGTTGACGCCGCTCGGGTTGTCCGCGACGCCGGCCGCCAGATCGACTGTGCTGCCCTGGCCGAAGCCATTCAGCAACAGCGTGTCGGTGCCTGCGCCGCCATCGACGAAGTCGGTACCGCCAAATGGATGCAGGGCGTCATCGCCTTCGCCGCCGATGAGGACGTTGTCCTGACCGTTGCCCAGCAAAACATCATCAGATGAGGTTCCGATGGCGTTCTCGAAGTCGTTCAGCTCGTCGATGATAACCTCGCCGTCGACCTGCACGTTACCGAATTCGCTGAGTCCCTGCGCTGTATCGTTGCTCAGATCGTTCTCGGCTTGCAGCACGCCCTGGTTGTTCTCGTCGAGATCGACGCGGACGCCAGACTCGAACTGCGAGAAGTCGGCGGTGTCGCCTTGAGCGATGTCACCCGCGTCATTAGCTTCGCGGCTGTCGGTATCGTCCCCGCCGCCATCGGCTTCAACAATGATGTTGTTGGCCGCGGCTTCCTCAACGCGAAGGGTGTCGTTGCCGCCGCCGAGGTTGGTTTCCAGCGTTTCGGTCTGACGGATGTCAATCGCGAACAGACCAGCGTCTGTCTGGCCGTTAAGCTCTACGCGTTCTAATTGCACGCCGCGTTTCTGGTCCGAGATCTCCACCACATCGTCGTTCTGGAGATCATCATTGACCAGATCCGTATTGAAGTTGACCTGAGCACGGTCATCGCCGCGGCCGCCGTTAAACAAATCGGAGCCGTCACCGTTGTTCCAGACCAGCGTATCGTCGCCGCGCTGTCCAAACACGCGGTCATCGCCCTTATTGCCGACCAGCGTGTCGTCGCCACGCTGTCCAAACAGTTTATCTTCGCCATCACCGCCAGAAACTGTGTCGTCACCCCGGCCCGCCAAGGCTACGTCATCCCCAGCACCGGCATCCACAGCATCGTCACCGCGGCCAGCGACCGTCACGTCATCGCCCGCGCCTGCATCGACGGTGTTATTGCCGCGGCCGGAAAAGATGAAGTCATCGCCGTTGCCGCTTCTGATCGTATCATTGCCACGGCCAGAGAAGATGAAATCATCCCGGTCCGTACCTTCGATGTTGTCATCGAAATTGAAGCGTCTGTTTGCCATTGGTCTGCTCTCCTCAAGGCACAAGGGGCGTTCAGCGAGTGCGAACGCCCAATTTTTCGTTTTGCGGCGCCGATGTGCCGGTTTGTTGCACCGGCCGGAGCCACGCCTGAACAACACGTGGCTTGAGGATTTATTCGATGGTTGAGAAACAAAGATCTTGCGCGGCAGCGCGGTAGCAGTTGGACGGAAATCGCGCCCGTACTGAAGCGGCGCTGCCGCACCGTGTGCGCTGGAGCCGAGGGGCAGCGCGGGGCAAGCTCACGTGCGGGAGACCCGCGCCGCGCGCATTACGGCGACTAAGGACCGACTTCGTTAGGTCTCAGCCGACACGCATTCAAGCGGTTTGACCATCATCAGGCAGACGGCGGCTATATTCTCAGATAATTTTTGTTCACCAACATCAACGACTTGATAACCAGCTCTCTGGAAGAAACCGACGGCATTCGGTGCGGCGTGGACTAACAACGCGTCGAGCATGCTGTTTTCAGCCTCTTCTTCGATACATTGGAGGCAAAGTTCGCCAAGACCGCAGCCCGCCACGGCGGGATTGACAAAGACACTGTGGATGACGCCATGCTGTGTGCTGGAACGTGGCGTCCAGCCTGCGCCTGCTAGCAATGTATCGCCAATGGCGACCACATGAAAATCGGGGTTCTCCGACGCTCGATCCAAAGGTGCTGGAGGCGTGCGCCACCAGACATTGCGCGCCAGGCCACTCGAGTATGTGTTCGGGATAGCCGCGATCGCCGCACGCTTGAGCTGCTCGATCTGACGAACCTGACGCGACGACGCGCGCATCAGGCCGTTCAGATAGCGCGGGGCATTGTGCAGACGAGAGCCTTGAGGCGCCTCAGTGGCATCGCGCGGATTCTGATGCCTGTCTTTGAACCTTGGCGATACGATCAGTTCGTTACTCATGATGGGTACTTCTCATATTACGCAGAGAAAGCCGGAACACTGAGTGTGCGGCGGCTCTTCACCGGATTTACTAACGGTATCGAATCGGGAAAGTGCTCCTGCAGTAGCCAGTGCCGGTGCTTACAAAGGTCGTGGGTTCTGCCGCTGGCGAGAAAGACCTCACCGTTCGTCTTCCGTAGCCGTATTTCCACAGATCAAACTTCCCATTGAGGTTATGATACGCCGCTGCGTATTCGCCTCGACAAGACCACGCTGTGTGAACACGTGAGGGCAGCCTTTATTTTTTAACGCGGGATCACAAATAGTTTAGCAGTCGGCGGGACCCCGACAGAATACGCTGCGCGTCTGTGCCGGCTCGTCATAGATTGCTCAGATAGTTATTTTGATCAATCTGTTAGCGCAGATCACCGGGTCGCATCGTCGGTCTGCATGCCAAGAGCGGCGGGGTTCGCGCCAAGATGCATCGTGCGGGCCCACGCGACGAGGAACAGAGTTGCATCCGGCCGGCCGGAAGATGTCACACGCGCCTGTGACTTGCTCCTTCGGGCCTGCCTCGTGTAATGACAGAACCTAAACGCGCGTGGCTACTCTCGAAAAAGCGTTCCCACCGCCGTTTCTTCCGAGCGACGATGCCAGGCAATTCATCAAAATCTGCGCGGCGACGTGCGGTCGAGACGGGACTTCCGGCTATCCTGTCAAGGCTCTGGCGGTACGCGATCGTGCTGTCAGGCGCCAGCGATGTAGCCGATGATCTTGTTCAGGCCACGTGTGTGCGGGCGCTGGAGCGATGCGAACAATTCGATCCCGATACGGCGCTCGACCGTTGGACATTTACAATCTTGTCGTCCATTTGGCGGAACGAGTTGCGCTCGCGCAAAGTCCGCACTGGCAAGGGGCAAATCGATGCCGAGCAGGCACTTGTGGCGGATCTGTCGGCTGACATGGAAACGAATATTTTTGCCCACCAAGTTATTCGCGAAGTGATGCGACTGCCTGAAGGGCAGCGCGCGACCGTGCTGCTGGTTTATGTGGAGGGTTTAACCTACAGAGAAGCGGCAAAAATTCTTGATATCCCGGAAGGCACGGTGATGAGCCGGCTCGCTTCCGCACGATCAAAACTGGCGGACATGGGGCGCGAGGAGCAAGCCCAACCTCAGCGCGCCAACCGCCCGATGAAGTAGTTGGCAGATGACGAACGACCTATCAAACGCTGTGGTGTCAGATGCAACCCTCGTCGCCTACCTCGATAACGAGATTGGCGCTGAGGAGCGTGCGTATGTCGAGCGCCTGCTGTCGGAGCGCCAAGATGTTGCCGCCCGGCTCGAGCACCTTCGCGGCGGCACCCGCATGTTCTCGACAGCGTTTGACGATCTGCTTACTGCTGCGCCGGTTAATCGCCTTGAAGCGGCGCTAGAGGATGCGATTGACCAGACGGCACCCCCCACAACCGAAGCCACTCGACGAGCCAAGCAACAGCAACCGGACTTCGGCACGCCGCGGTGGGGCTGGCGCGAAGGCCTGGCGATCGCGGCCGTTGGTCTGCTGCTGACCTTTGGCATCGGGTTCTGGGTTGGTCAGGGCCTGGGAACCGGTTCACAAGTCGCCCAGACAAAGCGCGGGTGGATCGCCGCTGTCGCGGATTACGCGACTTTGTACGACGCTGCCTCCTTTCGCGCCGCTGCGGAGATTGACCAAGAGCAACAGGCCCATCAGTTGGAGCGCATCATGCGTGATGTGGGTCACGATCTCGACCGTGATACGCAAGCCTTGGTGGCGCAAGGCGCGCGCTTCAAGTTCGCCCAGCTATTGTTTTTTGAAGGCAAACCCCTGGCGCAGATCGCTATGACCATCCCAAGCGGCGAGCCCTTTTTCTACTGTGTTTTGCCATCAGACAATTTGCCAAAAGCGCCTGAGACGAGGCGGATCGGCGACCAGAACATCGTCAGCTGGGCCGATGGCCAGCATGGATTTGTGCTCGTAGGACAGGTGCCTACACAAGAACTCGCCAATCTGGCGGCGCGGCTGCGCAACGCGTCCTAACAGGCTTTAGCCAGGTGAAGCCGTCGTCTGGGTCTGATGCGCAGCCGGACAAAAACATCTCTCCAAGGCAGCAAGTTCAACAATTCGTGAGCGCGTGAATAATCCGCCAGCTGCGGTGTTTCCTTTTCAGCAGCGGGGGGGTTTGGCGATCTCGCCGGAAGGAGTCCGGTGCAGATTGCCAACTCGCTAAACCTCACCGGTTTCGCATTACGGCGAGGCCGGCCAATCATCTCGTTCGAAAAACCCCATCTATTCCGGTCAGGTCCGCACGTCATGATCCCAAAAGCAACCGACTCCCGGAAAAGCTCGATCGCGCGGGGCGCGACGCCGCGCGGCGCGCTCTTCAGCATTGGCGTCTTCAGCTTCTTTACGAACCTGTTGATGCTCACCGGGCCGATTTTCATGCTGCAAATTTACGATCGGGTCCTGAGCAGCAGCAGTTACGCAACCCTTGTCGTTCTCTTCGGGCTGACCGGTATGTTGTATCTCTTTATGGGCGTGATCGAGAGCATTCGCTCGCGGGTGATGATCCGGGTTGGCGCGCGCTTCGCCGAAGAACTTCAGGCCCCAGCCTTTGACGCGGTTACGCGTCAGGCCGTCCGCAACACGCCGGGCGTTGGCACTCAGCCGATCCACGACGTCGAAACGGTGCGCAACTTCTTGTCCGGGCCGGGACCGTTCACCCTGTTCGACATGCCATGGGCGCCGATCTTCATCGCGGTCAACTTCCTGCTGCATCCTGTGCTGGGTTACATCACCTTGGCTGGCGTCCTGCTGCTGTTCCTGATGGCTTGGCGGAACGAGGCCGCAACGCGCAAGGCGATAATGGACGCTCAATCCGCGGGGACCCGGGCGCGCGCCCTCAGTGAGGAAGCGCGCGGAGCGGCCGGCGTTCTGCAGGCGATGGGCATGAGAGACGCTTACCGCGATCGCTGGACCCATCTGCACAATCAGGCCCAGGATTTACACATGCGCGCGGCCGATCTCGGCGGGACGAACACAGCCATCACAAAAGCCCTGCGCATGTTTCTTCAGTCCGGCATCCTGGCTGCTGGCGCCGCGCTTGCGATTGCCGGCGAAGTCACAGCCGGGACAATGATTGCTGCGTCGATCATCCTGTCCCGTGCGGTTGCGCCGATGGAGCAGGCAGTCACGCATTGGCGCGGGCTCGTCGCCGCGCGGCATGCCTATCGGCGGATCCGGTCGGCCCTGAGCGCAAGGGCGCCAACCGAGACGATGGCACTGCCCGCGCCCCGGGGGCGTCTGGAGGTTGAGGCTTTGACAGTATGTGCGCCTGGCACCGAGCAAATCCTTTTGCGCAACATCACGTTCAGCCTGTCAGCGGGCGGCGGTCTGGGCATCATCGGCCCAACCGGCGCGGGAAAATCCACGCTCGGCCGCGTGCTGGCGGGTGTCTGGCCTCCGGACAGGGGTGATGTCCGGCTTGACGGCGCAACCCTGGACCAATGGATGCCCGCGCAGCTCGGGCCTGCCATCGGCTATGTGCCTGACACCCATCAACTCCTTTCTGGAACGGTTGAGCAGAATATCGCCCGCTTCGCCCAGAAGCCCGAGCCGGGAGCAGTCGTCGAGGCCGCGAAAGCGGCAGACGTGCACGAGATGATCCTGCGCTTGCCAGACGGCTATGCGACAGACATCGGGGAGTGCGGCCAGTCCTTATCGAGTGGTCAACGCCAGCGCCTCGCGCTCGCGCGCGCGCTCTACGGCGACCCGGTCCTGCTGATCCTCGATGAGCCTAACGCGAATCTTGATGCGGGCGGTGAGCAGGCCTTGGTTCATGCAATCCACGCGGCGCGGCAGCGCGGGGCAACCGTTGTTGTCATTGCTCACAGAATGAGCGCGATAAACGCTGTCGACGATCTTCTATACTTGAAGGACGGCAAACAGGTGGTGTTTGGCCCGAAGAAGGAGGTTCTCTCGATGGTCACGACGTCGGCGGACGCGGCCACGCTACCCCCGCAAGCACGCCAGATCAGCGAAGGCTAGTGAGCACCATGGAAAGCCGGACTTACTCCACGACGGCGCGAAGTATCCGACGCTATCAGATCGTAGGGCTTGTCGTGATCATCGTCTTATTCGGCGGGGTTGGCGGCTGGGCGGCCTATGCGTCGATTAGCGGTGCCGTGATCGCCGCCGGCACCGTCACCGTCGAGTCCCAGGCGAAAAAGGTCCAGCATCTTGATGGCGGAATAATCGCGAAGATTCATGTCAAAGACGGCGACCGCGTTTCTGCGGGCGAGCGCCTTGTTACGCTCGATGACACCGAGACGCGTGCGAACCTCGCTATCTTGACGCGCCGCCTTGCAGAGCTGGAGGCCGAACGTATCCGGCTGAAGGCCGAGCGGGATGAGGTTGATGATCTTGGCGTTCCCCCGCGCCTGAAGCAGATGTTCAACGACATCGATTTCGAAAGTCTGGTTGCCAGCCAGGGACGCCTCTTCAAATCTCGCCGAGACACGCTACGGGGGCGGATACGCCAGTTGGAACAGCGTATCGATCAGTACGGAGAGCAGACCCTCGGGCTGAAAGCGCAGATCGACGCCAAGACCAAGCAGCTGGAGTATGTCGGTCAGCAATTGGCAAGTCTACAAACGCTTGAAGACAAGGGGTTGGTAACACAGCCGCGCATTCGCAATCTGCAGGGGCAGTTAGCAAGTCTTGAGGGCGAGCGCGGCAAACTCGTGTCCGATCTGGCTGCAACACGGATTCGGGCGAGCGAAGCCGCTGAGCAGAAGATCGAGATCATCGCCGATCAACGGTCTCGCGTGCTCGAAAGGCTGCGCGAGGTGGAGGCGAAGATCGGTGAGTTGATGGAGCAGCGCATCGCGGCACAGGCAAAACTGAAGCGCATTGATATTCGCGCGCCCAAGGGCGGCGTTGTGCACGCGATGAACGTCAACACAATCGGCGGCGTGATCGCTCCGGGCGATACTGTCATGGAAATCGTGCCGGTGAAGGATACCGTTGTCATCACAGCTCGTATCCAATCGCGCGATGTCGACCAGATAAGCATTGACCAACCTGTGAAGATACGGATGAGCGCGTATAGTCAGCGCAACACGCCAGAACTGACCGGCCGCGTAACATATGTCTCGGCAGACCTAGAGCCAACGGAGGCCGACCTACCCCCGCAATACAAAATAAAGGTGGCGTTTGATGGCGGAGAGTTGGCCCGGCTGTCCAGAAAGCGCGTGGTGCCTGGCATGCCAGTTGACGTCTTCGTCCAGACTGACCAGCGGACCGTGCTCAGTTACCTCGTGAGACCGCTCTCCGATCAGCTCATGCGGGCGTTTCGCGAATACTAAGTTGCGCAGACGTGTGGTCCGATTCAGGCATATGCTTGCAGATGCCAGCGGCCTTTTGATCTGGGCATCTGGCTTTGCTTGTTTGCCTCTGGCCAAGCCCCTCCCCCATTCTGACCCCGCTGGGATTACCTTTGCCAATGACCCGTCGAATAAGACCAGTGTCGCAGCTGTTCCTCACATACCGACGCAACCACGGAGGATACTGATGCGAAATCAAGCCGTTCTAACGATCGCTGGGCTCGCCATGGGCTTGGCGATTTCGCTCACGCCGCAACACGCGCTGGCCTTTGGTAGTGAAAGCCAGGACGAGCGGACGGTGGAGAAATGCGAGAAAGGCTATGTATGGAACGAGCAGCTTCAGCGATGCGTGAAGCTGGAGACAGGCGCTCTGGATAACGACGATCTCTACGCGCAGGGTTGGAAGCTGGCCAAATCGGGCGCTTATGAGAAGGCGATCGAAGTCCTTTCGTACGCTGATCAAGATGATCCGCGCGTTCTGAATTATCTAGGCTTCAGTCATCGCAAGCTGGGAAAATTAGATCAAGGCATCGCCTACTATCAGGAGGCACTCGCCATAGACCCTGATTTCGTTCTGGCACGTGAATATCTCGGAGAGGGGTACGTATCGGCAGGAAATTTGAGCCTGGCGCGTGCTGAACTCGATGAAATAGAAAAGCGTTGTGGCCAAGACTGCGAGGAATATCAAGAGCTGGCAGCCGTCATCGAGAGCGCGCGATAGACCGCGTCGGCACAGCTGTTGTCTCGTCAGAACTGTTATCGCGGCCGTGATCCGCAGCCGGACTGGCGAAACGATCAATCAGCTGCCACTGCGCCCGATTTATCGCACTTTGCCCCACCCACCTCCCGGTTCGCGACTGGCGAAGCGGGAGGACCACTTTTTTGACCTTCAGCCCAGTGTCTTGGACTGCGCGACGCGTTCCGAGATCAGGGCGCGTAACCATGCGTGTCCCGGATCGCGGCGCTGGCGCGGGTGCCAGGCAATCTGATTTGGAAATGTGCCAAGCTCGACGGGCACAGGCAGGTCGCGCAGTCCGTAAGGCCCTGCGGTCATTGCCGCCACCCGCGTCGGGACCGTGGCGATGCCTCGGCCCAGCCGCGCCACCGCGAGTGGGGCCGCCAGAAAATGCGAGACCACCACGGCGGTATTGCGCCGCAGCCCGGTACGCTCCATTCGCTTGTGCAGCCCGGTGCGCCACTTGCCCGGCGGCGCCACCACAACATGCGGGAGAGCCTCGTACAGGTCCCGGTCGAGCGCCGCCCCCTCGCTAACGGCCTGTGGCGCGACGATGCAGCGGAACCCATCCTCGAAAAGGTCCGAGACAACAAGGTCCTGCGGCGGGGTGTGAAAGCGCCCGATGGCGACGTCGAAGGCCCGCCCGGCAAGGCTGCGCGGGTCCAGATCCGGCCCCAGCGGCGCGATCTCGAGCGTGGCTTTCGGCGCCCTCTCGGCAAAGGCCGCGGTCAATCCCGGCATGAGGACGATCTCGACGTAAGGCCCCAACAGGAGCCGGAACCGGCGATTGGTGCGTTGAGGATCGAAAGGCTCGGCGGCGCGAAAGGCCTGTTCCAGCTGCTCCAGCCCGGCGGCGATGTCCGGCGCGATCTCTAGCGCCCGTTCCGTGGGCTCGACGCCGTAGCGGGCGCGCAGGAACAGCTCGTCCCCCAGCGCCTCGCGCAGACGCGCCAGCGCCGCGCTCACGGTGCTCTGCGACTGGCCAAGCCGCACGGCGGCAGCCGTCACGTTGCGTTCTTCCATGACGGCATGGAAGACACGCAGAAGCGCAAGATCCGGGGTCATAGAGCCAAAATATCGATATCTGACCTTGCCTGCATCAATTTCTTTTCGGCCTCGCGCGGGGCCATCTCTACCTGAGGGAAATGTGACGCCCGGGACCGGTGCGTCCGTCCCGCCTCTGGATTGAACAAGGAGACACGACAATGGCTCGGATTCTCATACTCTCGACTGCATCCGACGTGCTCGGCGAGACCGGCAAGCCCACCGGCGTCTGGTACGAGGAACTGGCAACCCCCTACTACGCCTTCACCGATGCCGGGCACGAGGTGACGCTGGCCACGCTTGGCGGCAAACCCGTCCCGATCGACCCCGGCTCCGACGCGACCGGCGAGGATGCCCCGGCTTCGGTCATCCGGTTCCGCGGCGACGCCGCCGCTACCGGCCTGTTGGCTGCGCCCGAAAAGCTCGAAGGCCAGGATATTTCGGCGTATGACGCGCTCTATATCCCCGGCGGGCATGGCGCCATGTACGATCTGGCCGAGAGCGATCTCGTGGCTGAGGTGATCGGCAAGGCCTGGGATCAGGGCAAGGTCGTGGCCTCGGTCTGCCACGGTCCGGCGGCGTTCAACAAGGCGGTCGACGCCAGTGGCGCGCCGATTGTTAAAGGCCGCAAGGTCTCCGCGTTCACAGATAGAGAGGAGACCGCGGTTGGCCTGGCCGACGCCGTGCCCTTCCTGCTCGAGACCCGGCTGCGCGAGCTTGGCGCTAACTTTGAGGGCGCAGCGGACTGGCAACCCCATTCGGTCGCCGATGGCCGCCTCGTGACCGGCCAGAACCCGGCCTCCTCGGACGGTGCCGCCGAGAAAGTTCTAGCGCTGCTGGACTGATCCGAGTGGCACCGGCCGCGGACAGGGCGACGCGACCGATCAGGGCCGCGCCGCCCGCGCGAGGGGTCACTCGGTGTGCTCTGCGAGATACGCCTGGATGACCTGGGCGAGGCGTGGGGGTGTTTCGATCATCGGGTAATGCCCGGCCCCAGCGATAGCGACGACCCGGCTGTTGGGTGCCAGCGGGGCCACCTCGGCCTCTAGCGCACCGGCCCGCATCGGCGGGAAATCGTGGGCGCCCGTGACAACCAGGACCGGGGTCTCCGGCGCCGCCTCGGCCAGCCGCGCCGAGAGATCCTCGTATATCATGTCGCCATACCCGCGCATCGCCGTCTGAGAGGAGGTCGCCAGATTGTGCGCGGTCCGCACCTCCGCCCAGCGAGTCCCCTCGTAGCGGCCGCCCGTCAGGCCGTCGAAGGCATTTTGCGTGACCTCAGGATCGTGCGGGATGGCGGCGAAGAAATCACGCGTCGCCGTGTCGGCCGGGTAGCCTCCGGGCGGCACGGGCGCGACGGCGATGTAGCTTTCGATCCGTTCACCTTCGGGCGCGGCGAGCGCGGCGAAGCCGGCCATGCCGGTCATCGAATGGCCCACGAGGTGGAAGCTTTCGGCGCCCCGGCTGTCGGCGAGCGCAAAGACGTCGGTCGCGATCTCGGCGGTCGTATAGGAGCCGGTCATGTCGATGGAGGCGCCGTAGCCTCGAGCCTCTGCGAAAACGAAGGTGAAACGATCGGTGTCCAGATACGGCAGGATCGGCTCCCACGTGGCGGCGCTGCCCAGCCAGTCGTGCAGGACGATGACGGTCTCGGGACCACTCCCGTGGACCCTGTGCCCGAGGATATCGGCGCTTTGTGCCTCGGCTACGGTGCCGGCAAGACCGAGCGCGGCGCCGGTGAGCGCGGCTGCAACAATCAGATTGGGTCTAAGCATGATGAGCTCCCTTTGCTTGATGTGTAAGGTGAGTTTAATTCATGCTGTGATTGAGGGTACTGGTAGGGATTGGATAAGACTGATGCGGATTTTGCATGGAATTTTGCGTCGGAGGGACCATTGGGCGACAAACTGGAGGCTATGCGGCTCTTCTGCCGTTGTGCGGAAATGAGCAGCATCTCTGCCGCCGCGCGCGAGGCTGGGCTCGCCCAGAGCCAGGTCAGCCGCGCGGTCAAGACGCTCGAGCGAAGTTTCGGCGCGACGTTGCTGGCGCGCACGACACGGTCGGTGAAGCTGACCGCCGAGGGCGAGATCGCGATCGTACATTTCCGCGATGCGCTCGACGCCGTCGACCGGGCGCGCGATGCCACCCGAGGCGATACCCCCTCGGGTCTTCTGCGGGTGACAGCGCCGGTCGGCTATGGCCACAGCGTCGTTGCGCCCGTAGTGCGCCAGTTCCTCGCCGCCGCGCCGGGGGCGCGCGCGGATCTCGACCTGACCGACAGTTTCGTTGATCTCGCCGCCTCAGGCCATGACCTGGCGGTGCGCATCGGGCCGGTCGACGGCCAGACGCTGCGCATCGTGGCCCTCGGGCGTTGTCCGATGCGGGTTGTCATTGCCCCCGATCTCGCCGCCACCCTCGGTCCCGTCTGCGTACCGCAGGACCTCGCTGGTCTGCCCGGCCTGTCCTACAGCTCCTGGCGTGTGCCGGGCGCGTGGCGCTTTGCCCGCGGTGAGGAGCAGGTGACCGTGCGGATCGCAGGGCGGTTCTCCTCCACGCATCTTGCCAGCCTGCTTAGCGCCGCGCGCGAAGGGCTGGGGATCGCAAACCTGCCGCTCTGGCTGGTCGGCGAGGACCTTGCGACGGGTCGGTTGCAGGCGCTGCTGGAGGACTGGCAGGTGGCGGATCAGCCGATCCACGCGGTGCTCCCACCCGGCCGCCACATCCCGGCCCGGACCCGCGTCTTTCTTGATCTGCTCAAGCGCGCGGTCCGCGCGCCCCGGGCCGGGCCCTGACGCCCGGCCTACCGGCCGAGCCAGAGCCGCAGGGCGGCTGACCCGGCGTCAACCTCACGGCTCGTGCGGCCGACGAGGCGACGGAGTATCGGGCGGTCGATCTCGGCGCCGCCGGGCCAGGTGTGCCCGCCACCGACGATCTCGTAGCCCACCAAAGGCGCGGCGCAGCCGCTGAAACGCCGGATGATCAGGCTGGTGCCGTCGCCGGCTACTTGGTCGCGCCGGGTCGTGGTAGCGCGCTCACAGCGGTTCATCCGCGCCCAGCCTGCCACCGTGGCATCGGCCGAGAGCGCGCGCCCGGTATTGCGCCGCCCAAGCCCCTCGGTCCCCGTTGGCCGGCCGTCATTCGGGGCAATGCGGTCCTCGGTGCCGTGGAAGAACAACGTCGGGACCGGGCGATAGGCGCTGCAATCGAGCGCCGGCGCCCGCTTGGTGGCGATCACCGCGATGCCCGAGACGGCGCCGGGGCGTTGGCAGGCCAGCCGCATCGCCATGCCGCCGCCGTTGGAGATGCCGGCGGCATAGACCCGGTCGGGGTCGACGAGGCCCTGCGCGGCCAGGTGTTCAGCCAGCCGGACGAGATAGCCGGCGTCGTCGCGCCCCGCCTCGTCGGCCAGCGCCACGCCGCGCCCATCGTTCCACGCGCCGCCCGGCGCGGTCGGATAGACCGCCACCACGCCGTAGCGGTCGGCAATCCTGTCGAAGCCAGTAAACCGGCGCAGCGTCTCGCCGTTCGAGCGCCCGCCATGGAGCATCAGCACCATCGGCGCCGGTCGCGCCGCGCCCGCGCCGACATGAACGGTGTAGGCCCGGCCCTGGAAGGTCGCGGCCGACCCGTCGGCCCGCGGGGCGCAGGCAGCGAGCACGAGGATCGCGGCCCAAGCGATCAGGCCCAAAACGCCACCCCGGCTCGGGCCGGGGCGACGCGCGCGTTCTGGCCGGCGCATCGAGATGCGCGCAGGCAACATTAACCGAAGAAGTCGCTGCTAGTGGAGTCGATGATCGTCACCTCCACCTGATCTTCGACGTTGTCCGAGATATCCAACACGGGCTCCGCAGTAGAATCACCGCCGTCGCCCGGCTCCGGGGCATCCGCGAGAAAGCCGATAATGCTGTTGCCGAACAAGCTTTCGAAGCTGTCGAACATGAGGGTATCTCCGTTGGTTTGAGGGTCTGTTGGCACCGGCGCCTATCGCCGATGACCGTGCGTAAAACACTTGGCTTGGGGATTTATTCGATGGTTGGGGATCAAAACCAAGCTGTCGAATTTGAGGGTATCTCCGTTGGTCTGACAGTCTGAGGAGTTGGCGGGATCGGCGCCGGTCGCCGATGCCCGTCCGTCCCGGCGTGTCCCGGGACCGTTCGGACCGGGAGCCGGGTGTCACGCTAGCGGGTGTAGACCGCCGTGATCGTCGCCGTGTCGAGAGCCTGGGCATTCGTCATGAAGCCGACCATCGCCGCCGGAGCGTCAGCGTCAAGCTCCAGCCGTTTCGCCGCGATCGCATGGACGGTGAACTCATAGCGGTGCACTTCGCCCGGCGGCGGGCAAGCGCCGCCGAAACCGGGTGCGCCGAAATCGGTCCGGCTTTGGACAGCGCCGTCCGGGAGGTCCTCGGCGCCTGCGCCACGCGGCAGGCCTGTCGCGTCGGCGGGAATGTTGAAGACCACCCAGTGCCACCAGCCGGACCCGGTGGGTGCGTCCGGGTCGTAGACAGTTACCACAAAGCTGCCGGTGCCCTCTGGCGCGCCCGACCAGGACAGTTCGGGCGAGAGGTTCCCTCCCTCACAGCCGAAGCCGTCGAGCACATGGGCCATGTCAAGCTGTTGGCCCTCGGCGATGTCGGGGCTGGACAGGGTGAAGTCTTGGGCCTGTACCGGCCCGGCGAGGCAGGCCAGCGCGGCGGCGGCAAAAAGAGTCTGTTTCATGATGTATCTCCCTGTTACTGGCAGCGTTATCGCTACCGCAAACAGGGGCGGCGCGCTTTCACCGGGCGCTAACGCTCTATCGAAATTCGATCAAGTTGCAGATTGGCATGCCGGATTTCGCTGGGCGAGAGATCAAATCGTGCGCGAAACGCGGCGGAGAAATGCGACGGCGAGGCATAGCCGCAGGCCATCGCAATCTCGGTGATCGGATGCTGCGTCATCTGCAAGAGCTCCAGGCCGTGGGTTAGACGGATATCGGCCAACACCTCAGAAAAGGAGGTCCCTTCGGCCGCGAGCCGCCGTCGCATCGTCGCTTCGCTGACGCAAAGCCGCGCGGCCGCCTCAGTAGCGCGCCAGGGTCTGCTGACATCCTTGCGCAAGAGCGCGCGCAGCGCCCCGGCCATGCCCGGCGCGGCGTCTCCGCGTGATAAAGGCAGGCCATCGGCCCAGACCAACAGCTCCTGCACATGGTGGCGGACCACCGCCGCGGGCAGCGTGTCATCGCCCAGGCTGCGGCGGATCCGCTGCACGCAGGCGTCGAGCGCGGGCGTGGCTTGACGGACCGCGGGCCCGGCAAGCGCAACCGGGCCATGCTCCGCGTTGGGCGCGCCGCCAGGATGCACCGCCGCAGCGCAAGCCACCGGCCCGAAGGCCACGACCTCGGCGCGGTAGCCCTCGGCGCCGTCGCCGATATTCTCGACGACGACGCGCGCTGAAGCCGGCAACAGTGTCCACGACCCCTGCGGCACGCATCGCCGTTC
The DNA here is from genome assembly GCA_964466965.1 of uncultured Hyphomicrobiaceae bacterium. Lineage (GTDB taxonomy): Bacteria > Pseudomonadota > Alphaproteobacteria > Rhizobiales > Rhodomicrobiaceae > Dichotomicrobium. Next base: position 40,504 of record CAYXPZ010000013.1, read on the forward strand.
GCCATCGGGCCAGCGCACCCGTTTCTCGCCGGCATGGACACGGACGACGAGCGGCTCAGCGATCCACAGATCGCGCAACGGGGCCGAGACGCGCTGCGCGACGACGCCATAGGTCGCCACGCCCACCCGCTGGATGGGCGCGCCGTGCGAGGAAGCTTTTTGCAACGTCATGGTGGCCACAAATCTTTCAGCTTCGATCTTATTGCAATTGTGAACCGGGACGCAGCCTCGTCCAGAGAAAACAGGTTTAGAAGGTGCAAGATCGATTGGGTCAATCATTGAAGACGACGTGAGGTACGAACTTCGGCAGCGTTCATCATCACTACGCGCCATGCGTTGCAGCGGCGGCGTTCTGATTGGTCGGTGTGACATGTTTGGACTGCCGCACGGAAAAGCACGTCGAGCCGTTATTGCTCACGGCGATGTGATTTGTCCGCGACCTGCAATCATAAGTATAGACTCTAAGAAGTTGTCGCGATTAGCAACAGAGTGCTGCATGAAAACCGCCATTTTTGTAGCTGTGCTGGTTACCATGGTGTCGCCCGTAATGGCGCATGCCAGCGACGGCCTCGTCACCAAGCAGAGCCCACACTCGGTTGCTGTGACGGCCGAACGCCTCGAGCGGGCAGCCTCTGAGCGCGGCATGAAGATCTTCCCGCGTTATGACCATGCCGCCGCGGCGTCGGAATACGACCGCGAGTTGCCTCCCACAGTCGTCGTTGCTTTCGGCAACCCCGCTTACGGCACCCCCTTCATCGCGCAGAGCCCGACGGCCGGGATCGACTTTCCGCCAAAGGCGGTGGTCTATGAGGATGCCGAAGGTCAGGTCTGGATCGCCTACAACTCTGCCGCGTATCTGTTCGGGCCCATCTATGAGCGTCATGGGTTAGAAGCGCCAGATGGCGATGCCGCGTTCTACAGCGACCTGCTCGACGAGCTTTCAGACCAAGCAGTTGCTGCGGGCGACTGACTACGCGCGGCGCAATCTGTCCGCCCACGCGCTCTTCCCGGGCGTGGATCGGACTGCTGTTATGCAGTAATTCCGTGGAAAAAGTCGGTGTCTGAAGGGGAGCGTTGCGGCTGGAGGTTTGGCGAGGGATGATTCCTACACCCGCTCACGCGGCCTGAGCGGCCGGCATCGGGATGAGCTTTGCGAGTTTCCGCAGGTTCTGGGCGGTGGCGGCGAGGTGGAACTCATCGCGGGCGCCGTTCGGTCCGCGCAGGCGCAAACGGTCGAGCCTCAGGATGCGCTTGAGGTGGGCAAACAGCATCTCGACCTTCTTGCGCGCCCGGCTTGAGACGACATAGGCGTCTGTCCTGGTGATATCGCGGGCCATGTCGCGCGCGCCTTCATAAACATGGCGCATGACCTTGCGCATCGGCACCTTCGGGCAGCACCTCGGCTTGAGCGCGCAAGTCTCGCAGTCGGCCTTTCTCGCGCGATAGCGCAACAAGCCGTCTGCACACGGTTTGCCCTTGGCTGCCCGTCCCGCCTGGCGATAGCGCACCAGCGCCTTGCCGCCGGGGCAGCGATACTGGTCCGCCCCGTGATCGTAGATGAAGTCGCCCCGCTCGAAGCAGCCGTCGCGGCGCGCGGACTTGTCGAAGACCGGGATGTGCGGCTCGATCCCGCGTTCACGGAGCACTTTCAGCAAAAGTGGGCACCGGTTTTGCGTCCGAACGTGCGACCAAGCGGGGACTCCAGACCAGCCAGCCCAGCATCTCAGCCGCGCCATAGGCGGTATCGGCAACCAGCGCCTCGGGATCGAGGCCGAAGCGCTCGTAGGCGCGTTCGATCATGATCTGCACCGCCCCGGTCTCGGCCTGGCGGATCGGCGCGGTAGCTGCGACATCGACAATGATCGCATTGTCCAGATCGACGAGATAGTTGGTGCTGT
>CAYXPZ010000014.1:0-41901 GCA_964466965.1 uncultured Hyphomicrobiaceae bacterium
GCCGCTCGCCGCACTCGCTCTATTCGCAGGACCTCGTCACCTTCGAGGAAGGCTCCGGCTACGACCAGAAGGACGCTGAAGGCTTCATCAAGCTGAACGCGTTGCGCCTGCGCCTCGTCGCCGCCCGCCGCGCGCGCCATCCGTAACCACGCCGCCTCGGCCTTTGCGGCGCTTCCGCCGCATTGTATAGTCGCGGTCATGACCAGCGCGCTGATCGACATCCGCCCCGCGACCGCGGACGACGCCCCGGCGCTGGCAGCCGTGCGCGAGGAAGCCTGGCGCGCGACCTATCAAGGGCTGATCCCGCATATCACGCTGCAGCAGATGATCGCCTCGCACACGCCGGGCTGGTGGGAGAAGCTCTTGCGAATGGGCGCTTCCGTGCTGTTGCTGGACTTCGACGGGCAGACGCGGGGCTACGCCACCTATGGCCGCGCGCGCCACGGCCCGGCGGGCTATGACGGCGAGATCTACGAACTTTATCTGATGCCGGCGTATCAGGGGGCGGGGCTGGGCCGGCAACTGTTCGAGGCATCGCGGCGCGAACTCTCGCGGCGGAACCTTCAAGGACTCGCGGTCTGGTCGTTGAGCGAAAACACACACGCCTGCGCGTTCTACGAGGCGCTGGGGGGCACCCGCGCCGGCACGGCCATCGAGCGGCTCGGCGGCGCGAGGTTGCAACGGATCGCTTATGTGTGGCCATGACGTGCGATGTTGCACCATTGCAACCTTGCGACCCCGAAATGGCCACCATATGCACGTCTGCCAATAAATTTGACCTAGATCAAATCTCGTAATTGCGTATCTGCCTAGCTTTTTCTCCTGAGAATCAGAGTTAATTCAATCATCAAGAAACCTGAGCGGGCGGGTTGAGACAATCTGTTGGGGGATGAGCATGAAGAAGACTGTTGAAGCAATCACACTCATGGCGGCGTTGATCGCGTTGGTTGCAGCCGTCGTTGCCGAGCCTGCGCGCGCTGGCGACCGGGGATACAAAGCGGATTATAGTGCGCCCGCCTCAATCTGGGGGCCGGGATGGATGATCCGGGTGCGTGGTATCGGCGTGATCCCGGATGAAGATTCAAGCGATTGGACGGTTGGCGGCGCGCGCGCTGTCGGGCCGGATCTGTCGATCGACGACGCCGTCGTGCCTGAGCTGGATATTTCTTACTTCTTCACCAAAAATCTTGCTGTCGAACTGATTGCTGCGGTAACGCCGCACACGATAGATAGTGAAGGAACCATCTCGGCTCAGGGTGAGATTGGCGACGTTTGGCTGCTGCCGCCGACGCTGACTGCGCAGTATCACTTCGATATGGGCAAGTTTAAGCCCTATGTCGGCGCAGGCGTGAACTACACGGTCTTCTTCAATGAGGATGCCGGCACCAACTACTCTAACCTAGAGCTTGACGACAGTTTCGGATGGGTGCTGCAGGGCGGTTTCGATTATCATCTTCAGGGCAACTGGGTGTTCAACGTTGACGTTAAGAAGCTATGGCTGGATACGGATGCGTCCGTTTCGCTCGGCGCGGCTCCGGTGACAGCGGATGTCGATATCGATCCCTGGATTATCGGCGCAGGCATCGGCTACAAGTTTGGCGCACCACGGAAGCCGCTTGAGCCGCTGAAATAAAGCGCCCGTGCGCGAACGCCACTCTCGACAACTCAGAATGCGTCCCGCCGGCCGGGGCGCATTTTTCGTGCGGCCTGACCAACTCGCACTTGCAGATCCCCAATGCGCAACCCTGGTTCGAGATAAGGCGCGTGAGTAGACCAAGCCGCGCCGGCGAAACTCTGCCAAGGCTGTTGACGGCGGCGCGCCGCTCGGTCAATCTGCCCGACGATTTCGCGCTGCAACATAAGGCGCGTCGTGTTTCTGGATCCGATCGATGAACAAACGCAATATCGCCATCATCGCCCATGTCGATCATGGCAAGACCACACTGATCGATGTGCTTATGCGCCAATCCGGCCTGTTCCGCGACAACCAGCAGGTTGCCGAACGCGCCATGGACTCCAACGATCTGGAGCGCGAGCGCGGCATCACCATCCTCGCCAAAGTTACCTCGCTGGACTGGGGCGACACGCGCATCAACATTGTCGATACGCCCGGCCACGCCGATTTCGGCGGCGAGGTGGAGCGCATCCTCAACATGGTGGACGGCGCGATCGTGCTGGTCGATGCCGCCGAAGGCCCGATGCCGCAGACCAAGTTCGTCGTCCAGAAGGCGCTCAAGGTCGGCCTCAAGCCGATCGTTGCGGTCAACAAGATCGACAAGCCGGATGAGCGGCATAAGGACGTGGTGAACGAGGTTTTTGATCTGTTCGCCGCGCTGGATGCCAGCGAGGACCAGCTTGACTTCCCCGTGCTCTACGGCTCGGCCAAGGAAGGCTGGATGGCCGAAGACCCTTCAGGCCCGCGCGAGGACATGGCGCCGCTGTTCGAACTCGTGCTGCGCCACGTTGCGCCGCCCGACGTCGATGACGGGCCGTTCCGTCTGCTCGCAACGACCGTGGGCGCCGATCCTTATCTGGGCCGCATGCTGACCGGGCGCGTGACCTCGGGAACGGTCGTGCCAAACCAGCCCGTGAAGGCCCTTTCGCGCGACGGCAAGGTGGTTGAGCAGGGCCGCATCTCGAAGGTTCTGGCCTTCCGGGGGCTGGCGCGCACGCCGGTGGACCGGGCGGAAGCCGGCGATATTGTCGCGATCGCCGGGCTGAACACGGCGACAGTCGCCGATACGCTATGTGCGCCTGAAGTCAGCGAGCCGATCCCGGCGCAGCCCATCGACCCGCCGACGCTGTCGATGACCTTCCGTATCAATGACGGGCCGTTCGCTGGGCAGGACGGTAAGAAGGTGCAAAGCCGGGTGATCCGCGAGCGGCTGCTGCAGGAAGCCGAAGGCAATGTCGCGCTACAGGTCGCAGAGACCGATGACAAGGACGCTTTCCAGGTTTCAGGGCGCGGCGAACTGCAGATGGCCATTTTGATCGAGACTATGCGTCGCGAGGGTTTTGAACTGACCGTCTCGCGCCCGCGCGTCGTGTTCCAGGCCGATCCTGAGACCGGACAACGGCTGGAGCCGATCGACGAGGCGATTATCGACGTGGATGACGAGTACGCCGGGACGGTCGTACAGAAACTGTCCGAGCGGCGCGGCGAACTGATCGAGATGCGGCCCTCAGGCGGTGGGCGCCAGCGGCTGGTGCTGCATGTGCCGACCCGCGGGCTGATTGGCTATCACAGCGAATTGTTGTCCGACACGCGCGGCACCGCCGTGATGCATCGCATCTTTCATGGCTACGAGCCCTATCGCGGCGAAATACAGGGACGGCGCAGCGGCGTTTTGATCTCGAACGGGCAAGGCGAGGCGGTAGCTTATGCGCTATGGAACCTTGAGGACCGCGGGCCACTGATGATCGAGCCGCAGACCCGGGTCTATCAGGGCATGATTGTTGGCGAGCACAATCGCGGCAACGATTTGGAAGTCAATGTGCTCAAAGGCAAACAGCTGACGAATGTGCGCGCCTCCGGAAAAGACGATGCCGTCAAGCTGACGCCGCCAATGAAGATGACGCTGGAGCGCGCGCTCAGCTACATCAATGACGATGAGCTTGTCGAGATCACGCCGGGCGCTATCCGCCTGCGCAAGCGCCATCTCGACCCGCATGTGCGCAAGCGCGCTGAACGCGCCGCCGAGTCCGCCGCCTGATGCGGCATTTGGCGCTGTCTAACGCAGAACGGGCGATCGAGCCGCTCTCTCAGATCAACTCGACCGAGCCAACGCCGATTACGGTCTGCAGCGTGCTTTGCAACCGCTCGACCTGATTTTCGTCCACATCGGTAAAGGCGAATTCGGCCACCATCTCGCTGCTGTCTTCGCTCAAAACCTGGAAAAAGCGCGGCATCAGATCGAGCTTGACCAACGGCTGCACGATCCGCGCGAGAATGTTGGGCTCGGCCTCGCCGGTGACGCGGATCACGCGCGCATGCGATGCGGTGGTTCGGGTTTTGAAGGCGAAGGGTTGCGCGCTCTCGGCAGCACGCGGCGACGGCATGACGGTCATCGAGAAGATCCTTCCAAATTACGAGCATTCAAGGAAAAAAGCGCTGAGATTTCGCGCAATGCCCTGCGGCCCCCGGCCCGCTATCAAGCGGCCGGGCCCTTAAGTCGCAGGGCGCTCGTAATTCGGAAGTTCAGCATGGGACCGAACATGCCGCTGAGGCCGGGAAATGTCAACCTGCGGAACGCGACAGCGGCTCCGGTTCCGCGCGCGCCGGGCGAGATAGCAGCGACTCGATCGCATCATCGATGCTCAACGTCTCGCTTAGCACCGCATGAACCGCCTCGCAGATTGGCATCTCCACCGCATGCCGGCGCGCCAGCTCTACGATGGCCCCGGCCGTGTAGACGCCCTCGCTCACCGAGCGCCGGGTGCCTAATACATCCTCAAGCGTGCGGCCCTTGCCCAGCGCCTTGCCAAGCGACATGTTGCGCGACTTGGTGCTGGAGCAGGTCAGCATCACATCCCCGAGGCCTGACAGGCCGATGAGCGTCTCTGGCCGGCCGCCCAGCGCAACGCCGAAGCGCCGCAGTTCGGCGAAGCCGCGCGTTGTCACCGCCGCATGAGCGCTCTCGCCCAGCGCGCGCCCGATCACAATCCCGGCGGCAATCGCAAGCACGTTCTTAACCGCCCCGCCGATCTGCACGCCGCGGATATCATCGCTCCAGTAGAGCCGAAAATTGCGGTGGCCCAGCGCTTCTGACAGGTCGCGCCCCAGCGCTTCGTCTGCTACGGCCAGCGTCAACGCGGTCGGCAGGTTGCGCGCCACCTCTGCGGCAAAGCTGGGCCCCGACAACACTCCGAGCGTCGCGCCGGAGATGGTGTGCCCCAGCACGTCGGTTAAGAACGCCCCTGTCTCCTGCTCGAAACCCTTGGCGCAGGCCAGAACAGGCGTGCCCGCTTTAAGATACATTCCGATCTCAGCTGAGACCGTGCGGGTGAACTGCGTCGGCACCGCCATCAGCAGAAGATCGCAAGTCGCCATTTCCGCGCTCTTTGCTGTCGCGCGGATTTCGCGGTCGAGGTTCACGCCCGGGAGATAAACGCGGTTGGTGCGGTGCTCGTTGATCTCTTCGACCGTCTCCAACTCATACGCCCACAGCAAGACGTCGCGTCCCGCCCGCCGCGCAGACTGCGCAAGCGCGGTGCCCCAGGCGCCGCCGCCGACGACTCCGATCTTCTGATAAGCCATGCTCCGCGTCTCCCTGGATCCGAGCTTAAGCCTTGATGCCTGCGCCGATCGCCCTGGGCGCATTTGCATCCAGCGGCCAGCGCGCCTGCGCCGGCGTATCGAGCGGATCGGCGCGGCCAAGTTCGCGCCAGAGCGTCCCTGCCCACGCGACCATAACAGCATTGTCAGTGCATAGCGCCGGGGGCGGCACATGGAGCGAAAAGCCGTTCGCCGCGCTTACCTGCTCCAGGCCGGCACGGAGAACCGCATTGGCGGCGACGCCGCCAGCCACAACGAAACGGCGCGGCGCTTCCGGCCCCATCCGCTGTGAATAAAGCCGCATCGCCGTTGCGGCTCTGTCGCTTACTGCTGAGACCGCCGCCCGCTGAAACGCGGCGCAAATGTCCGCGATATCCTGATCGCTTGCCGGCGCGAGCGCATTCGCAGCCTGCCGCACTGCGGTTTTGAGCCCGGCGAACGAAAAATGCGGTTCAGGCCGCCCGACCATCGGCGTGGGAAAGTCAAACCGGCTGGCATCTCCGGTTGCCGCAGCGTGCTCCACTGCCGGTCCACCGGGATACCCAAGGCCCAGCAGCTTCGCGGTCTTGTCGAAGGCCTCGCCGAGCGCGTCGTCCACGGTGGTGCCGAGCCGCTCGTAGGCGCCGAGCTGGCGTACGATGATGAACTGGCTGTGCCCGCCTGAGACGATCAGCATCAGGTAAGGCGGCGACAGTTCGTCGGTCAGCCCGACCGTAAGCGCATGCGCCTCCAGATGGTTGAGCGCGATCAAGGGGAGTTCGTGCACCAGCGCGATAGCCTTTGCTGTCGTGAGGCCAACGAGCAGGCCGCCGGCAAGGCCTGGTCCAGCGGTTGCCGCCACACCGGATAAATCCGCCCAGTCTACGCCAGCATCCTGCAATGCCGCGACTATCATCCCATCCAAAACCTCGACGTGCGCGCGTGCGGCGATCTCCGGCACCACACCGCCAAAAGCTGCATGGTCACTGATTTGTGAGCGTACAAGATTGGACAGAATCTCGCCGCGCCCGTCCGCGCCGCGCCGCACGACAGCCGTCGCCGTCTCGTCGCAACTCGTTTCGATGCCGAGTACGGTCTGGCCCGGTTCTGGCTCGAGGGAGGTCATTTTGATCGGCGTGCCGCTGGCAACGCAGGGTCCAAGCTGGTAAAGCCCTCACAATAGAGGCGTGCCCCGGACACGCAATAGGAAAATGCTAAGCAGAAAGTCGCCCCACAGCGAACAATCGAAGGAGGAGCGTCCCGTGCCAACCGACAAACCCATCCGCATCGGCACCCGCGGCAGCAATCTGGCGCTCAAGCAGGTGTACGAATTGCGCGAGAGGCTGTGCGCCGCGCATGGCATGAGCGAAGACGATTTCGACGTCGTCATCATCAAGACGTCCGGCGACATGATTCAGGACAAGGCTTTGCGCGAGTTCGGCGGCAAGGGCCTGTTCACCAAGGAGATCGAGGACGCGCTGATCGCCGGCGATATCGATATGGCCGTGCACTCGATGAAGGATGTGCCGACCGTTGAGCCGGACCCGCTTGAGATCGTGTGCATGATGCCGCGTGAAGATGTGCGCGATGCATTCATCAGCCTGAAGGTGGCGCAGCTGTCCGATCTGCCTGAAGGCGCGGTCGTGGGCACCTCATCGTTGCGCCGTCAGGCGCAGGTGAAGGCGCTGCGACCGGATATCGAGGTCATCACGTATCGCGGCAACGTGGAAACGCGTCTGCGCAAACTGGAAGAAGGGGTGGCGGACGCCACGCTGCTCGCCGTCGCCGGTCTGCAGCGGCTTGGCCACGCCGACAAAATCACAGCGCCGGTCAGCCCCGACGAGATGCTGCCTGCGATTGCGCAAGGGGCCATTGGCATTCAGATCCGCAAGAGCGATGATGAACGCCGCGCGTTACTCGCAGCCATCCACGACACGCCAACCCATGTTCGGGTCACCGCCGAGCGCGCATTCCTAGCCGAGCTTGATGGCTCCTGCCGGACACCGATTGCAGGGCTGGCCGAACTGGACGGCGACAGCATGGCGTTTCGCGGCCAAATTCTGCTGCCGGATGGGTCTGCGGCCCATGCGACCGCACGCAGTGGTCTGGCTAGCGACGCTGCAGCAATGGGCCGGGACGCCGCCCAAGAGTTGCTCCGCCGCGCTGGCCCTGATTTCATGGCTCAGATTGTGTGATGCGCGTCGTCATCACCCGGCCTGGCGAGGACGCCGGACCGCTTGCCAAAGGCGTGCGGGCGCGGGGCCATGAGCCGGTGCTCGCACCGTTGAGCTTCATCCGATACGAGACGGCCGATCCGCCGCCGGGCCAGCCTGCTGCGACGATCTTCACCAGCAAGAATGCGCTTCGCGCGCTGGAAGGCGTGGACTGGGCAGCGTCTGTGAAGGCGATTCCGGCATACTGCGTTGGCGCGGCTACTGCCGATGTCGCGCGAGAGGCCGGGTTCGTGCATGTGGTTGCTGGGGGCGGCACCGGCGCGCAGCTTGCCGAGCACATCGCCTATACGCATCGGCCTGCGAACGGTCCGCTGCTTTATCTGACTGGCGCGAGTGTGGCCTTTGACATGCAGGAAGCGCTGTCGGCGCGCGGCTTCACGGTGTGGCGGCGGGTCGTTTATCGCAACGAGCTGGCCGCCTCTCTTGCGCTGCCGATTACTGTTGGCCTTCTCAAGGACTTTTTCGACGCGATCATCCTGATGTCGCCGCGCACCGCGCAGCACTTCACGCACCTGGCGCAGAAAGCCGGCGTTGCCAAGCACGCCGCGCGCTTGCGCTTCTTTTGTCTCTCCGCCAGGGTCGCCCGCGCGCTCGCCCCGCTGGACGCCCATCAGATCGAGATCGCCCGGCACCCGACGCAAGAGTCGCTACTTGACTTGCTGGGACCGCGAAATCCTGCCTAATTCGTCGCATCGCGCGGGCATTCTCGCGAAACATTAAGAAATGCCGGATATAGCGGGCGGCTATGTAGCGTTTGCGTGGTGCGGCCTTTCCGGCGATGATGAATGGGGCCGGGTCGCCCATAATGGAGCGGAACAGCAATGTCTGAGGACCAAAAGTCGGAGACGGCCGGGGACGCGCGGAGCTCGCAGCGGCCCCATGCCACGCTGGATCTGAAGGCACAGCGTGTCGATGAGCCATCGCAGGCGGGATCGGATCAGCCTGAAACGGAGGCCGGCGCAGCGGAGGCCGCGCACGGCGTTAATGACAACGCGACTTCGGTGCCGCGTGAGAGCGGCGCTGCCGGTTTCCTGACGCATCTCGCGGCTGGGCTTTTGGGCGGGCTGATTGCGCTGGTGGTCGGATACTACGCGCTCGGCAATTTTCGCGACCGGTTGCCGTTCGTTTCCGAAACCAGCGCGGAGCAAATCAAGACCACGCAGCAGGCGCTGGAATCACGTGTCGCTGATATTGCCGCGCAGGGCAGCGAGGCAAGGGCTCAACTTGCTGAGCGCATTTCAGCGCTGGATACCCGCACGGAAGGGCTGGCGAGAACCGACGACGAGGCAGTTGCGGCGCTGGGCGCGCGGGTCGATGCTTTAGAAGAACGGCTGGCGGAAGTGGCTGCCGCGCGCGATGGCGCTGGAGATGCAGAGCAGTTGTCGCGTTTCAATGATCGCCTCTCTGCGCTCGACGAAAGCGTCGCCTCGCTCCGCGCGTCTCTCGATCAGGTCAAATCGCAGACGGCCAGCAACCTCCAGGCCGCGCGCGCTTCGGCCCTCGCCGTGGCGCTGACCAATTTGCGCGGCGCGCTGGATCGCGGCGAACCGTTTGCCGCGGAGTTGGAAGCGGTTCGGGAGTTGTCGCCCGTCGAGGTCGAAGCGGAAACGCTATCCGCGGCGGCGGAAGACGGCGTTCCCACCCTGCGCCGCCTGCGCGAGAGCTTCCCGACTTACGCCAACAAGGCGCTCGAAGCGGCGGGCGCGTCCGGCAGCGATTCCATCATTGGCCAGATTGTGGAAAGCGCGCGCTCGGTCGTGAACGTGCGTCCTGTGGGCGAGATCGAGGGCGACACCCCCGGCGCGATCGTCGCGCGTATGGAGAACCGCCTCAAGGCTGGCGATTTGCCTGGCGTCGTTGCTCAGAGCGATCAGTTATCCGGCGCGGCCGCCGTGCAGCTTCTGCCTTGGCTGGAGCAGGTGAAGCGGCGGATCAGTGCTGACGAGGAAATGGACGCGCTTGAGGCCAAAGTACTGGCCGAACTGCAGAGATAGCCGGCGCGTCCGAGCGCGTACCAGCCGCGATGAGAGAGCGCAGATGTTAAGACTGCTTTTGTATCTGATCGTTGTAGGGGCCATCGGCGCCGCCGCGGCTTGGCTGGCGGGGCGTCCGGGCGAGCTTGTTATCACCTGGGCCGGCTATCGCGCTGAAACGAGCGTTTTCGCGGCTACGGCGCTACTGCTGCTGGTGTTTGCTCTTGCGCTGTTGTTGTGGAGCGCGCTGCGCGGTGTCTTTGGGGCTCCGGGCCGCTTCATCACGCAGATGCGCGAACGCCGTCAGGAGCGCGGGCGCGACGCCCTTCGCCAGGGTATTTTCGCGGTCGGCGCGGGCGATACCCAGCTGGCCGCGCGCTATGCTAGCGAGGCGCGCCAGGCCCTTGAGAATGAACCACTGACCAAACTGCTCCGCGCGCAGTCTGCCCAGATCGGCGGGGATCACGCGACAGCCAAGCGCGTCTTCGAGACCATGCTCGACGATGACGAGACGCGGCTGATGGGGCTGCATGGCCTTTTTATCGAGGCGCGGCGTGAAAACAATACCGAGGCAGCAGAACGGTTTGCCGCCGGGGCCGTTGACATCAAGCCGTCGCTTCCCTGGGCTTCGGAAGCGTTATTTGAGCTGCAGTGCCGCCGTGGGGACTGGTCGGGCGCGCTGACCACGTTAGCGTCCATGCGCCAGAACAAACTGGTCGATCGCGCGACGGCGGATCGTCGCCGCGCGGTATTATTGAGCGCGCAAGCGCAGGCCATCGAACTGAACGATCAGGATCGTGCCGGGAAGCTGGCGCAGGAGGCCCATGGCCTTGCGCCTGATCTGGTTCCGGCTGCCGAGATCGCCGGGCGCGTGCTGGCCGCGCAGGGTTACGTCTCGCGGGCCGCGCGTCTGCTGGCGCGGACATGGGAGCTCTCGCCCCATCCTGATATCGCGCTGACCTATGCCTATGTCCGGCCCGGCGATTCCCCGCGCGACCGGTTGAACCGGGTGCGCGCGCTGACGCGGAGCAAGCCGGATCATGTGGAGAGCCGCATAGCAGTGGCCGCTGCGGCGGTCGATGCGCATGAGTGGAGCGAGGCGCGTCAGGCGCTGGAGCCGCTGCTGGCCGAGCGGCCCTCCCGCCGGGTCTGCACGCTCATGGCGCGGATCGAGGCTGGTGATACCCGCAATGCTGGCCTGGTGCGTGAGTGGCTGGCGCGGGCGCTGCGCGCCCCGCGGGATCCGGCCTGGGTCGCAGACGGCGTTGTTTCAGACAGTTGGGCTCCGGTGTCTCCGGTGACCGGCCAACTTGATGCCTTTGAATGGCGTATCCCGATGGAACGGGTCGCACCGGCCGACCACGACGCGCTACCGCTTGAAATCGCCGAGTTAGACCGCCTCGAACGCCTTGAGCGCACCGCGAAGGTTGCCGCCGCAGCGAGTGCGGTGGAGCCAAGCGCGCCGCCGGAACCGGACGACGTGCCTGACAGGGCTGACACAGACGCCGAGCCAGACAAGCGGTCGGATGACACAGCTGCCGACGCCGCGCAGGCAGAAGCTGCTCCGCCTTCGCAGACGGCGTCAGCGCCAGAAAACCCGGGCAGGATCCGCGACGCCGAACCTGTCGCCAGCGCGCAGGGCAAGGCCGTTGTCTTCCCGATGCGCCCGCCCGACGATCCCGGCCCGGACCGGGAGGACGCTGAGGACGAAACCCGGGCGCTTCCGTCTTATGCGCCGGTCAAGACCACCAAGTGAGATGCGCCTGGTATATTGCCGTGCCCGGTGAATTCTGGCGCTGAATGGCGCTGCCTTGGAATTGACGCAGACCGTGTATTTGATCATAGGCTGAACAGGTCTTGACAACCCGGTCTTTCGGTTACGCGGCGTGCCTGAGCAACCGGGTTGGTTTATCGAGAAGGTCGATCGAAATGCCTCACAGCCGTATGCGTAACATGATTCCCGCCTGGGCTCTGTTGGTTGCAGCAGTTGGGCTCGCCCCGCCAGCCCAAGCCGGCGACTCCAAAGTCTACGCCCGCTACAACATCGCTTACAACGGGCTGAGCATCGGCACATTTGAGTTCCGCTCCAACTGGACCCGGCAGGACTACCATCTCCGGGCGGGCGCGCGGATCAGCCTGCTGAACGGCATGTTGTTTGAGTGGAATGCTCGCACCGAAAGCGCAGGCCGCTTGACCGGTAACGGCCCGGAGCCGAAGCGCTACAGTTTCGGCTATGAGTCAGGCGATGATGCCGGTTCTGTTAGGTTGCGTTTCGAAGGTACGCAGGTGAGCCAGCGCAATGTCGATCCCCCGCCGAAAAAGAACCGCGTTCCTGTAAGGGGCAAGCATATGCGCGATGTGATTGACCCGCTGAGCGCAGTGATCGGTTTGTCGCAGTTCCAGCGCGCGACGCGTGGCCGTCAGTCCTGTGACGAGGTGCTGGAAATCTTCGACGGCAACATGCGATATGATATCGCGCTAAGTTACAAGGGAACGCGGCAGGTTGTCAGCACCGGTTACAATGGCCCCGCCTATGTTTGCCGGGCAAAGTTCCGCCCGATCGCCGGACACAAGGCAGACAAGGACGAAATGAGATTTTTGCGGGACACGAACGACATCGAGGTCTGGCTGATCCCGGTGCGCAGCGCGGAGATGTTCGTACCCTACTACATCTATTTGCCGCTTCCGATCGGTTCGGCCTCGATGACGACCGAGGAGTTTCATCTGGAATCCGACCGTAATGGCAAGCTGACGGTGATTGGCGCGCGCTGAGCGCTTAGGACCGAACGCAGGCCACGCAGCGGCTGACTGCTCAAATTCCCGACGCGCCGGCTTCCTTTCACATTGCCAACATGTTTTCGTGATCCTAACTGCTGAGGGAGTGGCGGCATGGTTGCGGAAAGTTTACCGTATCGTCTGCCCAACGCCGCTCTGCCCGATGGACTGCTTGTGACGCGCTGAGCGTCTTCACCGTCCGGCGCTGATTTGCTGGGCGGGAAGAGGCCCGACAAACGACACCTGAGCGTCGTCGGCGATCCGCGCCACGTGCTCATCGACCCTTCGGCAATGGGGAAAACATGCCGCAGCATCCGCCCGCCCCCGCCTCCCGTGCCAACCCAAACCGACCGGATTGCGCCCGCAATGTCAACGCGGTGCTTGGGCCAACCAACACCGGCAAGACCCATCTGGCCATCGAGCGCATGCTCGGCCACGAAACCGGGGTGATCGGCCTGCCGCTGCGCCTGCTCGCGCGCGAGGTCTATGAAAAGGTCGCTGCACGCGCTGGCGCAGACAATGTCGCGCTCATCACCGGTGAAGAGAAAATCAAACCCGCGGAGCCGCGCTATCACGTCTGCACGGTGGAATCGATGCCGCAGAACGCGGATGTCGATTTCGTCGCTGTCGACGAGATCCAGCTTGCCGGCGACCCCGAGCGCGGACACGTGTTTACCCATCGGCTGTTCCACGCGCGCGGCAGGCTAGAGACTTTGTTGCTCGGCGCGCAAACCATGCAAGGCGCGATCCGTGATCTGCTGCCGCAGGCCAACTTCATTTCCCGCCCGCGCTTGTCGAAGCTGTCTTACGCCGGACAAAAAAAAATCAGCCGCTTGCCGCGCCGTTCGGCGATCGTGGCGTTCTCTTCGAGCGACGTGTACGCCATCGCGGAGCTGATCCGCCGTCAGCGCGGCGGCGCGGCGGTCGTCCTGGGCGCGCTCAGCCCGCGCACGCGCAACGCGCAAGTCGAGCTTTACCAATCCGGCGATGTGGACTTCCTGGTGGCGACCGATGCGATCGGGATGGGGCTCAATCTTGATGTCGATCATGTCGCCTTCGCTGGACGGCGGAAATTTGACGGGCGTGTTCATCGCATGCTCACCCCAGGCGAAACCGGGCAGATCGCCGGACGCGCCGGGCGCTACATGAATGACGGCACCTTCGGCGTCACCGGCGAGTGCGAGGCGTTCGACGCGGAGCTTGTCGCGAAGCTGGAAGACCATGACTTCGATCCGGTCAAAATCTTGCAATGGCGCAACAGCGATCTTGACTTCTCATCGCTCGCCGCGCTGCAGAACAGCCTGAATGACGTTCCCGCTTCGCCCCGGCTGCAGCGCACACGCGAGAATGACGACGTTGCGGTTTTGGAGCGGCTAGCTGGCGACAGCGATATCGTTGATCTGACCACAACGCCCGAATGCGTCGCGCGGCTCTGGGATGCCTGCCAGGTGCCAGATTATCGCAAGATTTCCGCTGCTGCCCATGCCGAGCTTGTCGCCAGCCTCTACCGCTTCCTGATCAGCGATGATGGGCTGATCCCGGAAGACTGGATTGACAAGCAGGTGCGTCAGGCGGCCTCCACCGAAGGCGATATCGACACGCTCGCGGGCCGCATCAGCCTGATACGCACCTGGACTTTCGTGTCGAATCGCCAAGGCTGGCTGGCTGATCCGGAGCACTGGCAAGCGCGCACCCGGGAAATCGAGGATAACCTGTCCGACGCGCTGCATCAGCAACTCGCGCTGCGCTTCGTTGACCGACGCACCAGCGTGCTGATGAAGCGTCTGCACGACAAGAGCGCGCTGGATGCGGAAATCGAGGATGACGGCAAGATCTATGTCGAAAACCACTACGTCGGCCAACTCCACGGTTTCCGCTTCACGCCCGATACTCACTCAGCCGGTGCTCAGGGCAAGGCCGCGCGGCATGCGGCCTCCAAGGTGCTGGCGCAGGAATTGGCACGCCGCGCCGACAAGCTCGCCGCGGCCAAGCCGGAAACGCTTGCGCTCACCCGCAATGGCACGATCACCTGGAACGCGGAGGAGGTTGCGCGCCTGGACGCCAGCGATGACACGCTGAAACCGACGCTACAACTCCTGGCGGACGAGCACATGAATGCGCCGGATCGCGACAGGGCCATTGCGCGGCTGCGGACCTGGATGGACTACCATGTCACACAGCGTATCAAGCCGCTGGTGGAGTTGAGCGCGGCTGAAGATGTCTCCGGAATTGCCCGCGGCATCGCGTTCCGGCTGATTGAAAACTTCGGATCGCTGAAACGCGAGGCGGTGGCCGAGGAAGTGCGTGGGCTGGATCAGGCCGCCCGGGCGCAACTGCGAAAGTACGGCGTGCGCTTCGGCGCGTATAACGTTTTCTTTCCAGCCCTGATGAAGCCGGACGCGGCGGAATTGCTGCTGCTGCTGTGGGGGCTGAAGCATGGCGCAGAGGCCGGTCTTGACCCGCAGGCGCTTCCGGAGATGCCACGGCCCGGCCTCACCTCGGTCACGGCCGACCTGTCGCTGCCCGAAGACTTTTACCGGGCTTGCGGGTTCCATGTTTGCGGCAACCGTGCCATCCGCATCGACATCCTGGAGCGGCTGGGCGATCAGATCAGGCCGCTCGTGTCCTGGAAGCCGAACGGCGAACAGGCCGAACCGCCGGCCGGCGCGCTTGGCGGCGGGGCCTTCAAGGTGCAACCGGACATGATGGCGATCCTGGGCTGCTCACAAGACGAACTGAACGGCGTGTTGAAAGCGCTCGGATATCGGCTGGAGCGCAGGCCGATCACGCCGCAACCCGCCGAAGCTGAGCCTGCCGAACCCAACCAGGCCCCTGCCGCGAATGGCGAAGCCGGCACCGCCATTCAAGCCGCTGATCAGGCCGCTGGTGCCGATGTTCAGGCGGCTGAACCGGACTATGAGGAAATCTGGCGTCCCCGCCGCCGGCCCGAGCGCCGCCGGCGCCCCGGACACCATGGCCAAGACGCGCAGAACGCGCCAGCCAGCGCCCCGCGAAAGGCGCGCAAACCGGCTGGCCAGCAACAGCGCCAGGGCAAACCGGCTGGCACCAAAGGCCAGGTGAAGAAGCAGCACGGCAAGTCCGAGCGTGGTGGTCCCAAACCGGCTGGCAAACCAACGAAGAAAGAGCCGGCGATCGATCCAGATTCGCCGTTTGCCGCGCTCAAGGGCCTCAAGGAAAAGATGGAGCGCGACATGCAGGAGCGCGCCTGAGTGCCGCGGGCAGGCCGAAAAGGCGCTGCGAACCGGCAGCGGATTGTGTCGACTGCGGTTGGGCCCGAGGAGGCCCAAGAGCCACCGGGGCAGCGCCTTGATAAATGGCTCTGGTTCGCGCGCTTCGCCAAGACGCGCACACTGGCCACGCGGCTCGTTGAAGACGGCAAAGTGCGTGTAAACCGCGAGAAAATCCTTAAACCTGCCTACACCGTGCGGCCCGGCGATGTCGTCACGGCAGCGGTAAGCGGACGCGTGCGCGTTGTGAAGATCACTGAGCCGGGGGGGCGGCGCGGACCGGCCGAAGAAGCGCAGGGCTTGTATGAGGACTTGACCCCGCCGGTCGAACCTCAGAGTCAGGCCCCGGGGAATCCCCCGATGACACCGGCACGTCCTCCCGGCGCTGGTCGGCCGACGAAACGCGAGCGGCGCAAGCTGGATGCGGCGCGGTCTCAGGCGGTCAGCGAAGATCCTTCGGACTAAGCGGCGAAAATCTCGCTGGCATTAACGTGCAGTCAATGCGTGTGAGAGATAAAGAGCGCAACCGAAGCGCGAAAACTATGCTGCATCTGCGTTTCGGTCTGCTCCCGCACCCGAAGGAGCCCCGGCGTGCCGGCGTCGGGGCTCCGCCCCTCGAGGGGCCGGGCTCAGCGCGGACCGCCGATGATGACCGCGGCCCCAGCCAGGCAAATCGCCGCACCGGTCAGGTCCCACAGATCGGGCTGAACCCGCTCGACAAGCCACAGCCAGACCAGCGAGCTGACGATGTAAACGCCGCCGTAAGCCGCATAGGCGCGGCCGGCCGCGGTGGCGTCAATCAGCGTGAGCAGTGTGGCGAACGCGGCGAGACATACCAGGCCAGGCAGGATCCATAAAGCGGAGTGACCGAGCCGCAGCCAGGCCCAGAACGCGAAGCACCCGGCAATTTCCACCAACGCGGCCGCAACGTAAACGGCAGCGGTGCTCATCACCGGTTACGCTCGGCTTCCGGACGCAACTTAGCCGCCCGTCACGCTCATGTGGCGGCTTACGGCTGGCTGGTTCCGGTTGCGGTCGATGATAAAGTCGTGGCCCCTGGGCTTGCGCGAAATCGCCTCATCGATCGCCCCATTCAGCAGTTCGTTGCCTTCGCTGGCGCGTAGCGGCGCGCGCAGATCTGCGGCGTCCTCCTGGCCGAGGCACATGTAAAGCGTGCCGGTGCAGGTCAGCCGTACACGGTTGCAGCTCTCACAGAAGTTGTGGGTGAGCGGCGTGATGAAGCCGAGCCGCCCGCCGGTTTCCGCAACCTGCACATAGCGCGCCGGTCCGCCTGTCTTGTACGGAATGTCTTCCAGCGTGAAGGTCTCCGCCAGGCGCGCGCGCACGGTCGACAGCGGCAGATACTGGTCAGTCCGGTCGCCGTCGATATCGCCCAGCGGCATCGTCTCGATCAGCGTCAGGTCCATGCCGCGGCCATGCGCCCAGCGTAGCATCTCCTCGATCTCGTGCTCGTTGACGTCCTTCAGCGCGACCGCGTTGATCTTGACGTGCATCCCGGCCGCCTGTGCGGCGTCGATGCCTGCCATGACCTGCTCCAGCCGGCCCCAGCGCGTGATGGCCTGGAACTTCTCAGGGTTGAGCGTGTCCATCGAGATGTTTACGCGGCGCACGCCAGCATCGGCCAGCTCATGGGCGAAGCGCGGGAGCTGGCTGCCGTTCGTCGTGAGCGTCAGCTCATCCAGCGTGCCGCTTTCCAGATGGCGCGACAGCGAGCGGATCAACCACATGATGTTGCGGCGCACCAGCGGCTCGCCGCCGGTCAGCCGCAATTTGCGCACGCCCTTGGCGATGAAGGCCGAGCAGACGCGATCCAATTCTTCCAGCGTCAGCAGGTCCTTCTTGGGCAGGAAGGTCATGTTTTCCGCCATGCAGTAAACGCAGCGGAAATCACAGCGGTCCGTCACAGAGACCCGCAGATAAGTGATCTTGCGCCCGAACGGATCGATCATCGGGCTGTGTCCGTCTGTCATGTGGGTGTCGATGTCCATGACTTGGGCCTCCTACCGGTCGCGTGTTCTTATTTCTGAGTTTCGGACTCGGTTTTGAGCGTAGCACCAGATTGGAATGATTAAAAGATTGTCGTGGGTGGCTTCACGGCCATTTCACCACGGGCGGCATCGATGACAGGATCGAGTCGACGTTGCCACCGGTCTTGAGGCCGAAAATCGTTCCGCGATCGTAGAGCAGGTTGAACTCTACATAGCGTCCGCGCCGGATCAGCTGCTCCTCGCGCTGCTTATCGCTCCAGGGCGTATGCATGTTGCCCCGCACGAGATCGGGGTAAACATCGAGGAAGGCGCGACCGACATCCTGCGTGAAGGCGAAATCGGCTTCCCAGTCGCCGCTGTTGAGGTAGTCGTAGAAGATACCGCCGATGCCACGCATTTCGCCGCGGTGCTTGAGGTAAAAATAATCGTCACACCACTGTTTGTAACGCTCATAGTCGGCCACCTCGTGTGGGTCGCAGGCTGCGCGCATCGCGGCATGGAAAGCTTGCGTGTCGGGGTCCTCCTGCGTTCGGCGCGCATCGAGCACCGGCGTCAGGTCCGCGCCGCCGCCAAACCAGCTTTTCGTGGTGATGACAAAGCGTGTGTTCATGTGCACGGCCGGCACATTCGGGTTCTGCATGTGCGCGATCAAAGAAATGCCGGAGGCCCAGAAGCGCGGGTCCTCCGCCGCGCCGGGGATCTGGTCGGCGAACTCCGGTTTGAATGTGCCATGAACGATGGAGGTGTGCACGCCGACCTTCTCGAACACGCGGCCCTTCATGATCGACATCACACCGCCGCCGCCCGGCTCGCCGGTGTGGTCCGTCCGGTCCCAGGGCGTGCGCTCAAACCGGCCCGGCGGCAACTCCGCGTGCGGTCCCTCGCTCAGCTCGTCCTCTAGCTGCTCGAAAGCCGCGCAAATCTGGTCGCGCAGGGTGGCGAACCACTGGCTGGCGCGTTCGCGCTCGGCTTCAAGCGCATCCTGTATTGACGTCTCGTCAGGTGCGGCGGGCTGCAGGCTCATGGCGGGTCTCATACCGGAAAACTTTTCGTCTGACGCAAGGCTTCACCTAACACCATCGCCGCGGCGACCGCAACGTTCAGGGAGCGCAGATGCGGTCGTATCGGGATGGCGAGCCGGACATCGGCGGCGTCGTGAACGTGCTGCGGCACGCCCGCGCTTTCGCGGCCGAGAAGCAGGACATCGTTGTGCGAAAACGTGAAATCCTGATAGGGGCAGTCAGCGTGACGGGTGAGCAAGACGAGGCGTGCTGAACGCTCCTGCATCGCGCGGCGAAAGACATCGAAGCTCGCATGGCGGTGGATGGTGACGTCGTGCAGATAGTCCAGCCCCGCGCGGCGCAGCGCCCTGTCCGACATGTCGAAGCCCGCTGGCGCGATGATATTTACGGCAACATCCATGCACGCCGCCAGCCGCAAGATGGTGCCGGTGTTCTGGGCGATATCGGGTTGGTAGAGGGCAAGCTGCATGTTCAAACCCCTTCACAGCGCCCCGAGAGGGTGTGTCGAATGCGCCACTTTGTCACCGGATTTGACCTAGACTCGCGAAAGCCTGTGCCAATATAAGGCGAGAGATATGCGTACCGAACTGTGCGCCGCCGACAAGTCCCCGTCCGGGAAATAAGCGGGAAAGGACATAGCATGGCAACTGTCGCCGACGAGCCGAACAGGCGCGACTTTATCCATATCGCAACGACCGCGTTCCTCGTCATCGGAGGGGCGGCCGCGTTGTGGCCGGCGGTCGACCAGATGAACCCGTCGGAGGCGACGCTTTCCGCGGGGACGGTCGAGGTCGATATTGCGCCGATCGAGCCGGGGCAGGCGATCACGGTCATGTGGCGCGGGAAGCCCGTGTTCGTACGGCATCGCACGCCAGAAGAAATCGAGTCCGCGAAGGTGACGGAGGTCTCCGCGCTGAAGGACCCGGCGGTAAACGCTATGGGCGACACCGCCGGTATGCCTGCCACTGACGAAAACCTGACCCGGCCCGGTTATGAGCAGTGGCTGGTGGTGATTGGGATTTGCACGCATCTCGGTTGTATCCCGAAAGGCAATAAGCCGAGTGAGAATCGTGGCGAATATGGGGGTTGGTTTTGCCCGTGCCACGGCTCGCACTACGACACAGCCGGCCGCATCCGCAAAGGCCCCGCGGCACGTAATCTGGAGCTGCCGCTATATGCGTTTACGTCCGACACGACCATTCAGCTTGGCTAAGGACTGACCAACATGAAGCCAGAGAAGACGTATCAGCCGAATTCCGCATTCGAGCGCTGGCTCGATGAGCGCCTGCCGATCCCGCGGCTCATGCATGACCAGATCATCGCGTTCCCGACGCCGCGCAATTTGACGTATCTGTGGACGTTCGGCGGTATCCTCACCTTCGTCCTGATGGTGCAGATCATCACCGGCATCATCGCGGCGATGCACTATGTTCCGGATGTCGAGATGGCATTCCAGTCCATCGAGCGGCTAATGCGCGACGTGAATTACGGCTGGCTGATGCGCTACACGCACGCTGTCGGCGCATCGATGTTCTTCCTTGCGGTCTACATCCACATTTTCCGCGGCCTCTACTACGGCTCATACAAAGCGCCGCGCGAGGTGCTTTGGATACTCGGCGTGATCATCCTGATCCTGATGATGGCGACGGCGTTTATGGGCTATTCGCTGCCCTGGGGCCAGATGAGCTACTGGGCGGTTACGGTGATCACCAACCTGTTCTCGTCGCTGGATCAGATCATTCCCGGTCTCGGAACCACGATCGTCCAGTGGATCTGGGGTGGCTTCTCGGTTGGCGATCCGACGCTGAACCGGTTGTTTAGTCTGCACTATCTGTTTCCGTTCCTGATCGCGGCCTGCGTGGGGCTGCATATCTGGGCGCTGCATGTGCCGGGCAACAACAACCCCACCGGCGTGTCGGTCAAGGACGTGAAGAAAGAGACGGTGCCGTTCCACCCCTACATCACCGTCAAAGATGGGTTCGCGCTGACTATCTTCGCGATCATTTTCGCCTACTTCGTCTTTTACATGCCGAATTATCTCGGCCATGCCGATAACTACATCCCGGCTGACCCGCTCGTTACACCAGCGCACATCGTTCCGGAGTGGTACTTCCTACCGTTCTACGCGATCCTGCGGGCCATCCCCGACAAGCTCGGCGGCGTGATCGCCATGTTCGCGGCTATCTTCGTATTGTTCCTGGTGCCGTGGCTGGACACGTCGCGGGTCCGCTCGACAAGCTATCGCCCGCTGTACCGTCCGTTCTTCTGGCTGCTGGTATTCACCTGTATCGCGCTGGGCTATCTGGGCGCGAAGCCGGCGGAGGGCGGTTATGTCATTGCCGCGCGGTTCTTCACCGCGTACTACTTCATCCACTTCCTGGTGGTCATGCCGGTGATCGGGATCATCGAGCGACCGAAGCAACGACCAGGAAGCATCGCCGAAGCGATTTCGGGCCCGCACGAAGGGCGCGGGGCGGCGCCGGACGCTGTGCCCGCCGCGCCAGAGAAGCGATAAACAGAGCGAGCGATAATGGCCATGACATACTGCCTGAAGCGCCTCATCTCACCCATCCGTGCCGGTCTAGGGGCCTGCGCGTTGGTCGTTGCGCTCGCCGCGGCGGGTGCCCCGGCAGATCACGCGCATGCCGCTGCCGGCGGAGCGGACATCGAGAAGGAGGAATGGACCTTCGCGGGTCCATTCGGCTATTACGATCAGGATCAGCTACGTCGCGGTTTTCAGGTTTACAAACAGGTTTGCTCGTCCTGCCACGGCATGGACCTGGTGTATTACCGCAACCTTGGCGATGAGAGTGGGCCGAATCTCCCCGAGGAACAGATCGAGGCGATTGCGGCGGACTATACCGTGACCGACGGCCCGAACGATCAGGGTGAGATGTTTGAGCGCCCGGCGACGCCAAATGATCCCTTCGCCAATCCGTACAAGAACGAGAAGGAAGCCGCGCTTGTGAACAATGGCGTCGTTCCGCCGGACTTGTCGGTGATTGCGAAGGCCCGTAACGTTTCGCCTGATGTTGCCTGGTACATGTCGCCGGTCGCGATCGCCGAGGACCTGGTGACGATGTATGCTGAAGGCGGGCCTGACTACATTTACGCCCTGCTGAACGGATACAAGCAACCTCCAGAAGGCGAGTCGGTCCAGCCTGGCCTGTATTACAACACGGTTTATCCGGGCAACCAGATCGCCATGCCACAGGTGCTGTATCCCGATATCGTCGCTTACAATGACGGGACGCCGACGACGCCTGAGCAGTACGCCAAAGATGTCACCGCATTCCTGATGTGGGCGGCTGAGCCGAAGCTAGAAGAGCGCAAACAGATGGGCGCGAAGGTGATGCTCTATCTGTTTATTCTGGCGGCCCTGCTTTACATGTCCAAGCGGATGTTGTGGAAGCGGCTGAAGCAATGAAGGCGCGGCGCTCACCAACTGGGCGATTAGCGCTGCTCGGCTACAGGGTCTGAGACCTTAGCCTATCCTGACTACGCCGATCCCTTGCGCAAGCGCAGGCGCTGGGCCTGCGCCAGTTTGCCCATCCGGCGTAATCGCGCTTCTGGCAGGCGCATCGCAAGGCGCACCCACCGCTCGCCGATCTCTTCCATTTCAGCGCGGGTGATCGGATGTATCATGCGACGCGCCTCGAAAATGTCGAACACCGCCTCAAACCGATGTGACATCCACGCCAACTGCCGGTCGATAGCGGTAAGACCGCCGCCGGTGGCCGCGAGGGTATGCACCAACTCCAACTGGTGCAGCCGCTGTGCGCTGATGATGGGGCTGTCGAGGATCAACCGTTCGGCTGCAGCCTGGCCTAGCCGGCGTGATAGGAAAGTGTAAGCCCCCATTCCGGGAAACAGGCCGAAACCCATTTCGGGGAGTGCAAACCTCGCCTGTTCCTCCGCCACGATCATATCGCATGCCAGCGCCGCCTCGAAGCCGCCGCCCAGCGCATCGCCGGAGACCAGAGCCAGCGTCACCAGGCCGGCTTCACAGGCGTGATAATTGCGGTAGCAGATGTCGATGCTGGCCATGGCGTAGTCGTGCAGCGCCGTCTCGTCCTGGGCCTCCACGCAGGAGACGAAGAACTGAAGATCGCCGCCGAGGCTGAAAACCCCCGGTGTCTGTGAGGCCAATACGGCAAAGCGCGCAGCAAGCGCAGACTCGCTCGGCGTCTCGGCATAGAATTCGCGCAGGACGCGCTGAACTGCCTGAATGTCTTTGAGCATCTGCGGCGTGTAAGACGGACGCTCCTGATGCGCCTGGAACCCCCAGACTGCGCGTGTATCCGGATCATATTCAAGCTTCAGTTCGCGCAAATCCAGCGCGTGGAGCCGCCGCGCCAACGTCATCGCGGCGGCCAGCTGCGCGTCGTCCAGCGGTGTCTCAGCCGCACGCGTCTGGGTCGCGGCGCTGACGGCGGCAGACGAAGACCCTTTTATCGGCGTGGCCGGCAACCTCACAGCAGGATCGGCAACTGTCGAGGTCTGTCTGGCCTGGAGCGCGTTGGCGGCCGGCATCGCAGCCGCTGCGACTTGGTCGATGGGCATTCTCATGCTGGTGCACTCATGCAGCGATAACAACCTTAAATCGCATAATGTCAGAGAGTACACCAGATAGGCGAAGCGCTTTTCCACGGGCCGCAAGTACGGCGCTGGGCGGAGCCGCGTGGCCCCGCGCCCGGCATAGCTGCCAATCATTCGAAAGATTTTCAAGACATCGTCATCCGCGCAGAAAACAAAATTTAACCTTCTGGGAACACAGCACAACTTTTGCGGGTGTCAGTTGTGTATACTCATGTTCACGCGAATTAAACAACTTGGTGGCACAGTGAAAATCACCAAACAGCCACAAGTATATGATGCCGAACAGTCCTTACATCGCCATCATCGACGATCTTTCGGCAAACCGGGCATATCTCGAACGGCTCGCGCGATCGGTTGAGGACGTCGACCGGGTCGAGAGTTTTGCCGGAGCGCCCGAAGCGCTGCGCGCTTTCGCCGCAGACCCGCCGGATCTGATCGTGACGGATTTCAACATGCCGGAGATGAATGCGGCTGAGTGTCTGACGGCCCTGCGCAGGATCGAAGGGCTGGAGGAAACACCGGTGATTGTTGTTTCCAGCTATGAGCAGCGCGACATCCGGTATCGGGCGCTGCAGTGCGGTGCAACCGATTTTCTGGTGACCCCCGTCGATACGCTCGAGTTCCGCACGCGCGCGCGCAATCTGCTTATGCTCGGCCTTCATCAGAAACTCTGGCGCAGCCGCACATTCGCGCTTCAGGACCGGCTTGTGAACGACCGCTTGCGCTCGATCAAGACGCTGCAGCGTACGCGCCAGCACATGTTCGGCGTGATCGATTCCGTGCCAGTGATGGTCTACGCGGTGGACCAAGCAGGCGACTGCATCTTTGCCAACCAGGCTTGCTTTGAGTTCGCTGGACGCAGCGGCTCCGGGGCGATTTCCGAGCTAGGTGATCTGTTTGAAACCATCGCCGCGACAGGGGTGCTCGATGGTCTGACGGAGGGCGCGGCGCAGCAAGCTGAAGTGACGCTCTGCGATGCCGCCGGTGTGGCGCACGCGTTTTTTGTCATCGCGCGAAAGACCTGCGCGGCCGAAGGCGAGACGGTGACCAAGGTGGTCTCGGCTCTTGATATTTCCAGCATCAAGGCCGCGGAGCGCTCTTTGCGCATCGCCAAGGATGAAGCCGAGGCAGCGAACCGCGCAAAGAGCAGCTTCCTCGCCAATATGAGCCACGAGCTGCGCACGCCCATGAACGCCATTATCGGCTTCGCCGAGATGATGCGCTCCGGCTTATTCGGCGAACTCCCAAACGAGAAATACAACCAGTATCTCGACAGTATCCTTTACAGCGCCCGTCACCTACTGTCGATCATCAACAGCATCCTCGATTTCGCGCAGATGGAGGCCGGGAAGACCCGCATCGCGGAAACCGTGTTCCCGCTGACCGACTGTCTGCGTCAAGTCAGCGAAATGCTCAACGCACAGCTGTCTGCGCGCGGCAACCGGCTGATCCTCCCCGTCACGCAGGACCTCAGGCTATGCACCGACGAGCAGAAGCTCCGCCAGGTGCTGATCAATATCCTCTCGAACGCCAACAAGTTCAGCGAAAACGGCGAGATACGTGTCGCAGTGCAGACTGTTGCTGAGCGCGGCGAACCGGCGCGTGAGGGCGTGGATGGCGTCGAAATCAGCATCTCAGACACAGGGGCGGGCATGAGCGAGGCGGAAAAGCGCATAGCGCTGACCAGCTTTGGACAAAGCCTGGAGAAGCCCTCGGAACGGCCGCAGAACGGTACCGGCCTGGGCCTGCCAATATCTGCAGGATTCATGAAGTTGATGGGCGGCAGCCTCGAAATCGACAGCGAAAAGGACGTTGGCACGACTGTCCGGCTCTGGCTGCCGCAACGCTGCGTGGTCCGTCAGGAACCGTTGACAGATGATGCCGCCGGTTCGCCCCGCCTGCCTGCGTATCTCGGTGCTGGTCCATGACGACGGCTGCCGCCTCACGCGTCGGGTTCCAATGGCAGTGGCTCAGAAAGCTGCGCCGGCTGCGCGCGGCGCTGATTGCGGCACGGCGTGCCGAACCCCTTGAGTTTGAACAGCTTGTCGTCCGTTACCTGATCGGCGTTTTCACGACGAGCTGCGCAATCATCTCTTTCCATGTCGGCACGCTCGCTGCCTGGCAGGTCGAGGCCCTGCGTGTGTTCATCCCCATCGCCTGGCTGATTGCTGCCGGCTTCATGCTTCATTTCACGCTCTTTCCGAAACGGCGGGTTGAACGGCGCACCGCAACAATAATGTTCGATGCGGTCACGCTGTCTCTTTTCATCTATTTCGGCGGTGAAGCGGCATCGATTTTCTTTCCCGTCTATCTCTGGGTGATCCTCGGCAACGGCTTCCGTTTCGGCATCCCCTTCATGTATGCGGCGATGCTGGCCAACGGGCTTTGTTTCGCGCTAGTGGTTGCCTACACGCCGAACTGGCGGGCGGATTGGGCGTTTGCCGCCGGCGTGATCCTGTCTCTGCTGCTGATCCCGCTATACGTCGCGCGGCTCATACGTGCGCTGCGCACCGCCATGGCTCAGGCTGAGGCGGCGAACCGGGCCAAGAGCGAATTCCTCGCCAATATGAGCCATGAGCTGCGCACGCCGCTGAACGCCATAATCGGGCTGGCGCAGGTGCTGGACCGCACAGCACAGAGCCCGCAGGATCGCATGTCGGCGATATCGATCAATAGCGCCGCATCGCGCCTGCTGGAGATGGTCGATTCGATCCTTCAGTTCCAGAAGATCGAGAGCCAGGCGGTCAGCGTCAACGCAGCGCCAACGGACTTCACGCAGCTGCTGCATGATGTGGAGACGCTGTTGCGTCCGCTGGCTCAGCGTAAGGGACTCTCGCTGCATATCCGCTTCGCCACACACCTGCCCGCGCGCGTCATGGGCGATCAGGATCATCTCAAGACCGTCCTGATTAACCTGGGCGGCAATGCCATAAAGTACACCGATCGGGGGCATGTCTGGATAACAGTTTCGCATATGGATCATGGCGGACAGGCGCTGTTGCGCGTTGAAGTGGAGGATACCGGCCGCGGCATTCCCGAGGATGAGCGCAACCGCCTGTTCGACCGTTTTGCGCAGGTTGCGCAGAGCGTGCGCAGCGCTGAAGGCGGCGTCGGCCTCGGGCTGTCGCTGTGCCGCTCGATGGTTCAGCTTATGGGCGGTGAGATCGGCTTTTCCAGTACGCCTGGCGTCGGGTCGACTTTCTGGTTCGAGGTGCCGGCGGATGCCGCTGACGAGCCTGCGCGCGGCGATGCCGCAGCGCCATCCGTAGCATCAGAGATCGCTTTACTCGTGCGTCAGCAGGATCGCCAGCGTCTTATGCCGGGCCTGCGCGCGCGCAATCTCCAGACCGGCAAGACCATTGCCAACCCGCGCGATTTCGTGAAGGCGCGCGCGGCGTCCGGCGATCTGTGGCGGTATGTGCTCGTGGTTGACGAGTTGGAGCTTGATGACCGGGCGCTTTCAGAGATCCGGCATATGCTGGCCAATGCGCCGATCCCGCCAGCGGTGATCGCAACGGAACAGAGCGCAGAACTCGGACGTTGGGCCAACGCCCGGCTAAGTGAGGATCGCGGCGCAGATGCCGCGCTGATTGCGACGGTGGCGGCCTGGCACAGCCTCAAGCCGCGCGCGGCCGTCCCGGCGGACTCCGCAGGCGCACCCGTTGCGCCGCTCTCGGTCCTGGTTGCTGACGACAATCCGTTTAACCGCGAAGTCGCCAAGAAGCTGCTGAGCCTGGAGGGCCACCGCGTCGTTCTCGCAAATACGGGCGAAGAGGCGCTGGACGCGCTTCTGCGCGGCGGCGTGGACTTGGCGCTTCTCGACATCAACATGCCGGACGGCGACGGTATCTCAGTATGCAAGGATTATCAGCTCACGGTCGGTCCAGAGGCCCACATCCCGGTGGTTGCGATGACCGCGGATACTTCTCGGCCCACGCGTGACAGATGTATGGCCGCAGGCATGGCCGCGGTGCTGCATAAACCCGTGCAGATGAATGAATTGCGCGAAACGATCCGGGCGCATATGCGCGCCGCGCCGGTCAAGCCAGGCATGCGCCCGGCGCAGCCGGAAGGCGCGGCAAACGAGGCGGGGCCTCCGACGCTCGACGCTCGCCAGCTCGATGAGATGCTCAGCCTGTTCGGGCCGGCGGCATTTCGAGACGATATGGCCGCGCTGTTTGAGGCCGATTTCGAGCGGCACTTGGCGGCGCTCCAGACCGCCATGCGCCAAGGCCATTCCAGCGCCGCACGCGATGCGCTCCACGCGCTCAAGAGTTGCGCCAATACGATCGGGGCAGCGCGTTTGGCGGCGCTTTGCGATGACAAGCGCAGCGACAGCGATGCCCTGGATACGCAGGTGACCGATCGCATAGGCGAGGAATATGCCATTTTCAAAGAGGCGCTCTATGCGCGTATCGGGGCTTATGACAGCGAGCCGTGCGACGCGGCAAGCCGTGGCAAACCGCCGGCGTTGCAGCAGTTGCGTTGAGCGACGGCTCAGCGCGCGGGGAGGATCCGTAAGTTCATTGCCGCCAGGGCCCGGTAGCTCGCCGCGTCGTCCACATCGCTGAGCTGGTCTGCCAACGCGATGCGCAGGCCTGTGGCTTTGACGTTGGCGATCGTGTCCGCGCGCGCCTGCGGCCCGGACCACCGCACGCCGTCGAATAACCTGCGCGGGGCTGGTTGGCGGCGCAACCCAATCAACCAGTAGCCGCCGTCAGGCGCCGGGCCGAGTACTGCATCCGCCCCGCGCAACGCCCCCAGCGCCGCCGCGATCCGCTCTGCCGTGATCCCTGGGATATCGCTGCCGACGATCAGTGCCGGGCCTGGTCCGGCCTGGGCGAACACCCGCGCCATTCGTGCGCCGAGATCGCCGCGCCCCTGGTTAACGCGCGGGAGGCCGGGTGGCCACCAGCGCGCAGTCTGTGCGGCCTCGGGTGCGACCGCCAGCACCAGCCGCCAGCGCGGATCGCGTAGTCGCCGGATCACCGCAAGCGTGTTGTGCCGGTGGAAACGGGCCGCAGCCACATCGCCGATCTCGCGCGCCAGCCGTGTCTTGACCCGGCCTGGGCGCGGCGCCTTGACCATCAGGAAGATAATCGGCCGGTCAACCATAAAGCCGGGCAATATAGCGCGGCGGAACCCGCATATAATAAAGTGTGAGGCATGACAGGTTACGGATCATCCGCAGGGCGTAACCGTCGCGCTGATAGCGCGCTGCGCTGGTCGTGGCGCGGCTGCGCAAGAAGCATAAGCCGCGCCGTCCAATCCTCCTTACGAGGTCGACGTCTTCCATCAGCGGCAGGTCGCGAAAGCCGCCAAGCTGTTCGTAATGAGTGCGTGAGATCAACAGGCCCTGATCGCCATAAGGCAGGCGGAACAGCGCGCAACGCAAGGAGACCATCGCTTCCAGATAGCGTGGGCGCGCCCCGCGATCATCCAGCGCAAAACGGAACGCCGCTGCTTGCGCGCGGTTGGCGTGCGTCGTCTCACGGATAAAGCGCTCGGCTTCGCCCTCCCAGCCATGCTCCAACAACGTGTCGGCATGAAGAAATAGCAGCCACTCGCCTTTTGCCTCGCGCGCGCCCGCGGCCAGCTGTGGTCCGCGCCCCTCTGGCGCAAGCACGAGTTTCGCCCCCACAGCATCGGCAATCTGCGGCGTTTCGTCCTGCGAGCCGCCATCGGCGATAATGACCTCGCGCACGATGCCCTCGACGACGCCGGGCACCAGCGCGGATAGCGTGCGAGCCAGCTCCGTTTCGGAGTTGCGCGTTGGTATCACCACCGAGATCATGGATGCGATGATACGGCTGGCACCCTTGTCCACAAGGAATTTTTGCAGCGCAAGCCAGGATGTTCTTTATTTGTTCGACACGCCGCGTTAAGCTGACGCGCATGTCGGCGCAATCCTCCAAACCGCCAATCCCTTCACGCCAAGACGCGCAAACCGCGATCGCGGACCGCCGTCGAGGCCGCGGCGCTTGTTCGAATGCCGCCGGACGCCATGAAAGCGCGCGGCGCGACATTTTTGATGATGGTTGGGAGAGCCTCGGGGAACTGGACTCCTTCCGGACCGAGGTGCGCGAAGAAATGTCGCGCAGCATCATCGCCACCAACGACAGCCCGGATATCGGCTTCGATCAGTCGATCAATGCCTATCGCGGCTGCGAGCATGGCTGTATCTATTGCTTCGCACGGCCCACACACTGCCATTTGGGCTATTCGGCGGGCATCGACTTCGAGACCAAATTGACCGCGAAGGTGAACGCCGCCGAACTGCTGGAGAAGGCGCTCGCCAACCCGCGCTACCATGTCAAACCGATCATGCTGGGCACCAACACCGATCCGTACCAGCCGATCGAGCGCGAGCGGCGCATCACCCGGTCTATTCTGGAGGTGCTGGCGCGCACGCGTCACCCGGTCGGGATTGTAACGAAGTCGGCGCTGGTCACGCGTGATCTCGACATCCTCGCGCCGATGGCCGAGCAGGGGCTGGCGCATGTGGGAATTTCCGTGACGACGCTGGATAATCGGTTGTCGCGTTCGATGGAGCCGCGGGCCAGCGCTCCGCAGAAGCGGCTGGAGGCCATCCGCACGCTCAGCGCCGCGGGCGTGCCTGTTCGTATCATGGCTGCGCCGATGATCCCTGCACTCAACGATCCCGAGCTGGAGCGCATCCTGGAGGCCGGCGCGGCGGGCGGTGCGCAGACTGCAAGTTATATCCTCGTGCGCCTGCCGCTGGAGGTTGCGCCGCTGTTTCGCGAGTGGCTGGCGCAGACGTATCCCGATCGCGCGCGGCGTGTCATGACACTGGTGCAGGACACGCGCGGCGGCAAGGATTACGATGCGCGCTTCGGCGTGCGAAAACGCGGGGAAGGCCCCTATGCGCAGCAGCTCGCCGCGCGCTTTGCCATTGCGCTGCGCCGCTTCGGTCTCAAGCGCGATCACCCGCCGCTGCGCACCGACCTGTTCCGGCCGCGACGTGTCTCCGATCAATTGGATCTGTTTAGCCCGCCTTGATCGCGCCGCTCGAATCGGCATTGCTTTGGCAGCTTCGATCAGGCGGTTGGGCGATGCCGGATTTCACGCTGGAAGACAAGGCAAGGACAATGCATGGCGGGCGCGTGGCCGGGGTCGACGAGGCCGGACGCGGGCCGTGGGCTGGCCCGGTCGTGGCGGCGGCGGTGATTCTCGATGATGACCGCGTCGTGGACGGGCTCAACGACTCGAAGCTGCTCAGTGAGGATACCCGGGACGCGCTGTGCAATGCCATTTTCGCCAACGCTCTGATTGGAATAGGCGTTGTCGATGTCGCTACGATCGACCGGGTGAATATTCTGCAAGCGAGTCTGCTGGCTATGCGCCGCGCCGTCGACGATTTGCCCGCGCCGCCGCAATCCGCTCTGATCGACGGCAACCGCGCCCCCGCACTCGCCTGCCCGGCGATCACCTGCGTGCGCGGAGATTCCAACTCGGCGTCCATCGCCGCGGCCTCCATCATCGCGAAAGTCACGCGCGACCGCGCAATGCGCCGACTGGACGCGGATTTACCCGCCTATGGTTGGGCGCGCAATAAGGGCTATGGGACGGCTGAACACGCGGCCGCACTGTTGCGGCATGGCGTCACGGTCCATCACCGCCGGAGTTTCGCGCCGGTGGCAGATGCGCTGCGGAAAGTCGGCGTGGTGGCGGGCGGTGCGGGCTGAAGCGATGGGCGTCTGTGCCGCCTCGGCAACGATATCGGTGCAAAATGGCCTCAGCGCTGCGAAACGATGTTGCTTCTGCATGAAAGCCGCTGTCTGGCCTGGTACCAGCAGCTGCAAAGCAAGTTTGTGAAGAGTGAACACCGTCATGAAACTCAGCGCGCCATCGTTCCTGATCTTTATTCTTTCCGTCATCCTCGTGGCCCTCGTCGTGCTGTCCCGGTATTTTGCTGTGGAGATTCCTGTGCTGACAACAATCGTCGCGCGCAGCCCTTTTGAAATCCTGCTGGTGGCCTGGGCATTGCTTTTTCTGGGCGTCACCTTCCGGCTTTAAGCGCATACGCGCGCGGTGGGCCGATGCGTTAACGTTGTGAGGCCCTGCGCTTTCGCATAAGCTCCGCGGGCGTGCGCCCCGTTTCGCAAAGGCCGGAGATGGTTATGCGTCGTTTTCTCAGGTCCGTTACCGCGCTTATCACGGCCTACGCGATAGCGCTCACGCTGGTCCTGCCCCCGCGCCCGGCCCTCGCGCAGCCGACCGCCAGCCCGGCCCCTGTTGCAGGCGACATCAGCCCGGCTGAATGCCGCGCGCTTGACGATGACAATGTACGACAGGCCATCCGCGCGATAACGGAGCAGCGGCTGAAAGGCGAGTTGAGCGGTCTGAATTACGCCGCGCTGGTTCAACAGCAATGGCAAGAAACCAGCATGGACCGGCGGATCGATGAGCAGATAGACATCGCCATCAAGGAGGTGCGCGCCGATACCGACTGGTTCGACCGGGCCTACTCCACGGTCAGCCGGTCGCAGGCGCGCGAGTTTGCAACTGAGGTCGCGGAAAAGACGTATAATTCCGAGGCGTTCCGCAACGCGATGACCGAGCTCACCAGCGCCATCGGCGAGGATATCGGCGGGCGGCTGGAACAGGCCGCATCCCAGGCCTCGGGGCCGGCGGTGTCGTGTATGCGGCTGGCGCTGGAGGCGCGCTACGGCGGCGCGATCGCCCAATCTTTCGTGCAACAAACAGAAGCGAACCTCGCTTTGGCGTCGCAAACCGGCACGCCGGAGATCACCACCAGCGATCTGGTCTTCCAGGGCAGTGAAGCGATTGGCGGGCTGCTGTTGGTGATGACCCGGCGGATGATCGCGCGGATGGTCGCGCAGATGGGGCGGCGGCTGGCCGGCGCGATCGCCACGCGTATCGTCTCGTCCTTCACCGGGGTGATCGGGTTGGCGCTGATCGTGAAGGACCTGATCGATGCGGGACAAGGGGTGTTTCCGCTGATCGAAGAGCGGATGAAGTCCGACGAGTCGAAGCAGCTCATCAAGACAGAAATTGCTGAGTCGATATCGGGGTTCGTCACCGATAACATCGAGACTATTTCGCAGGAGACCGCCGCCAACATGTTCGCAATGTGGCAAACCTTTCAGCAGCGCTATGACCTGCTGCTCTCGCTGGCCGACAAGAACGCGGAGTTCAAAGCGTTTCTGCGCGAGCGCCAAACGGATGAGCTGGCGCTGCTCGGCGAGATCGTCGCGCTTATTGTCGATCAGGAAGGCGAAGCAGCCGTGTTCGAGCGCCTTCAGGGCGGTTCGTTGAAAACCGCATTGGAAAGCTTGAGCCTGAACGGCATCGACATTGCCAGGCAGCTGCGCTCGCTTGAGGCGGGCGTGGCATGGTCGAAGCTCGCCGGCAATCGCATCGACGAAGTGCTGCGGTTCGACGTTCACAGCCGGATCAGACCGGAGCAAATATCGCGCCCAGAGCTTGAGCGGTTGTTGTCGATTGACGACAGCGTGTCGGTCTATCGGCTCGCCGCTCTTCCCGGCGCGGCGCGGGAGCGGCTGTTGTCACTGCCGCCGTCGAAAGTCCGCAGTCTCGCCCAACGTCTCAACGAGGAACAGTTGCTAGCGCTGTCGCGCTATCAGACCGAATTGCCTGACCGGTCGTCGCAGGCGCTGCTTGATTCCGTCGCCGAAGACCCTGAGCGGATGGAGCGGCTGGCCAAGCCGGGTCTGCAAAACGCGGTGCTGACGAGCGCTGATGAAGACGCCGCCATCGATATGCTGCTCAACCCCGGCGGCGCCTTCAGCCTGTTCGGCATGGTCGATCATTTCGGCAAGGTCCGCGCCGGGCAGGTCGAGCCACGGGTTTTCGTTGAAGCCTACACATGGACGCTGACCATTACGGCGTTGGCGGTGCTGATCTTTATCATTCTCGTTGCGCGAATGATCCGCGGACGGCGCACGACCATCATCGTCAAGAATGAAGACGGCAAGGAAATCGGGCGCGGCAAGGGATGACGCTTTACACGGTCGACAGACTTTCGGGACGCGAGGTCCGCGAGGGTGGCCTCGTGGTCGCCTATGCCGTGACGGCGGCCAACCTCATCAAAGATGTCCGCGAAAAGATCACCAACACCTTCGGCGGGCGCATGGCGCGGTACGAAGCGCTGGTGGAGGAAACCGTTGAGCGCGCGATCGCTCGGCTGGAAGAAAAGGCGCGAGATGAGGGCTACGACGGCTGCCTCGCCGTGCGGATCGGCCATCCCAACCTCGTGGAGGGCGGCGTCGAAGTGGTCGTCTACGGAACCGGGTTCAATTTCGTGGACGGTGCATCTGGCAAAGGGAGCTGAGCCGGTTCAACGGGTCGCGGCGAGCCATTCGCGCGTGCGCGCTTCCGGGTCCGCGTGCGTGACCAGGTCGGTGACAACCGCAAGGCTGTCGGCACCGGCAGCCAGCACCGCCGGCGCGCGTTCCACGGTGATCCCGCCGATCGCCACGAGCGGGCAGGGGATCAAGGTTTTCCACTCACGAATCCGCTCAAGCCCCTGAGGCGCCCATTTCATTTTCTTCAGCTTGGTCTCGTAAATCGGCCCAAGCGCGACGTAGTCCGGAGTGACGGCAAGGGCTTTGGCGAGTTCATCGTGATCATGCGTTGAGACGCCGAGCCGGATACCCGCTTCGCGGATCGCCGGGACGTCTGCCGCCGCCAAGTCCTCCTGCCCGAGATGAACAAAGTCGGCGCCGAGATCGATGGCCTCGCGCCAGTAATCGTTAACGACAAGCTGGGCATCGTGCTGCGCGCACAGCGCTATCGCGCGGGAAATCTGGCCGCGCACCGCATCCGCCGGCGTGTTCTTCAGCCGAAGCTGCACAAACCGCGCGCCAAGCGGCACCAGCCGCTCCAGCCAGGTGATGTCGGGCAGGACGGGATAGAAGCGGTCAATCATCATGCGGCTCGAAAAACGGAGTGCCGGCAACTGGCGTCGACGGGCTGGCCATCTCGCGCGGTGGCATGACACCGGCCTGGTAGCCAAGCCGGCCAGCCTCGACCGCGCGGGCAAAGGCAGCAGCCATCTGCTCGGGGTCGCCGGCCTTGGCGATCGCGGTGTTCAGTAGGACGGCGTCGTAGCCAAGCTCCATCGCCTGCGCCGCATGGGACGGCGCGCCGATACCCGCATCGACAATCAGCGGTACATCCGGGAAATAGTTGCGCAGCATCCGCAGGCCGAAGATGTTGTTCAGCCCCTGACCCGATCCGATCGGCGAGCCCCAGGGCATCAGCACATCGCAGCCCGCCTCGATCAGGCGTTCGGCCACGCTCAGATCCTCGGTGGTGTAGGGGAGGACCTGAAAGCCTTCGTCCGTCAAGATGCGCGCGGCTTCGACCAGGCCGATCACGTCGGGCTGCAGCGTGTCGTCATTGGCGATCACCTCCAGCTTGACCCAAGGCGTGCCG
This sequence comes from uncultured Hyphomicrobiaceae bacterium, assembly GCA_964466965.1. GTDB lineage: Bacteria > Pseudomonadota > Alphaproteobacteria > Rhizobiales > Rhodomicrobiaceae > Dichotomicrobium. The sequence continues at coordinate 34,557 of CAYXPZ010000014.1, forward strand.
AACATCTCGCGCGACATCTGCGCGGTCGTTACGGCTTCCTTGACCGTGTGGCAGCCGGCCGTGTTGGGCAACACGCGCACACCCTCCAGCGATTCGATGAAACGCCAGAACTGCTCGCCCGCGCGCTCGGCTGAGGATTCGCGGCGCAGCGAAACTGTGACGATCTGGGCGCCGGAGGCGGTGAACGCCGCGCGCAGCGTCTCCGGCGACGGGTAAAGCGCTGTGCCGAGTAACAGCCGGGACGTGAACCGTGTGCCGTAAAGCTCCAGCGCGTCCTTGGTATCGATCATGTTCACGCGAAAACCTTTGTCCACCGCGCCCATCGCGTTTGTCAGCCGCCCTGGCGCGGCGCGACGATCTCGATGCTGTCATTGTCATGCAGACGCGTTTGCGGCCGCGCGTCCGCCGGGACGAATTCGCCATTCAAGGCGGTCGCCACGCGTTGCTCGGCGTAGCCCAGCGCGGCGCAGAGTTGTTCCAGCGTCGCGGCCTGCGTCTCTTGCTGTTCGCCGTTAACCGTGATCCTCAACGATAATCTCCGAATTTGGGCGGCGCCCGTCGAGATAATCGGCCGTCATTTCCGCAAGGGCGGGCGCCGTCAGATAGCCGTGGCGATACATGCCATTCACGTAGATGCAGCCATTACGGACAATAATGCGCGGCACGTTATCCGAAAAGGCCGGTCGCACATCCGCTTCAAGCTTGACGATGCGCGCCTGGCCGAACGCCGGGTGCAGCGCGTAAGCGAGCCCAAGAAGGTCAAGCGCGGATCGCAGCGTCACCGGGCCGCGATCGTCGCTTTCCAGCACGGTCGCCCCGACCATGTAGGTGTCGCCACCCCATGGAACCACATACAGTGGAAAGCGCGGGTGCAACAGGCGCACGGGCCGGTGCAGCCGAATTTCCGAGGTCTCGACCAGCGCCATCTCGCCGCGTACGCCGCGCAGCCCGGGCAGATCCCCGCGTGCCGCCAGTCCGCGACAGTCGATGATGACCTCAGCGCTGTCATCAGCATCGGTGAGCCCAAATGCCATCTGCACCCCTGCTCGTTCATTCGCGGCGATCAGAGCGCTCAACGACGCATTCGGCGGCACATAGGCTTCATCCGCATAAAACAGCCCCGTGCGGAAGCGTTCTTCCAGCGCCGGTTCAAGTTCGGCGATACGGGCGCCGTCGATTCGCTCATGCGCCTCCGTCTGCGTTGCAAACCGGTTTAATTCAGCGCGATCCCGCGGTTGCGCGACCACCAAGGTTCCGCTTTGCTCGATGCAGTCGAGCTTGTCCCGCCAAATTTCCATCGCGCGCAAACCCAGATCGCGGACGATCGGCGGCGCGGCTTCCGCTTCGCAATAAGGTGCGAGCATGGCGCCGCCGAGGCGGCTCGCGGCCTGCGCAAATGGCGTTTCGCTGCGCTCGACAAGGCGCACTTCATGCCCGCGTTGAGCCAGGATCAGCGCCTGCCACAGCCCCGTGATCCCGGCTCCGCGTACGCAAATACGGCTCATTCCGACGGCCTTTTGGGAGCCGCTGCGGCGGCGTGTGCTGGACGCTGTCTCATACGGGTCATGTGGCGATCGTGTCGGTGTGCCGCCAGCCCCGCGACATGCCTTAACGGCTCGGCGAAAAATGCGCAGACGGATACCATGGCGGACCCAGCCATAGCGTGGGGGCGAGGGGGAAGGGGCGATGGCCGGGTCCATGTTCGCTGTAACGCAGCAACCTGAGGACCAGCGCATTCGCCATGGCAAACCGCCTGCGCATCGAAGACGCCATTGCCCAGCATACAGTGCGGCGGCAATCGCACAGCCGTGGGTGGCGCGGGGAACGTTGGGTGTCCAGCGGGGGCCCAATGTTCGTGTTCTGTTCTAATTGCCGAGGCGGGCGCTGTCAACGGAAAAATGCGAACGAAGCCAGAACATTTCTACGCCGGGAATCGATCGCAGAACGCCGGGGAGCCTCTTGCATCGGGGCGCGCAACACACTAGCCTTACGGGCATCTGAGGGCCGCTGTAGCTCAGTTGGTTAGAGCGCTAGATTGTGGATCTAGAGGTCCCCCGTTCGAGCCGGGGCAGCGGTACCACGCCCTTCGTTTTGTCCCGCGCGATTACCGCAGGCCGCCACCAGGTCCTCGCATAACAGATCGCAAAAGCCCGCCCGCGCGTTGACGGCCGGCTCAAGCAGGCCAAGCTCGCGTGTTATCGGTGGATTGCCAAACGGCACGGTGCGAATCTCATCGGGAAACCGGAAACCGGCGCGCGGCACCGGCACGATAGAGACCCCGAGCACGCTGCTCACCAGTTGCACGACGCCTTCTAACGTATCCACTTCCATGCTTGAGCGGATCGCGATCCCGCGCCGCGCCAGTTCCGCTTCGACCAGTCGGGCGACCCGCGCAAATCTGTTAAAGCGAACATAAGGGTGGCGTTCCAGCAGGTCGCAGTCGCTACCGCCTTCCAGGCTCTGATGAGCGATCACGGCAAGCGGTTCCTCGACGAAGGGCCGGTAGCGCATGGCCGGGTCGCTCGTATCGGGCCGCGACACGATCGCCGCATCAAGCGTGCCGCGCTTCAAGGCGTCCTCCAGCTCGTGCGAGAGCGCGGTCATCAGATGAATATGCAGATCCGGGCAGCGGGCCTGAAGCTGCGCCAGAGCCGCAGGCACCATACTGGCGACCGCAGTATGGACCGCCCCGATGCGGAGCACGCCGCGCGCGCCGTCACGCCTTAAGCATTCGCCAAGAGTCTCCCAAGCAGCGATGACATCACGGGCGCGCTGCACGAATTCGTGTCCCTGACCGGTCAGGCGCGGCGGGCGTGTGCTTCGGTCGAACAGCATGATCCCGAGTTCGTCTTCCAGCGCGCGCACCTGAAGACTGACGCCCGACGTGGACAACCCCACAGCTCGGCCGGCATCGCCAAAACTGCCGTGATCCGCGATGGCGATGAGGGTATACAGGGATTTGACATCCATCCGCCGATCTCACATTCAGTTTAACGAAACTCAAGACCTACGAAACTTGCTTGAGTTTCCAAAAATTTATAACCTGCGAGGCCAGTCGTTGAAAGGAGCGCGCGCATGAGAGGCGCCGACATCGTAGCGAGAGCCTTATCGGTCTGCGGTGCCAAGACCGTTTTTGCGTTGTCAGGCAACCAGATCATGTCGATCTTCGACGCCGCGCTAGACAGCGATCTACGCCTGATTCACACCCGTCACGAAGCCAGCGCCGTTTTCATGGCCGAATCCTGGGCGCAGCTCACCGGGGATATCGGCGTGGCGCTCGTCACCGCTGGGCCGGGCTTCGCCAACGCGCTTTCCGCGATGTTTTCGGCGAAAACCTCTGAGACGCCAGTTATCCTCTTGAGCGGCGACTCGCCTGTGGCCCGCGACAGTTACGGGGCGTTTCACGAACTCGACCAGTGCGCGATGGCCGCGCCGGTAACGAAGGCGTCGATACGCGTGTTGAGCGCCCACACACTGGGCGAAGACCTCGCCCGTGCGATCAGTCTCGCCAAATCTGGGCGGCCCGGGCCCGTGCATGTCGCATTGCCAGCCGATGTGCTGATGGCGCAGACGAACGCGCCGGTGCCGCCCGCCGACGCTTTTGCCCGCCAGCCGAACCCGCCCGACGACAGCGATATCGAGACACTAGCGGCGGCACTCGCTAACGCCGAGCGTCCGGTGATCCTGACCGGCCCAGCGATGACCGAGACCCGCGCGGGTGAATTGCTCAACAGGCTGAGCGATGCAGGGGGCGCGCCCGTCGTGCCCATTGAGAGCCCGCGCGCGCTGCGCGACCCGGCGCTGGGTCGATTTGCCGACTGTCTGAAGCAGGCCGATCTGATCGTCAGCCTGGGCAAACATTTCGACTACACAGTCCGGTATGGCGAGGAAGGCGTGTTCCCCGCCGACGCCAAGGTTTTCGCCGTTGCGCCGGACGCGTCAGCGCTCGAACAGGCGGAGCGCACGCTCGGCGGGCGGCTGACCGGCCGGATTTTGGCGGATGCGGACCTGTGCGCCGAGTATCTTATCAAGACAGCGAACGGGCGCAGGAGCCGCGATACCTGGCGCGCCGAAGTGGCTGAGGCGCTGGCCAATCGCGAGATGGAATCGCTCCCTGCGACCGGGGAGGGTGTCGTCCCGATCGACGTTGCGCAGGCGCTCCAGGATGTCGCGCACGGCGCGGATGATGCAATCTATGTGGCTGACGGCGGCGAGTTCGGCCAGTGGATGCAGGGGTTCATCCACGCGCCACGCCGGGTGATGAACGGTGTGTCGGGCGCGATCGCCAGCGCAATGGGCAACGCCATCGGCGCGCAGATCGCCGCGCCGGACGCGACCGTGATCTGCACGCTCGGCGACGGCACCGCCGGTTTTTATCTCGGCGAGTTCGACACCGCGGTGCGCGAAGGCGCGAACGCCATCTTCGTGATCGGCAACGACGCCTGCTGGAATGCCGAACGGATGCTGCAAATCCGCCAGTTCGGCGCAGATCGCGAGACTGGCTGCGACTTGTTGCCCAGCCGCTACGACTTGGCGGCGGCCGGACTTGGCGCGCACAGCGAATATATTACCAAGGCTGAAGAACTGCGCCCTGCGCTCCAACGCGCCAAGGCGAGCGGCAAGCCGGCCTGCATCAACGTTAAGCTCGATGCGCAGCCCGCCCCGGTGTTCGCCGAGGGCGCTCCAGGAGCGCATTAGCCTATGCAAGAAACCGCGGACACAACCCGCCACTTGCGAGTCGATGTCTGGCGCGGCGGCAAGGACGGCGCATTCGCAACCTACACCGTGCCGTGGCGCGAGAACCAGACCGTGCTTGATGTCGTGACCGAAATTCAGCGCCACCATGAACCGGCGCTGGCCTACCGCTTCGCCTGCCGCGTCGGGGTATGCGGCTCCTGCGCGATGACGGTGAACGGCGTGCCGCGCTGGACCTGCCGTACGCATGTGCGCCGCGTCGCCGGTGACGGCCACATCACGATCGAGCCATTGCACAATATGCCGGTCATCAAGGATCTGGCCTGCGACATGACCACATTCTTCGACAAGTGGCAGGACGCGGGCGGGCGCTTCGAAGGGAGCAATACCCGCGCGGACGCGCCGATGGCCGTCGACCCCTCGAGCAAGAAGCGGCGCAACGCCGACCGTGGCATCGAATGCATCAACTGCGGAATTTGCTATGCAGCCTGCGACGTGGTGTCATGGAATGATGATTATCTCGGCCCGGCCGCGCTCAACCGCGCCTGGACGCTGGTCAACGACGAGCGCCATGCCGCAAAGCGTGAGATCCTGCGCAAGGTGACAGAGGCTGGCGGCTGCGGTGCCTGCCACACGCAGGGAAGCTGCATGAAGCATTGCCCTGTCGGCATCAGCCCGACAGAAAGCATTTCCGGCCTACGCCGCATGACCCTGCTCGACTTCCTGGGGGTGCGGTGATGGAGCGCAACCTGTACATCGCGCAGCGCCTGTCCGCCATGCTGCTCGCGCCGCTCGTGCTGGTGCATCTGATACTAATCATTTACGCGGTGCGCCAGGGCCTGACCGCCGATGCCATCCTTGGTCGGACGCAAGGCAGCCTCGGCTGGGCCGCATTCTATTCGCTGTTCGTGATCGCCGCTGCGGTTCATGCGCCGATCGGCCTGCGCAACGTTCTCACCGAATGGACGCCGCTGCCCCGCCGCGCGATCGACTGGGCGATGGTCCTGTTCGGCGTCGTGCTATTGGCCATGGGCGCGCGCGCCGTGATCGCCGTGATCGGAGGGCCGCTATGAGAGGCTCGCCGCGCCGCCACCGCAGCTATTGGGCCTTCGTGGGCCATCGCGTGTCGGGCGTCGCGTTGGCGCTGTTCCTGCCGATGCATTTCCTCGTGCTCGGCCTCGCGCTGGAGGGCGCGGCGGAACTCGACCGCTTTTTGGTGCTTGCCGAGATGCCGCTGTTCAAGGCCGCTGAATGGGGCCTCGTGGTGCTGCTGACCATCCATCTGTTCTTTGGCCTGCGGCTGCTGGCGCTGGAGCTTCTGCCGTGGCGCGGCGATGCCCGCGAGGGCTGGATCACCGCCGGCATCGGCGCCGCGGTCGTCGCGGGCGGCGCCTTCCTCTTAGGAGCGATTTGATGCATATCGAACGCCACCGCACGGACATCCTCATCATCGGCGCGGGCGGAGCCGGGCTGTTCGCGGCGCTGCACGCCAAGCAGGCGAACCCCGATCTCGACGTGACCATCGCCGTCAAGGGTCTGATGGGCAAATGCGGCTGCACGCGCATGGTGCAAGGCGGCTACAACGTCGCGCTGGCGGCGGGTGATTCCATCGAGCGGCATTTCATGGACACCATCGAGGGCGGCAAATGGCTGCCGCGCCAGGATCTCGCCTGGAAGCTGTGCACCACGGCGGTCGAGCGCATTCAGGAACTGGAAAACGAGGTCGGCTGCTTCTTCGACCGCAACCCGGATGGCTCGCTGCATCAAAAGGCGTTCGCCGGGCAGACCTTCGACCGGACGGTTCACAAGGGCGACCTGACCGGCATCGAGATCATCAACCGGCTGATGGAGCAGGTCCGCGCGCGCGGCGTCAGCGCGATGGAGGAACACCGCGCCATCGACATCATCCCGGCGAAAGACGGCTCCGGCGCGGCCGGCGCGCTGCTGATCGACATGCGCTCCGGGCTATACCGCTTCGTGCAGGCCAAGGCTGTGCTGATGGCGAGCGGCGGCGGGCCAACGATGTATCTGTATCACACGCCATCGGGCGACAAGTCCTGCGACGGGCTGGCGATGGCGCTGCGCTCAGGTCTGGCCCTGCGCGACATGGAGATGGTGCAGTTCCACCCAACCGGGCTGTTGGGCGGCCCAGACACGCGCATGACCGGCACGGTGCTCGAAGAGGGCCTGCGCGGCGCGGGCGGCTATCTGTTGAACGGCCTCGGCGAGCGCTTCATGCACAAGTATGACGAGCGCGGCGAACGCGCGACCCGCGATATCGTCTCCCGCGCGATCTACAGCGAAATGCGCGACGGCCGCACCACGCCAATGGGCGGCGTCTATATCGAGATGGCGCATCTCGGCCCGGAAAAAGTCGCCAAAGCTTTCCCTGGCATGGTCAAGCGCTGCGCAGATTGCGGCTTCGATCTGGCCGGCGGGCGCGTCGAGGTGGTACCGACCGCGCATTATCTGATGGGCGGCGCGGAGTTCGAACCCGACACCTCCACCGCCCTGCCCGGCCTATTCGCAGCAGGCGAGGATTGCGGCGGCGTGCATGGCTCCAACCGGCTCGGCGGTAATGGCGTTGCGAACTCCACCGTGTTCGGCGGCATCGCGGGTGACAGCATGGCCGCGTTCGTGGCGCGCGAGG
>CAYXPZ010000015.1:0-41237 GCA_964466965.1 uncultured Hyphomicrobiaceae bacterium
CGCAAAGTCGCCGTGATGCCAGATATTCGGGAAGCGCGCGAAATAGGCGTTGAAGTATTTTTCGCCGTCTGGATCGTTCCAGAAACCGACCGGCATCGACGGGAAAGGCTTCGTGCAGACCAGCTCGCCCTTTTCGCCGCGCACCGGGTTACCGTCCTCGTCGAAGACGTCGACCGCAAGCCCGAGGCCCGGCCCCTGGATTTCGCCGCGCCAGACCGGCAGATGCGGGTTGCCGAGCACAAAGCAGGAGACGATGTCTGTTCCGCCCGAGATCGAAGCCAGATGGATGTCCGGCTTAATGGCGTCGTAGACGTAATCGAAGCTTTCGGGCACCAGCGGAGAGCCGGTTGAGGCCATCGTCCGCAGCTTCGACAGGTCGTGCGTGTCGCGCGGGCGATATTCGTTCTTCTTCAGCGCGTCGATGTATTTCGCCGAGGTACCGAAGAAGGTCATGCCGTCCGCCTGCGCGTAGTCGAACAGCACATTGCCGTCCGGGGCGAACGGCGAGCCGTCATAAAGCATGATCGTGGCTTCGCAGGCGAGACCGGCCACCAACCAATTCCACATCATCCAGCCGCAAGTAGTAAAGTAGAACACCCTGTCGCCGGCTTTAACATCGCAATGCAGCGCGTGTTCCTTCACCTGCTGCAACAGCGCACCGCCCGCGGTATGAACTATGCATTTGGGTACGCCGGTCGTGCCTGACGAAAACATGATATAGATGGGATGGTCGAACGGCATGGGAGTATAGGCAACGTCGCCAGGGACATGCGCGCCCATGGCCTCGGCCAGCGGCTGCGCACGATGGAGCCTGCCGGCGGTTGCGCTGCTCGCGCCGAGATAATCCGCGATAAGCACCGTCTCCAGATTGGTGAGTTGCGGACCGATCTCGGCCAGCTTGTCGCCGATCTCGAAGCGCTTGCCGTTATAGTAATAGCCATCGCAGGCAATCAGCACCTTCGGCTCGATCTGGCCAAAGCGGTCCATAACGCCCTTGACGCCGAAATCCGGGGAGCAGGAAGAGAACACCGCGCCGATCGAGGCCGCGGCCAGCAGGGCGATCAGGGTTTCCGGCGCATTCGGCATCATCGCCGCGACGCGGTCGCCCGCCACGACGCCATGGGCGCGCAGCACCTGCTGAAGCTGCGAGACCTGCGCGTGAAGCTCGGACCAGCTCATACGGCGTTCCAGCTTGTCTTCGGCTCGGAAGATGACAGCTGTGCCGTCATCGCAGCGACGCAAGAGGTTTTCGGCATAGTTAAGCTGCGCGTTGGGAAAGAACTTCGCGCCGGGCATCTTGTCGCCATTCACGAGATAAGGCGGATGGCCTTTTTCGCCGATAAACCCGAGAAAATCCCATAGCGCCGACCAGAACACCGCCGGCGCGCGTACAGAAAAGTGATGTAGATCATCGGTATCGCGGAAATAGGCGCCGTACTCCCGGCGCATGAACTTCATGAAAGCCGTAAGATTGCTATTCGCGATCGTTTCCGGGCTGGGACTCCATAATGGCTCGCTCATCTTCCCGCTCCCTCTAAAACGTGGCTAAGTCGGACTGTAGCTTAACGAAAATCGGGCGGGTAAGGCTATCGGATTTCAGAGAGGGCGCGGTCACATTCGGCGGAGCAAGGCCCGAGAGCCGTGGCAAACAGAGAAAGAGAGGGGCACCGCCTGAAGGGACGGTGGCAGTGCGCCCTTAACCCCGCTGCGAACCCGTTGTGAGAATCGACAAGGCGTATTCGTACACGGGTCGCCTCAAAACCCGTGCTCGATATCACCAGTCAACCTGACACAACGTAGAGCTTCTCTTTGTTGTGCGCTAAGGCGCGCTCACTTTGTGGAAGCTGAGGACATCATGCGCCGGCCGACGCCACGCTGCAAGCCGGAGGTTGCAACGATCGCGAGGATTGCAGACTGACGCGCCGGATTTATGCAGCTAGATGTTGTGCATTGGACGACGCGAGCACCAATCAGGCGCGGACTGCTGCGTGTTTTAGCGGCAGAAAGTCAACGGAATGTGCAGTTTAACCTCATTCTCTGCAGCACCCTTGGTGCACCCCGCGCTACAAGTCAGAGTGGCACCTGCGAGCGGACGTGAAAGCGAATGTGACAGTATTGTCACAATGCAACAAGAAGGATGTGGGGAAATCATAAGGTTGGCGTCGAGCGTCTCTACACCCCTGACGATCAGATCAGATTCCTGTCATTGAACTGTCGTCGCACGCGCGCGCAGCGCGCGTACCGGCGTTGGTGGAACAAGCTGATCAGGCGGGACCTGAGGCGTGGGAAGCGCCAGCCACGCTGCGAAACGCGTCTTGATGGGCTCGCCATGCGCATTCCACCACGCCTGATCGAAGCGCAGCGCCCGCCTCATATTGGCAGGCATCGTGGGAACGAAATCGGCCATATCCACGTCGATCTCGGCATGCCGATCAACCAATGGCAGCGCCGAGCGACGCGTCGGTCCGTAGGGAAACCAGCGGGTGAGCCGCGCCTGACGTTCCGGCAGCGAGACATATTTGAGAAGCGTCTGCGACGCCTGCGCATGGGGCGCTGATGACGGGACGGCCCAGTAGTTGAACCGGTAAACCTGCCCATCCCATAAGATGCGAAGGAATGGCGTTGTCCTCACCGCGCTCGTGAAGGTCCGCCCGTTAAAGGCGAGACCCATGACAACATCATCAACGCTTTCCGGCGCGCCCGCGGAAAATGGGGCGAGCGCATTGGCGGCGTCATCCCACCAGACAATGGCATGCCGAATCGAGCTCAACTTGGAGAACGCGCGATCCTGGCCAGCCTGCGTCTGCAGCACGTCATAGACCTGCGCGGGCGACACACCGTCCGCCATCAGCGCCAGTTCAAGCAGGTAAGGCGCCTGACGCGGCAGCGTCCGCATGCCGGGAAACCCTTTCAGGTCGAATACGTCCGCGACGCTTTCCGGTGGCTCCGGGAAGGCCGCGCGGCTATCGTGAACAAGCACCGCGGACCAAGCGGCGCTTCCAACCGCGCAGGGCAGAACCGCGCCCGGCAGATAATCCATGCGCGCCGGGTCCCCCTCGACGCTAGGTGGCAGCGTGGTCACGTCTATCTCGTTCAACCAACCGGTACGGCATCCGCGACGCGCGGTCTGTTCATCGACTTCGATCAGGGTCCAGCCTGCAGCCTCGACACGCGCGGCATCCAGATCGCTGAGCCTGCCTCCATGCGTGACCACCTCAAGCCGATAATCATGATCAGCGCGAAAGGGCGTGAACAGCGTGCGCATCTGCGCGGCGCTATAGGCGCTCTGCCATGTGGCGACAGTGAGGGTAATGTCCGCCGGTCGAAGGGCCTTCTCCTGCTCATCAGGTTCAGCGCGCGGCTGTGCTGCCGGAGCCTGCTCCTCAGCCTTGCGTCCTGGCGCGACCTCCGTTGCGCCGTCGGCCGCCGGCGAGACACCACGTGGCGCAGCGTCCGCAGGGGCCTGTGTCGCCACTGGTTCGGGCCCAGACGCGTTGGAGGCGCCTGCATCCGCCGCGGACGGCGCCGCGGTGTCTTGGGCGACTGGCGGGGCAGGCTCGTTTTCGGTCACGGTATCGGCATCGTCCGATGAAGGCCCGCCAGATTCGGTCTTGCTTGCGCCGACGCTGGGCGGATGCGGGTTCGATATTGACGGAGAGGGAGAGCCAGAACGGTCGACAACCGGATCGTCGCTGGTCGTCGCATGGGGCGTCTGCGTCGCATCAGGCTCAGCGCGCGCAGCGCTCATGGTGGCCAGTACCGTCAAAACGAACACAGCCACGGCCGCCCGCCGGCGGGATTTCGCCATCATGGTGCCCTCCGCTTGGTGAATGGCCGGAACCGGCGTCGAAAATGATTTGCCATGCGCGGCCACATTGCGTCGCTCAAGGCCACCCGGCGCGTTTGCCATGGATGTTGTCGCGGATCGGCGGAGCGACCGGCTCACGCATCAAACGCGGGTGATGCAGCGGCCCTTTCAGACGCAGGCGAATCGCCTCCTCATGCGCTGGCGCGATCCCAGACAGATTGCTGACCACTGGCCCAGCCGCAGCCGCACGCGCCGCGCTGATTTGCCAATCGATCCACAACTGCGCCAGATCCATCTCGCCTTGCCCCTGCAAGATCCACCCGTCCTGCGCAATGGCGATCGCATCCAGACTAAGCATGTTGCCACGCAATCCGAAGGACGCGCGCAGCATGTCATAATCGCCTCGTCCTGGGGACACCTCCAGGGCTGTCGGCTGTCCGTCCGTGTAGAGCTCCTGGGCATCCAGTCTGGCAGCAAGCTCAGCGATATCCAGCGCAAGCTCTCCGCCTTGCAGCGCGACGACCTGGCCGCGAACATGGAGGCTGCGCGCCAGCGCATGAAGCGTTGGGGCTGCGCCCTCCACGCTGAAGGATATATCGGTTTGCCCGCTCACCAGCTGAGGTTTGCCGACACTAGTCAGCAATCCAGCGATGTTCACGCCCGCGGCTTTGCCTTTGCCGTGCAGCTGAAGCATATCGTTGCGCCACTGCGCAGCGAACTGTCCATTGATGAATCCGTCATAGAGGACGAGTTCCGCGACATCGAGGGTGGCCCGGCCATCCTCAACGGACAGGAACGCAGCCGCCTCGCCGGTCTCTACGCCATCGAACAACAAGCTCTCCGCAGAGACCCGAAGATCAGCGTCAAAACTTTGCAGCCATTCCCCAAGGCGGCGCGACCACGGGGATTGCTGCCCACGGCGGATACTGAGCGGATCGTCAGCAGCGAGAACGCGAGGGGCATGCAACGACATGCCGCGCAGATCAACTTCGCTGAGGCCCATCGTGCCCGACACCTTCGGCCTCTCTCCATCCGTCTCCGCGGTAAGCAGCCCTGTCAAACGGGTGTTGCCCATATCAACCTGCAACTGTCTCAGAGACACCGTGTCTGACGTCGCTTCAAGTGCGCCCGTCACAGAATAACGCGCATTCTTGAAAGCAATGCCGGAGGGCAAATCGAGCCAATCTTCCAGCCGGGAAAAAGGCGCATTGCGCACGTCGAGTTGGCCAGTGAAGTGGGGGCCATTGGCTTGCACGATGCTGCCCGTCGCGCGGACGCGACCGAAAGCCGGCCCCGCTGCTTCAAAGCGCACCGGAGCCTCAAGCGTGGGGCCTTCCGGCCTAAGCTGACCGCGTTCCAGCGAGACCCGCAACGGCCGCCCGGCCCAGGTAATGTCGCCCTCGGCAAGGACGAAGCCGCGGTCTGATTGCCGTTCCAACAGCAGCGTAAAACCATCCAAGCCCGCCAAAGCCCCGCCGATGCGCTCAGTTGGCTCTATCGTGCCGTTGTTCAGCTCGATTTCGACGAACGGCGCGCGCACGACAGCATCAACCAGGCGCTCAAGGACGGCCGGCTCGTTCAATAGCACGGCACGCCAGAGCGGCCCGTCCTGCTCATCGGTAGATGCTGGTCGAAGCGCGATCACCGGCTTGGTGACCCAGACCTTTCCGAACACGACGCGCCCACTCAGTAGCTCCCAAAGGCTCAGCCGCGCCTGAACCAGATCCGCGCCGATACGCTCGATCGCGGGAAAGCGCTTGGGGTTGCGGATTTCGACATCCCCGGCCTCGATCGTCAGGTCAAACAGGCTGGTGAGATGGACATCGCCTTGCACCCGCAGCTCGCCGTCGGCCCAGGCCGATAGCTTGGCGACTAGCTGATTGCGCACCGTCTGCCCATCAACAAGGTAAGGAGCGATGACTCCGAGCGCCAGCAAGAACGAAACTAAGACGGCCACGCCCGCCACGGCTCTTTGAAATGATCTCATACTCGGAGTGCCGTTTCGTTCGCTTAAGACGATCGTGGCCGAAGGTCCGGCCGCTCATCTTGTCGGTGCCTCGCAAGACGGCCGATGCAGCGCGGGACCGGCGCTACATTAGACGCCAGCCATCTGTTTGGACAACCCCTCACGGTGCTCAACGCGCGATCAGCGATTCGCGGACTCTGCCCAGAAAACGGGCCGCAGCATCAATGAGCCAATAACTCATTTGCCTCAGTGGCAACAAAGCAGCCGTCCGAATCAACATTTGGTGCATCGGCAATGGCCGCGTAGCTATATCTGAATGGCGCTCATTGACCGAAAAATGACGACCGGGAAAGTCTTTCCGGCTCTTGTTGCGTTTAGGCCACAACCTGACGGCCTGCAGGACGCGACGATCGCGACCCCGAAGCGCGAAATAATTGATTTATTAAGGATTTGCGCGACGCCACAATCTCCAGTTGTGACACACAAGCCAATATGGAAGCTCCAAAACCCGCACCGGTTCCCCAAACCTCATTGACACGAATGTCCGTTCTGCAGAGATTGCGATGGAGACATTTATTAAGTAATTTCAACAAAATAGCGAATTTTGACAGCCTTGAGGCGATTCGCATCTCCGCGTCATTTTTTTGTCACAATGGGCGCCAGTCGCGGGCCAACAAAAACTCTCAAAGGTTGCAATCCCCGTGCAATTTGTTTAAACAAAGGGCTTCCGAACGGGGGCAACCCCTCCTGAGTGTGTATCCATATCGAGTAATGCGTATCGCCACTCCGGGCGGGCAGACAGATGTTTGCCAGCAGCGGTAGGGGTGTGTCTTGAACAGTCGGGGATTTGGCAGCTTGCCGCGTTTCTACAAAGGGGACGAGTGTTACACCGCCCAGTGGTCCGGATGGACCTTGAGCGGTCGTGCGGCCCCCCGGAACGAACGGTCAGGCTTCGTAAGCAGGAGGACAACATGACACATACGCAAGGCCAGCACGGACGCCAAAGGCGCCGCTCGCGGCTACTCGGTAGCATCTTCTCGCAGGCGCCAGACAGCGCGCATGCCAACACCACACCGCGGAGTGGCAAGCCCGCCCGCGAAGACGCCTCTTGCCAACCGCCCAAGTCGCCGGTGAAGCTCCGGAGTTGGCGGGATGTGACGGCGCGACTCGCCCGTGAAACGCTGGCTGAGCGTATCTGCACCCGCTTCTTCACGCAGCCCGCAGAGCAGCGCGCCGTTAAAACAGATGTCTCTGCCGAGGTCGAATTCGTCTCGGCGGGGCAGCAGTTGCAATCGCTGAGCCAGGACGGCGCGCATGTCGAGGCGGAGAATCAGTGCTTGGCAGCTATAGCTGACGCTTCAGCCGACAGCAGCGGCAGGGCGCACAGCGCGGCGACCAAACCCGTCGTCAGCGCATCGCTGCGATCGGGCGTGACGGCGCAAGCCGCGTAGACGCCACAAACAGCGCAAAAACTGAATACAGTAAAAATAATCAAGCCGCCTCGTGGGCGCGGGGCTGCACAGGATGCTTTGGCCAAGTCTCGACTGGACACTGGCCTGAACAGCGGGGGTTACCGTGGAATTAGCAGAAGCAAGGGTCGGCGCGCCGCCAACCTCTGGTCGGCACCAATCCGCCTTAATGGATCAAAAATGGCAGCGCATTCAGAAGCGCCTCCGGGCAGAACTAGGCGAAGACGTATTTACAAGCTGGTTTGGCCGGGTTGAGCTTGAAGCGCTCGAAGGTGGCTGCCTTCAAGTCTCCGTCCCAACCAAATTCCTCAGTAAATGGCTGCGCTCCCACTATTCGGAGCATTTGCTGAAATGCTGCAGCGCGGAGTTCGATCGCGTCGAGAGGCTGGAGTTCCGCGTGCGCCAGCCGCATGACGCCGTCCGTCCAACGCCTCAACCGTCTCATGCGGCCGAGCGTCTGCCGACGCCTGCCGCCCACGCCGCCCAACCGCGGCCCAATGTGGATACGCGGACCGGTTGCGAGGGGTTCGAGGGCTCACCGCTGGACTCGCGCTTCAACTTCGCGTCGTTCCTCGTCGGCACGGCCAACAGGCTGGCGCATGCCGCGGCCCTTCAGGTTGTCGAGAGCACGGGCGAGCAGACATCCCGGTACAATCCGCTTTATCTCCACGGCAAGGTTGGCCTTGGCAAGACCCATCTGCTTCACGCGGTTGCCTGGGGCGTGAAAGAGCGCAAGCCGGACGCCAAGATCCTTTACCTCACGGCCGAACGCTTCATGTACAGTTTTGCCGAGGCGCTGCAGTCGCGCGGCGGTCCGGCCTATAAAGACCGGCTGCGCAATATCGACGTGTTGCTCATCGACGATATGGAGTTTCTGCAGGGCCGCACTTTCCAGCAGGAGTTCTGTCACACCCTGAATTCGCTAATCGACGGTGGCAAACAGGTGGTGGTGGCGGCCGACTGCGTGCCAATGCAACTCGAAGGGTTCGACGCACGCATGCGCTCCCGGCTTGCAGGCGGTCTTGTCGCCGAACTGGGGCAGATGGATTACGACCTGCGCCACCAGATTCTCAAGCGCCGCGTCCAAGACAAGGCTGAGGAAGATCCCGGCTTTGTCATCCCCGATGCCGTCATTGACTATCTTGCCTCGGAACTCACCGAAGGCGGACGAGAACTGGAAGGCGCGATCACCCGCATCCATGCGGCTTACAAGCTGACCTCGCAACCGGTTACGCTAGAGACCGCCGAGCACATCATCGCCGACCTGGTACGTGGCAAAGAACCGAAACGCATCAAGATCGACGACATCCTGCGTGTCGTCACCAAGCACTTCAGCGTGAACCGCGCGGATTTGCTGTCTTCGCGGCGCAATCGCTCTATTGTCCGGCCCCGCCAGATCGGCATGTATCTCGCCAAGTCGCTAACGGCGCGTTCACTGCCGGAAATCGGCCGACGGTTCGGCGGCCGTGACCACACCACGGTGCTACACGCGATCCGTAAAGTCGATGAGCTGATGGAAAACGACTCCGCGCTTCGCGAAGATGTGGAAATCCTCAAGCGTCTGTTGCGGGACTAAACCCGTTTCAGCGGCGGTTGGCATTCCCGGAGCCAAGCCCCAGCCAGGAAGAGTTTAGAGCGCGTTCAAGGCTTTGATGAAAGCTGGACGCGCTCTAACAACCGGCGGCCACCCGATGAAATATGGCCTTGCGAACCGCACCCGCTGAAGCATTATCGCCTCAGCCAGCTTCTGGACGGGCATTGAAAAGCTCTTGTCAAACTGAGTGGTAAGCGCGACAGTTCCGGCCCTATTTTTACGCCGGTGCCAAGCGGACTGAGCACATGCACCAACTGGCGGGCGCAAAACCGGCTCTCGGCGACACCGGCAAGTGAGTTACAGGGAACCCACCATGCGACTGGCAATCGAACGTGCCGCGTTGATGAAGGCCCTTCAGCATGTGACAAGCGTTGTCGAGCGGCGCGTGACCATCCCGATCCTGTCCAACGTCCTCATTGCTGCGCGTGAGGGGGTGCTTCGCCTCAAGGCCACCGATCTCGATATCGAGGTTAGCGAGACCATCGCAGCAACAACCGAGGCGCCCGGCGAAACAACGGTTTCGGCGCACATGCTGCACGACATCGTGCGCAAGCTCCCCGATGGCACGCAGGTGACGTTGGCGATGGATGAGAGCGGCGCGCAGGTAAACTTGTCGGCCGGTCCGGCGCGCTTTCAGCTAGCCTGCCTGCCGGGCACCGACTTCCCGGATATCGCCACAGATGAGATGACGCACAGCTTCGCGCTTCCGGCTGGGAGCTTGCGCAAGATGATCGAGCGGACCCGCTTCGCCATCTCGACGGAGGAAACGCGCTACTACCTGAACGGCATCTATTTCCATACGATTACAACAGATGACGGCGACCGCCTGTGCGCGGTGGCGACTGATGGGCATCGGCTCGCCAAAACGGAGCATGCGCTGCCGGACGGAGCAAAAGGCATGCCGGGCGTCATTATCCCGCGCAAGACGGTGGCGGAGGTGTTCAAGCTGCTGGGCGACCGCAGCGCTCCGGTACAGGTCGAACTCTCAGGCGCAAAAATCCGCTTCATCTTCGATGCTGGCGAAGAGGAGGCCGCCGGGCCGGAAAGTGTCGTGCTGACATCGAAGCTGATCGACGGCACGTTCCCGGATTATGGCCGCGTTATTCCGGTGGGCAACGACAAGGTGATGACCGTGGACCGCAACGCCTTCGCGGCCGCGACCGATCGGGTTTCGACATTGTCGAGCGAGAAGGGCCGCGCGGTAAAGCTCAATGTCGCCAAGAACAAACTGGTTCTTTCTGTCAATAATCCTGACGCGGGATCGGCAGAGGAAGAGATCTCCGTTGAGTACGATAGCGACCCTCTGGAAATCGGCTTCAACGCGCGCTATCTCTTGGACATATGCACACAGATCGCGAGCGATAACGCTATTTTCCGCTTCGCAGACGCAAGCTCGCCGACGCTGGTCACCGACGCGACGGATGAGACGGCGGTTTATGTGCTAATGCCCATGCGGGTCTGACACAGCGTTGGACAGCCAAACCGGCCGCTTCAGGCGCGCCCCCTCCGGAGATCGCAACATTGCTTTCGTCGGGTCGTATGACCGGCACGCCAGAGATGAGTTGGCCCGCTGAAAATGCTCCGACGACGCCGCGCGCCTGGCTGTCGCGACTACATCTTCACGCTTTCCGCAATTATGCCTCGGCGGCTCTTCGGCTCTCGCCGGCGCCTGTCGTGCTGACCGGCGAAAACGGCGCAGGCAAGACCAACATACTGGAGGCTGTCTCGCTGCTGTCACACGGGCGCGGCCTGCGCGGGGCACCTTATGCGGAGTTGCGCCGGATTGGCGGCCCGGACGCCGGATGGACCGTCAGCGGACGCTTACATGTCGGCGACGCGCAGACAACAATCGGCACGGGCCTGCGTTCCGGCCCCGACGAAAACCGCCAAACGCGGGTCGTGCGCATCGACGGCGTACCAGCCCAGCCGAGCGCGCTTGCAGAATATGTGCGCATGGTCTGGCTCACGCCGGCGCTGTATAGCCTGTTCACAGGACCGGCCTCGGAGCGTCGGCGTTTTCTCGAACAGATGATTGTCAGCCTCGACCCGCATCATCGCCGCCTGACCGCCCAGTTTGAGCGTGCCATGCGCCAGCGGAACCGCCTGCTGGAGATGGGCGGAAGCCCCGCACTGTTTGACGGGCTGGAGCGGCAGATGGCAGAAGCTGGTGTGGCGATCGCGGCGGCGCGGCGCGACGCCATTGCGCAGCTGACGGCCGTTATCGCACGGAAGTCGCCTGACGGCGCTGACATGGCGTTTCCGGCCGCCAGGGTCCAGCTCGACGGCAGCCTTGAGAATGCGCTGGAAGGCGAGGCGGCCGTGGATGTCGAAGACAATTACGCGCGCGACCTGGCGGACAACCGGGCGCGAGACCGAGCGGCAAAACGAACGACCATCGGCCCGCATCGTACCGATCTGCTCGTCGGCCATGCACGGAAAGACATGCCCGCGCGGCTCTGCTCGACAGGGGAGCAAAAGGCGCTGCTGGTCGGGCTGGTGCTAGCGCATGCGGAGCTGGTACGCACGGTGGTCGGTGCGGCGCCGGTGATTCTGCTCGACGAGATTGCGGCGCATCTGGACGCTGAGCGGCGTGATGCGCTATTCGCCGAAATTGAGGCCGTCGACGCGCAAGCCTGGATGACTGGCACCGATCGCGGGGTGTTCGCGCCGCTCGATGGCAAAGCCAACTTTTTTGTGGTCGATCATGGCGTCATCGCACCGGAATAGCAGGGGATGTGCTAAACTCCTGACATGCTGAGGCGTCCGCAAGATCGCATCAACGAACGCGCAACAAAGGAAGAAAACCAACCGTGGCCACTGAAACCGGGATCGAACCGCATTACGACTCCCGCGACATCAAGATCCTGCGCGGGCTGGATGCCGTGCGCAAGCGACCAGGCATGTATATCGGCGACACCGATGACGGCTCCGGCCTGCACCATATGGTCTACGAGGTCGTCGACAACGCGGTTGACGAGGCGCTGGCCGGCTATTGCGATGAGGTGAGCGTCAGGCTGAACCCCGACAATTCCGTAACCGTCGAGGACAACGGGCGCGGCATTCCCGTCGATATTCACGCGGAAGAGGGCGTGTCCGGCGCCGAGGTGATCATGACCCAGCTCCACGCGGGCGGAAAGTTCGACCAAAGCTCCTACAAGGTTTCTGGGGGGCTGCACGGCGTGGGCGTCTCGGTGGTGAACGCGCTCTCTTCGCGACTGGACCTGACCGTCTGGCGCGATGGCAAGGAGCACTTCGTTCGCTTCGAGGATGGCGTCGCGATGGCCCCGCTGGAGCCGGTCGGCGAGGCTGAAGGACGGTCTGGTACACGCATCTCCTTCAAGCCGTCGGAGGATGTCTTCTCCGGCGTCGAATTCAACTACGCCACGCTGGAGCACCGGCTGCGCGAGCTGGCGTTCCTGAACTCTGGCGTGCGCATCGTGCTGCGCGATGAGCGCGGCGTGGAAACACGCGAAGAGATCATGGAGTATCAGGGCGGCGTGAAGGAGTTCGTCGCCTATCTAGACCGCTCGCGGCATCCGCTTCTGGCCGAACCGCTCATGATTAAGGGCGAAAGACTCCTCAGCGGCGCCGCTATCACTTCAGCGACCGACCCGGACGAGCCGCGCATCATCGTGGAAGCCGCGCTGTGGTGGAACGATAGCTACCACGAGAACGTCCTGTGCTTCACCAACAACATCCCGCAGCGGGACGGCGGCACCCATCTGGCCGGCTTCCGTGGCGCTCTCACGCGCACGGTCAACGCTTATGCGCACACCTCCGGGATCGCCAAGCGCGAAAAGGTGACCATCACCGGCGATGACGCGCGCGAGGGGCTGACCTGCGTGCTGTCGGTCAAGGTGCCGGACCCGAAATTTTCCAGCCAGACCAAGGAGAAACTGGTTTCCTCAGAGGTCCGCGCGGTCGTCGAGAGCGTCATCGGCGACACGCTCGCGGCTTGGTTCGAGGAGCATCCGGGCGAAGCCAAGGCGGTGATGCACAAGATCGCCGAGGCAGCGGTTGCCCGTGAGGCCGCGCGCAAGGCACGCGAACAGACCCGGCGCAAGGGCGCGCTGGACGTCGCCAACCTTCCTGGCAAGCTGGCGGACTGTCAGGAGCGCGACCCGGCCAAGGCCGAAATCTTCCTCGTTGAGGGCGATAGCGCGGGCGGCTCCGCCAAGCAGGCGCGCAATCGCGCGACGCAAGCCGTGCTTCCGCTGCGCGGCAAGATCCTGAACGTGGAGCGCGCGCGCTTCGATAAGATGCTGTCCAGCCAGGAGATCGGCACGCTGATCACCGCGCTCGGCACAGGCATCGGCCGCGATGACTTTGACATCGAAAAGCTGAGGTATCACAAGGTCATCATCATGACCGACGCGGACGTGGACGGCGCGCATATCCGCACGCTGCTGCTGACCTTCTTCTATCGGCAGATGCCCGAGTTGATCGAGCGCGGCAACCTCTACATCGCGCAGCCGCCGCTTTATAAGGTGAAACGCGGCTCCTCCGAGCAGTATCTGAAAGATGAGCGTGCTTTCGAAGACTACTTGATCGGCACTGGCATCGAGGACGCGGTTCTTGAGTTGGGCTCTGGCGAGGCGCTGGCGGGCAACGATCTTCGGGCCGTCTGCGAGCAGGCACGGTCCGCCGCGCAGGTTATCGACGGGATTCACAGCCGCTACGCGCGCTTCGTCATAGAACAGGCGGCGATCGCAGGCGCACTGAACCAGGACCTGCTGGCCGACCCGGATACAGGCGCAGACGTCGCGGCGGATATCGCCATGCGGCTCGACCGCTGGTCGGAGGAGACTGAGCGCGGCTGGGAAGGCTCTGTGACCGAGGACGGACTGATGGTGACGCGCGAGGTGCGCAGCGTGCGCGAGGCGCATGTGATCGACAAAGCGCTGCTGGCATCGGCTGATGCGCGTAAGCTTAACGACATGAAGGACCATCTGGCGGCGATTTACGGGACGCCGGCGACGCTCAAGCGCAAAGACAAGGAAACACCGATTTATGGGCCGCGCGGTCTGTTGGACGAGGTCTATGCGGCTGGCCGGAAAGGCATCTCGATGCAGCGCTACAAGGGCCTGGGCGAAATGAACCCGGACCAGCTTTGGGAGACAACGCTGGACCCGGAAACGCGGACGCTGCTGCAGGTCACGGTACAAGAGCTTGACGAGGCCGACGAGACGTTCTCCGCGCTGATGGGCGATGTCGTCGAATCGCGACGCGACTTCATCCAACAGAACGCGCTCGAAGTCTCCAACCTCGACGTGTAGCAGCTAAATCGCGAGGTCGGCCCAGACCGGCACGTGATCCGAAGGCTTCTGCCAACTCCGCGGGGCCTTGTCGATGTCGCACGTTTGCAGCCGGTCGGCTGCCTGCGGCGACAAGAGCAGATGGTCGATACGGATCCCGTGGTTCTTCTGCCAGGCGCCACCCTGATAGTCCCAGAATGTATAGCGATGCGGTTCATCGCTACTGGCCCGCCAGGCATCGGTGAAGCCCAGGTTCAGCAGTGCGCGGAAGGCGCTGCGTGTTTCGGGCAGGAACAAGGCGTCGTTGCGCCAAGCTTGCGGGTCATGCACGTCCACTTCCGCAGGAATGACGTTGTAATCCCCCGCGAGCACGAGCGGTTCCTCGTAGCTCAGCAGTTCCTCGGTATGCGCCTTGAGCCGCGCCATCCAGTTGAGCTTATAGTGATATTTCGGGCCGTCTGCCGGATTGCCATTTGGCAAATAGATTGAGGCAATGCGTACCACGCCGCCATCGCGCGAAATCACAGTCTCCAGATAGCGCGCCTGCTCGTCCCCGTCATCGCCGGGCAGGCCGGGCGTCACATCCTCCATCGGGAATTTCGAGAGGATAGCAACGCCGTTATAGGTTTTCTGCCCATGAACGGCGATGTTGTAACCGAGTTCCTCAAACGCGGCGTGGGGAAACCCGTCATCGGCGCATTTCAACTCTTGCAGGCAGGCGACATCCGGAGCGGCCTCGCGCAGCCAGCGCGCGACATTGTCCCGGCGCACCTTGATCGAGTTCACGTTCCATGTGGCGATTTTCATGATCACACGGCAATGCTCTGGAAACGAGGAGCGCCAATATATACCCCACCCTATGTGAGGCTAGACCTTGGCCCCGCGCCGCGCTAGAGGTGGGATCAGAAAATCACAGGTTATGTCGCGGCTCAGATGGAGAACGAGGTGCCGCACCCGCAAGAGGCCGTCGCATTCGGATTTTGGACCGTGAAATGCGCGCCGATCAGGTCATCCACAAAGTCTATTTCCGACCCGCCGAGGAATTGCAGCGAGACCGGGTCGATCACGACGGTCGCGCCGTCGCGCTCGATGATCAGATCATCGGCCTCCGCTTCGGACACCAGATCAAAGCCATACTGGAAGCCGGAACACCCCCCGCCATCGACGCTGACGCGCAGAATTGGAGTCTCCGGCTCGGACGCGACGATCTTGGCGATGCGCCGCGCGGCGCGCGCCGAGAGCTGCACGGACGAAGCTGTTTCTGGCTGTTCAAGTGTTGTCATGACCCTTCAGTACACATTGATGTCGACCGCGTCAGTTTAAAAATGGACGGGGGTTGGCGGCATGTCAATAATGAGCGGGAGACAGAAGCGTGAAACGCCGCGACAGGATAGCGATCGGCGATGCCAATGGTTGACTATGCCGAATTCAATGCCCCGCAGCTTGCGCATCCATATCCGTTGGCTCAGTACGCAAGCGACGCGAGCGCCACGCGCGGACGGTTTCATCCTGAAGCGCCGAGCGCAGTGCGCACGGCCTTCCAGCGCGACCGGGACCGCATTGTCCACTGCGCAGCCTTTCGCCGCTTGACCTACAAGACGCAGGTCTTCGTCTACCATGAGGGCGATCATTACCGCACCCGCTTGACGCACAGCCTGGAAGTCGCGCAGATCGCGCGCACACTAGCGCGCTCGCTGCGCCTGGACGAGGATCTCGCCGAGACCATTGCGCTGGCGCATGACCTTGGTCACACGCCATTCGGACACGCGGGGGAAGAAGCGCTTAACGCTGCAATGGCGGATTTCGGCGGCTTCGACCATAACGCCCAGAGTCTGCGCATCGTGACGAAGCTGGAAAGCCGCTATGCCGATTTCGACGGGCTCAACCTGAGTTGGGAAACTCTTGAAGGGCTGGTCAAGCACAATGGCCCGCTGTTGCCGCCCGGCGATGCCAATATCGCGACCAGCACCCTGCCCCACGCGATCGCTGTGTACTGCGCGGCGCATGACCTGGAGCTTGATACCTATCCGGCCGCTGAGGCGCAACTGGCGGCGCTGGCGGACGATATCGCCTACAACAACCACGACATCGACGACGGCCTACGCGCAGGCCTCATTACGCTGGATAAGGTGGCCGAGGTGCCGCTTGTCGGCCGGCTTATCGACGCTGTGAAGCGCGATTACCCCAACCTCGCCGCAGACCGGCTAATCTACGAAGTTAATCGGCGGCTCATCACCGCAATGATCTTCGATTTGATGGATGAGACGCGCCGCCGGGTTGACGAGCTTGCGCCGTGCAGCGCGGAAAATATCCGCCGGGCTCCGGCGCCCGTTGCCAGCTTCTCCACGTCGATGCTGGCGGAGATTGGTGAATTGCGCCGGTTTCTCTACGCCCAGCTTTATCGCCATCCGCGCATCGCCGGGACGATGGACCGGGCCAAGAACGTCCTCTCCGACCTGTTCCACCACTACATGGCGCATCCCGAAGACCTTGACTACGGATGGCGCGAGTTGGCCCGCGATGCCCCGCCCAAGGACCAGGCGCGCTGCGTGTGCGACTTTATCGCCGGCATGACCGACCG
Source organism: uncultured Hyphomicrobiaceae bacterium (assembly GCA_964466965.1). Classification (GTDB taxonomy): domain Bacteria; phylum Pseudomonadota; class Alphaproteobacteria; order Rhizobiales; family Rhodomicrobiaceae; genus Dichotomicrobium. The sequence goes on from CAYXPZ010000015.1 coordinate 16,674, forward strand.
GTTCGCCTTGCACACGCATGGCCGCTTGTTTGACGGGCGCGAGGAATTGCGTTAACCGACCTCAGGGCTATACACACCGGCAGGAACGCGACTGAACGCCGTGGATCGCACCGGGACATGTGGCGGCCGGGGCGTCGGCTGCGCGACAGCCAGCGAGAATTCTTGAACGAATGAACATCTTCAGCCAATTCGAGGCGCGTGTTGCAGCCGCCGCAAGAGCCCTTGAACACGACGGCGTATTACCAGCAGGCGCCAACATCAGCGCAGCCTCCGTCGAGCCGCCGCGCGACCCCACACACGGTGACTTGGCAACAAACGCGGCACTGGTGCTGGCCAAACCCGCGGGCCTGAAACCGCGTGACCTTGCCGAGGCGTTCAAGGCAAAGCTTGAGGCCGGCGAGGGCGTGGCCTCGGTGGAAATTGCTGGCCCCGGCTTCATCAACCTGACGCTCGACAACAGCTTCTGGGCGCGCGTGGTTCGCGCGGTCCTAGAAGCAGGCGAAGCTTATGCACGGGCGGACATCGGGGCCGGCACAAAAGTTAATGTGGAGTATGTCTCGGCGAATCCTACGGGGCCAATGCATGTCGGCCATTCACGCTCCGCGGTATTCGGCGACGCGCTCGCCAACCTGCTGGCCTTCACTGGCCACGACGTCACACGCGAATATTACATCAACGATGCCGGCGCTCAGGTCGATGTGCTGGCCCGCTCGGCTTTCCTCCGTTACCGCGAGGCGCTCGGCGAAGAGATCGGCGAAATTCCCGAAGGGCTTTATCCGGGCGGATATCTTGTGCCGGTCGGGCGGGCGCTTGCTGATGCGCATGCCGACAGCTTGCTGAACATGGACGAAGCGGAGTGGCTGCCGATCGTCCGCGATGTGGCCATCGACATGATGATGGACATGATCCGCGACGATCTCGCGGCTGTCGGCATCCATCATGACGTTTTTTTCTCCGAACGGTCTCTTACAGAGGATGCCGACAAGGTAGCCGAAACAATCGCGGACCTCGAAGCCAGAGGGTATGTCTACTACGGTCGCCTAGCGCCGCCAAAAGGCAAGACACCCGAGGATTGGGAAGATCGCGAACAACTCCTGTTCAAGGCCACCGATTTCGGCGACGACACCGACCGGCCGCTCATCAAGGCCGATGGCAGCTACACCTATTTCGCCGCCGACATGGCCTATCACCGCGACAAGTTCGCCCGTGGCTTCACGCAAATGATTAATGTGCTGGGCGCGGACCACGCCGGCTACGTCAAGCGGATGCAGGCGGCCGTCAAGGCTCTGACCCGCGGGGAGGGCGAGCTGGACGTGAAGATCTGCCAACTCGTGAAGCTGTTCCGGGGCGGCGAGCCGGTGAAGATGTCCAAGCGCGCCGGCACCTTCGTCACCCTGCGCGACGTGGTGGATGAGGTTGGCGCCCCGGCCATGCGCTTCATGATGCTGTTCCGCAAGAACGATGCGCCGCTGGATTTCGACTTCGACAAGGTCACCGAGCAGTCCAAGGACAACCCGGTATTTTACGTGCAGTATGCGCATGCCCGCGCGCAATCCGTCTTCCGGAACGCGCAGGGCGATTTGCCCGAGCTTGACATCAGCCGGCAAGCGCTTCTCAGCGCGGATCTGGAACTGTTGAGCGATGACTACGAAATCGCGCTGATCAAACGCCTGGCGCATTTCCCGCGCACCGTAGAAGCTGCGGCGCAAGCGCACGAACCTCACCGAATCGCGTTTTATCTACATGATGTAGCAAGTGACTTTCATGCCCTATGGAATCGCGGCAAAGAGTTGCCACAATCAAGATTCATTCTTGCGCGTAACAAAAATGTAACCATCGCGCGTCTCGCGCTCGTTGCCGCTCTAGCAGACGTACTACGCACCGGTCTCAGTATTATCGGCGTCGAAGCTGTCAACGAAATGCGTTAAGGCCATACCCGCATGCCGGGTTTGCATGTCGCAGAGGGTTCGCGTCACACCGCGGCCGGAGGCAGAGCCTGAATTCAGGGCGAGGGGAGAACTCATGCCACGATCTGACGATTTCAACGGATTTCCGCGAGGCCATCGCCGCCGGCCCGAGCCGTCTCAGGCGCCTCGCGAGCGGGCCGACACAGACCGCGGCCGCGATGATTGGCGTTACCCGGACCCCATCGAGCGCTACGGTCGCGACTACGAGGACCAAGGGGTTGCGCCTCGGCAGAATAGCTTTGCTGATGAATGGCGCCCCGGGCCCGAGGCCGATGATACCGGCTTTGACACACCGCGAAGCCGCGCTACGCCAAGGCCCGCCTGGTCCGAGCAGGACATCCCTGACGATCCGTTCGATTGGGACACGCCTGAGCCGCCCTCCGAACCTGACTGGCAAACAGAGCCGGACTGGCGGACTGAACCGTATGACCGCAGTGGTGAAGCGAACTCCGGCAACGCCTTTGGCGCACGCAATTTCTGGTCAGAACGCAGCGATGCGTATGACACCGAAGATTACACCGATACCGCCGACCGGCCGGCCATGCGCGATGACAGTCTGTTCCGGCGCATCGACGGCGCTGTCCAAACACCCGATTTGTCGGCCCTAACGCGCAGCGGCCGGGACGATCTGCACAGCGAGCAGTTCGGCGATGATCTGCCGCGGGACCCGTCGGAATTGCGGGATCGTTTCTTCACCCGCACCGATCCGCAAGACGACGACCCGGCTCAGGACTATGCGGCGCATCAAGAGGATCGTTACGATCCTCAACTGGATGACGCTTACCAGCCGGACAACGTGTTTCCTTTTGAAGCCAGTCGCGCCGGCGCGCGGCAGTCGGCGCTCGACGACCCATATAGCTGGGATAGCTATGACGATGACGCCTCTTTCGCGCCCGGCGAAGAGCCTGCGCCCGAGGATGGTGCAGTTTACGCCGATGAGTACGGCGCCTACGACCCCTACTATGAGGACGCACATCCGCATGCCGAAGATGCGCTGGATGCGGATTTCCTCGACGATGAACCAGAACAGTTTGACGCGCCGGCAGAACCGCCGAAACAACGGCGCAAACTCATGGTGGCCGGCGTGCTGGTCGCCGCGGTCGCAACCGGGAGCGCCGCGGCTTTTGTCTACAAGAGTTTTCAGCAGAGTAGCGATGGCAGCGGTTCAGACGCGCCAACCGTCCTCGCCGGCAACGAGCCGGTCAAGAGCGAGCCATCCGACCCCGGCGGCAAAACCTTTCCAGATGGAAATAAGCAGATCTATGACCGGCTGACCGGTGCACCCGGCGACGGCGCACAAGCCTCAAGCGCCAGCGATGACACCGGCACGGCCGCTATTCCCGGCGTGGTGACAACGGGCACCAGCGCACCAGCGGACACGCTCGATGAGCGCATCGCGCAGGCGCTGCGCAAATCGGGCGACACCGGCGATACAACCACGGCTGCGCCTGCCGATCCGAATTCGCCGCGCCCGGTGCGCACCTTGACAGTTCGGCCTGACGGTTCAGTTGTTGTTCCTCAGGGGCAGCCCGAGAGCGCCTCGCAGACGGAACCGCAAACGGTCAATACGTCTGGCGTTGTCACGACAACGAGCCCTGACACTGCGGAGACCGCTGCGCGTGAGACGTCCGCTTCCGAACCTGAAGCACAATCCGCTTCGGCAGCACCCGCGCCCGAGCGGCGCCCGCAACCACCAGAGCAACCCGCGCAAGAGACGCGCGTTGCCTCCGCCGAACCGGCGACGAACGCAAGCACGCAACCCTCGACAGCGTCGGCGAACCCGTATTTCGTGCAGATCGCCGCGCGTCGTGATCAGACCTCGGCGCTGGCTGCCTTTGCCGATCTCCAGCAAAAATACCCAAATATTCTTGAGGGGCTCGCCCCAACGATCAAGCGGGCGGATCTCGGCGACAAAGGCGTTTGGTACCGTCTCTGGGTCGGCCCGATGGACGCCCGCAGCAACGCCCAGAACGTGTGTAGCGAGCTGAAACAGGCTGGTCTCGGCGGCTGCTTCGTGCGCAGCGAATAGAGCGCCCCGAACTCATCTGTTGCGGGTGCGCCGACAGGGATGAAAACCGGTCACCACCTGCGCGCTTTCATTGCCGGGTGCCGGGGCGAGCGGCTTCGTCCGAGCGAACGAACGTTCTTTCGCACCGCGCGTCCGTGCGGACTGATCCTGTTCAAGCGCAATTGCCGCTCGCCAGATCAAGTCCGGGCCCTGATCGACAGCTTTCGCGAAGCGGTTGATTCCACTGACGCATTTATTCTCGTCGACCAGGAAGGGGGCCGCGTCCAGCGTCTAGGGCCGCCTCATTGGCGCGTTTATCCACCTGCTGCGGCGTTCGGCGCGCTGTATCGCAAGACCCCGCAAACCGGGCTGGCGGCTGTGCAGGCATGCGCCGAACTGATGGGGCGCGATCTTGCGGCGCTTGGCATCGATGTGGATTGCGCGCCGGTCCTGGATTTGCCTGCGCCCGGGGCGCACGATATCATCGGCGACCGCGCCTATGGCGACACGCCGGTGCAGGTCAGCGCGCTCGCCCGGGCCATGTCGCAAGGGCTCTTGCATGCGGGCGTCCTGCCGGTCATCAAGCATCTGCCCGGTCATGGACGCGCGCGGGTTGATAGCCATCATGACCTGCCACGCATCGACACTGACCTCGACAGCTTGCGGCTTACAGATTTTGCGCCGTTTGCCGCGCTTCGCGACATGCCGATCGGTATGACCGGGCACCTTGTGCTGAGCGCGGTCGACCGAAACCGGGCCGCGAGCGTTTCGCCGGACGTGATCGGCCGGATCATCCGGGGCGAAATCGGCTTCGATGGTCTCTTGATGTCGGATGATATCGGAATGCGCGCGCTCTCCGGGCGCGCCGGACGCAGGGCGGAGGTGGTTCTGAAGGCAGGCTGCGATGTCGTGCTGCACTGCAGCGGCAAGCTGCGGGAGATGGAGGCGGTCGCGGCCGCAGCGCCGAAGTTGAGCGGGACAACGCTGGCGCGGTTCAAAGCTGCGCGTGCGCGGATTGCGCCGCAGCAAGCCTTCGACCGCGAGCAGGCCGAGGCCTTTCTACGAGAAGCGCTGGCGATTAGGCCGTGAATCGGCCAGAATACTAGGCGAATCGCTGTGTCAAGCAGGCGCCAATCACACAGGATACGCGAATGGCAGGCGAAAATGGTGCTGCGCCGCACCCCGAAGGCTGGGACCAAGAGACCGATGACCGCGCGCCGGAAGAGGTGCTTTTGGTTGCGTTGGACGGCTTCGAGGGGCCGCTCGATCTGCTGCTGAGCCTGGCGCGCAAGCAAAAAATCGACCTGACCAAGGTATCGGTACTGGCGCTGGCGGAACAGTATCTCTCGTTTATATCGCAGCTTCGCCAGATGCGCCTGGAGATTGCGGCCGATTACCTCGTCATGGCGGCTTGGCTGGCCTACCTCAAGTCGCGCCTGCTGCTGCCCAAGGAAGAGGAAAAATCTGACGAACCAAGCGGCCAAGAGCTGGCGGCGCAGTTGGCATTTCGCCTTAAGCGCCTGGAAGCCATGCGCGACGCCGTCAAGCAGCTTATGTCGCGGAAAAAGCTCGGTTTCGAGGTGTTCGCCCGCGGCATGCCGGAGGGCATTCGCACGGTCCGCTCGGGCCGCTACACCGCGACCGTTTACGACTTGTTGAAAGCGTATGCCGAGCAGCGCAGGCGGACCACCAGCACGCCGCACCAGGCTGGCGGACGGACGGTGTGGTCGATCGGCGACGGGCGCAAGCTGCTGACCCGCTTGGTCGGTCCGATCGCGGAATGGGCGCCGATCGAGCAGTATCTCGCAGACTACCTGCCAAACACCGGGGAGGGCCGCTCCGCGCTGGCCAGCACATTCGGCGCAACGCTGGAGCTGACGCGTGAGGGTTATCTGGAGCTGCGTCAGGCGACGCCGTTCGGGCCGATCCATGTCCGCTGGCTTAGCGAACCACCAAACGAGCACAATGCTGAAACGACCCCCGAGAAAAGGGAGAAGATCGCTTGAGCAACGACACGACCAAAGACAGCGGTGCAGCCACGGGAATGCTGCCGTTGGAACTCCCATCCAACGTGACGCGTTTGCCGTCCGCGGAACGGCGCGAGAAGCTGCGCATTCTCGAAGCCCTGCTGTTTGCCGCGACAGAACCCTTGGATATCGCCAGCCTGCGCCAATATTTCGACAATGGCGAGGACATCAAGGCGCTCGTCTCCGAATTGCAGGGGCATTATGCCGGGCGCGGCGTAAACATCGTCAGCGTGGCCGGCGGTTGGCAATTTCGCACGGCTGAAGACCTCGCCTTTATGCTCGAACGCCATGCCGTTGAGCAGCGCAAGCTGTCGCGCGCCGCGTTGGAGACACTGGCCATCATCGCCTATCACCAGCCCGCCACGCGCGCCGAAATCGAAGAGGTCCGCGGCGTCAGCACCTCGAAAGGCACGCTGGATGTGCTGTTGGAGACTGGCTGGATCAGAATGCGCGGACGCCGCCGCGCGCCGGGCCGCCCGGTGACATACGGAACGACCGATGCGTTTCTGGAGCATTTCGGGTTTGACAGCATCCGCGACCTGCCGGGTCTTGGCGAGTTGAAAGGGGCGGGCCTGCTCGACAGCAATCTCCCGCCAGGCTTCACGGTGCCGCAGCCCGATGACGCTCTGACCTTGACGGCGGAAGAGGACCCGCTGGAAGATGGCGAGAGCGAAGGCGATGAGGACGCCGAGGACGCACCGCTCGCCGAGGAAGACGAAACGCCGCCGGACCAACGGACACAAGAGCGTTCCGCCTCTGGATCAGCCGAACCTACGGGCTGAGACGAGGCCATAACGAGCCAGGGAGTAACGCGTTGAGATCGCAGTTCTTGTTCTCGCAGGGCACCAAGCCGCGCGTGGGGCTGTCCGCCCACACCAACCGGCGCGCGACGGCAACCTTCCCGGCGAGCGTACAATTGGAGAATGTCTGGCGAAGATTCGGCGATCTGGTCGCGGTGCGGGACGTTTCGCTCGATATCGCGCCGGGTGAGATTCTCTGCCTGCTGGGTCCTTCGGGCTGCGGCAAAACCACGCTGTTGCGCCTCGTGTCTGGTCTGGAGCGCCCCGATGACGGGCGGATTTTGATCGACGGCCGCGAGATGTCAGGCCGTTCGGCGAATGTTCCGCCGGAAGCGCGCGGCGTCGGCCTGATGTTTCAGGATTTCGCCCTGTTCCCGCATATGACGATCCTTGGGAACGTCGCCTTTGGGCTTCAGGCAATGGAGCGAACTACGGCATTGGCAGAAGCAAGACTAGCGCTACAGCGTATGGGGCTGGCCGATTACGCTAATGCCTATCCGCATGTGCTCTCGGGCGGGCAGCAGCAACGCATCGCGCTGGCCCGCGCGACGGTGCCCCGCCCGCGCGTGATGATGATGGATGAGCCGTTTTCCGGGCTTGATCCGCGCTTGCGCGCCTCGATGCGCGAGGAGACGCTGACAATCCTGCGCGAAACGCGCACCACCTGCATCATCGTGACCCATGAAGCGGAAGAGGCGATGCTGCTGGGCGACCGGATCGCCGTCATGCGTGCTGGAGAAATCGTCCAAGCTGGCACGACGCAGGAGATCTTCGACCATCCCACTGACCTGTTCGTCGCCGAGATGATGAGCGAGATCAACGTGGTCCCTTGCAAGGTCTCAGGCGGGGCAGCCCGCGGGCCGTTAGGCACATATCCGACGACCGCGGATGTGACCGGCGATGCGCTAATGTGCTTCCGCCCCAGGGTGGTCAAGCTGTGTGACACGCCGCGGTCCACGCCAGCGCAGGTCTGCGGGACGCGCTCACTGGGCGACGAGACGGTGGTCGAGTTGGGCGTTGAAGCGGTCGACACGCCTCTGCTGGCGCGGGTTTGCGGCGCTGTTCAGGCGGAAACGGGCAGCTGGGTCGGCATCGAGGTGCCTAGTGACAAGGTTCATATCTTCCCGGCAGACAACCAGATCCGGGCGAGCATCGAACGATAGACGCATCCGAGCGTAGTTGCAGGTCTGCGGCCTTTCTGTTTAAGTAGTTTGAGAGGGTGCGCGTGCATCACACGCTTGCCGAGACAATGCGCTTTTAGAAGAGAGAGACACGTATGGCGCCGAGTTGGTTTCAAATCCTGATCGTGGTGGTTCTGCTCGTGCTACTGTTTGGTCGGGGCAAAATCTCAGAACTCATGGGCGATGTCGCAAAGGGCATCAAGAGCTTCAAAAAAGGCATCTCGGAGGACGACGAGAAGGCCGAGACAGCGAACAAGTCCATCGAGCATGACGCCGCCCGGGGCGAAACCGAGGCAAAGCGGCAAACGCGGGAAGAGGCCAACACCAGCAGCTGAGCTTGACGGCTCAGGCGGTGTTGGCGACAAACTGGCGTGAACCGCGCTGGCGCGCCAGGCAATAGCCCGGCGCGATTTGCACTGTTAGCGGATAAAACTCCCTCATGTTTGACATCGGCTGGACGGAACTTCTGGTCTTGGCGGTCATCGCCATTCTCATTGTCGGGCCGAAAGACCTTCCCCGCATGCTCTATGCGCTAGGGCAGACGGTCGGGAAGATGCGCCGACAAGCCGATGAATTCCGCCGGCAGTTCAACGAGTCTATGCGCGAAGCCGGCATGGACGATGTGCGCAACGACATGAAGAAGATCAGCGATCTGAACCCAGCAAATCAGGTCCGCAACGAGATCGAGAGCACGTTCTCGGACAATCCAACCCGCGGGACAGGGACGGCCAGCGGAGAAGAAAAGGCGTCTTCGAGCGATACTGGCAGCGGTCAGGCCGCGGAGGGCGATCTCCTCGATCAGTCAGACAGAGCCGAGCCTGCCTCCCCCGCGCCGCAGCATCCGGCGGAACCGGGCGCAACCGAGCCGCAGCCACAGCCGGGTGAAACCCGTAGCGAGCCAAAACCCGTCAGCGGCCGCAACACAAACGGCGCTGCCGAGGCCAGCGACGCGGTCAGCTAACCTTTCGGAGAAAACCTGGTGGCCCAGCGGGACGACATTGACGATATCGATGCCAGTAAAGCCCCGCTGATCGAGCACCTCGTTGAGCTGCGCCAGCGGCTGATGTGGTCGGTGGTGGCGATCCTGGTCGGCTTCGTCCTTTGCTTCACCTTCGCGACAGACATCTACAATCTGCTGCTGGTGCCGTATCAGTGGGCGGTCGGCCGCGATGTGCCGATCGACATGATCTATACGGCCCCGCAAGAGTTCTTCTTTACCCAGCTCAAGGTCGCGCTGTTCGGCGCGGTTTTCCTGACGTTCCCGATTATCGCCGCACAGCTCTACATGTTTGTCGCGCCTGGGCTTTATAAGAACGAGCGCCGCGCCTTTCTGCCATTCCTGATTGCCACGCCAGTGCTGTTCCTGGTCGGCGGCGCGCTGGTCTATTTCATCGTCATGCCGCTGGCGATGCAGTTCTTCCTGTCGATGCAGCAGACCGGGGACTCGCAGGTCTCGATCCAGCTCACAGCGCGGGTGAGCGAGTATCTGTCGCTGATCATGACGCTGATACTCGCCTTCGGCTTCTGCTTTCAGTTGCCGGTTCTGCTCACGTTGCTGGGGCGTGCGGGAATTGTCAGCGCCGATGGCCTGCGGCGGAAACGGAAATACGCCATCGTGGGCGTGTTCGCGGCGGCGGCATTTCTGACACCGCCCGACCCGATCAGCCAGATCGGCCTCGCGCTGCCGACGATCCTGCTTTACGAACTGTCGATCATCTCGGTGGCTTACGCGGAGCGCAAGCGCGCCGATGCTGCGCCCGATGCGGACATTGACTAAGTCAAGCCGGGCGCGATCCGAACCGAAATCCTGAACCCCGCTGGACGCGCGGCCTCACGCGCCTTATAGCTGTGGCGAAATTCGCCGGCCCCACGCCCGCAATGCGCGACGACGGGCCGCTATCGGTCCCACACAAAATCTAGGGGGCATCCACGTGTTCGATCCGAAATGGATTCGCGAAAACCCGGAAAGCTTCGATGCTGGGCTCGCCAAGCGCGGGCTAGAACCGCACGCCGCGCAAGTTATCGCGCTCGACGACGCGCGCCGCGGCATCGTCACGGGCCTCCAGGAAGCGCAGACCCGACGCAACGCCGCGTCTAAGGAAATCGGGAAGGCCAAGGGCAGCGGCGACGAGGCGCGCGCGCAGGAGCTGATGGACGAGGTCGCCAACCTGAAAACCGCGCTACACGAGGGCGAGGAGGAGCTACGCCTGGCCGAGGCAAAGCTGAACGAGATGCTAGCGGCGATCCCTAATCTGCCGCTGGACGACGTGCCTGTTGGCGAGGATGAAAACGATAACGTGCTCGTGCGCGACTGGGGCGAGAAACCTGCGTTCGACTTCACGCCCAAGGAGCATTTCGACATCGGCGAAGCCCTCGACCAGATGGATTTTGAGACCGCAGCGAAGCTGTCCGGCTCGCGCTTCGCGGTGCTGCGGCGGGCTCTGGCGCGGATGGAGCGCGCGCTGGCGGCCTTCATGCTCGACCTGCACACCGAGGAATTTGGCTACACCGAAATCCTGCCGCCCTTCCTCGTGCGGGACGATGCGATGTTCGGGACCGGGCAGTTGCCGAAATTCGCCGAGGACCTGTTCCACACAGAAGACGGCTACTGGCTGATCCCCACCGCGGAGGTCTCGCTAACGAACCTGGTGCGCGAGGAAATCCTCGCCGCTGACGACCTGCCGATGCGCTTCACCGCCTGGACGCCGTGCTTCCGCGCGGAGGCCGGCGCGGCGGGCAAGGACACGCGCGGCCTGATCCGTCAGCACCAGTTCTCCAAGGTGGAACTGGTCTCGATCACGATGCCCGACCAGTCCATGGACGAACTGGAGCGCATGACCGCCTGCGCGGAGGAAATCCTCAAGCGCCTCGACTTGCCATATCGAATCATGACGCTGTGCACTGGCGATATGGGGTTTGCAGCGCGGAAGACATATGACATCGAGGTCTGGCTGCCCGGCCAGGAGCGCTACCGGGAAATCTCCTCTTGCTCGGTCTGCGGCGAGTTTCAGGCCCGGCGGATGAACGCGCGTTTCCGCGCCGGAGAAAAGGAGTTGCATTTCGTCCACACGCTGAACGGCTCGGGGCTAGCGGTTGGCCGCACGATGGTCGCGATTCTTGAAAATTATCAAGAGGCCGATGGTTCGGTGCGTGTCCCCGAAGCGCTGCAACCTTATATGAATGGGCTGAGACGGATCGAAACGGCGTGACGCCGCGATTGCCCCGGAGACCTGATGCGGATTTTGGTGACGAATGACGACGGCGTGGAAGCGCCGGGCCTCGATGTGCTGCAGGCGATCGCGGGCGAGCTGAGCGGTGATGTCTGGATTGTCGCGCCGGAAACCGACCAGAGCGGCGCGTCCCACTCGCTGACGCTGCACGAGCCGATGCGCTTGCGCAAGCTGAAGGACCGCATCTACGCCGTGAAAGGCACGCCCACCGATAGCGTCATCATGGGGGTGCGCTTCCTATTGACCGACCATCGGCCCGATCTGGTTCTCTCCGGCGTCAATTCGGGACAGAACATGGCCGACGACGTCACCTACAGCGGCACCATTGCCGGCGCAATCGAGGGCGCATTGCTCGGCATCCCCGCGGTCGCGCTCAGCCTGTCAATGAAGCATAGCGCGCCCGGAACAGCGCGCTGGGCAACGCCGATGCAGCACGGCCCGCGTCTGATCCGCAAACTTCTGGAGATTGGCTGGCCGAAAGGCGTCTTGATGAACGTTAACTTCCCGGACCGCGACCCGGAGGACGTGGGTGATATCGTCGTCACCGAGCAGGGCAAGCGCGACGCTGACTTCCTCCAGATTGAGGACCGTATGGATACGCGGGGAAACCCATATTACTGGCTCGGCTTCAAGGAGCGTCTGTCGCCGCCGGGCAGCGGCACCGATCTGCGCGCGCTGCAACTCGGGCATATCTCCGTGACACCGCTCAACGTCAATATGACCGACCAACCGACGATGGAACGCCTGCGCGAGGGTTTTCGCAGCGGTGACGAGATTTGAATGAGCTTGCCGCACCAGGAGATCCGGTTTCATGACCGATGCCCTCACCCGAATGGAGCTGGTGCTGCATCTGCGCAGGCGCGGGATTACCGATGTCCGCGTGCTGAACGCCTTCGAGCGCGTCCCCCGCGAAATGTTCGTGCCCGCCGACTTCGTCGATGACGCCTACGGCGACACCGCACTGCCAATCGCCTGCGGCCAGACTATTTCCCAGCCATTTGTTGTCGCCTACATGACCGAGAAGCTTGGCCCTGACCCGGAACGCGCCGTGCTAGAGATCGGGACAGGTTCGGGTTATCAGACGGCCATTCTGGCGCATGTCTTCCGTGAGGTATTTACCGTCGAGTATCACGAGCCGCTGCTGCGCGCTACAGAGGCCCGCTTCAAGGCGCTCGGGCTCAGCAACATTACGGCGACGCTCGGCAACGGCTGGGAGGGCTGGCCCGATGGCGGCGTGTGCGATCGGATCATTGTGACGGCGGCGGCGGCGGAGGTGCCGCAGGCCCTGTTCGCCCAGCTCGCTGAAGACGGACGCATGATTATCCCGCTGGAGACCGAGGACGGGCAGTTCCTCACCGAGGTCGTCAATCGCGGCGGCGCGCCTCAGCATCGCCGTCTCCTGCCAGTGAAATTCGTGCCGCTGGTGCGCGGCGAGTCCGGAGCCACATAGCTGGCGTATCTGTCGCAGGTTGAGCCGCCGATTTAAGGCCAATTTAACCAATCAACGCTCTACTGCCGCCTACCAAGGGAGTTGGCGGCAATGAGTAACATTCCGTTTGTTTCGGTCTTGCGGGCCCACCGCGACGACGCCGGACCAGCAATTGCACAGCAGGAAAGCGCCTGCGCGCGCGGGCGCGTCAATACGGTCACACGCGTAAGCCTGGCTGCTCTGCTCGCCCTCGCCGCAGCTGGGTGCAGTCAGGAAGTCCAGAGGTACGACCACAGTGGCCGCGACTCCGGCACGGCGGCCCTTCACTTCAACGAAACCCGCTTAGCACAGGACGGCTTCGCCTCCTGGCGCCGCGCCGATGGCGCAGACTTGCGCACGAGCCAGAGCCATCAGCGGCGCGACCACGTGACCCGCAGCCTGCCACGCGGTGACACCGCGCCGGGCTACTCCGCCCGGCATCGTGACCCGACACCGCCGCGCCGCCGCAGCCACACGGTGCGCCGCGGCGAAACCCTGTTTCGGATCGCGCAGCGCTATGATGTAAGCGTTGAAGAGCTAGCGCGCTTTAACCGGCTGCAGGACCCGAGCTTTATTCGCGTAGGCGACGAGATTTTTATTCCAGACCAGCGCTACCAGCGTCCGGTGCGCCGCGCGGACAGCCAGCCCACGGTCGGCCCGAAAGCGCCAACGTCCCGGCCACAGCCCCGCCCATCGCCTGAAGGCCGCTATACCGAAGCGCGCGCACCACGCTATGCTGGAGACCAGCTCTATGCGGACCCTCTGCTGCGCGAGCGCTACAGCCCCTATGAACGCCAGGGCTTCGATCGAGCGCCGCGCCGCACCGCCGAACCCGACCGGCCCGAACCCCAACACGCAGAGCGCCGCCAGAGCCCCGCCGCGCCGCCCCGCCAGCGGGTTGCCAGCGCGCCGCCACGCACGTTCGCGCCAGTCATGCCACCGCCTGCCCCTGCCAGGCGGCCCGTCGACCCCCAGCGATCACAGCTGGCGAATGCTGAAACAGGGCAACCGCCACGCGCTGAGCGTCCCGAGGCAACGGCGCAACCCAACCCATCGCGTATAGCCTCGGCCCCCCGGCAGCAGGACTTACGCGTCGAGCAGAGCGAACCCGCGAAACCGTCGGAGCCGCGTCTGACGGAAGCCGAATGCCGTGCGCTAATGAAGAACCCGCCTGCGCGCAGCGGCGCAAACTTCCGCCGTCCTGCGACCGGCCTGACCATTTCCCACTTCGGCGCGAAGGCAGATGGTCAGCGCAATGACGGCATCAACATCTCGGTGCCGCGCGGCACCCCGGTGAAGGCAGCCGAAAACGGTATCGTCGTGTATGCCGGCGAGGAGTTGACCGGTTTGGGCAAGCTTGTGCTGGTGCGTCACGCTGATGGATGGGTCTCCGCCTATGCGCATAACGATCAATTGTTGGTAAAGCGTTGTGACACGGTGGAACGCGGTGACATGATCGCTCGGGCGGGCGTCAGCGGCTCCGTAACCAAACCGCAAATTCACTTTGAGTTGCGCAAGAATGCCCGGCCAGTGGACCCGACGAAATATCTCGCCGGGACGTCGTAAACATCAGCTTGAACGCGAAATCGAAAAGCCAACCGCCTCAAGCAGAGCGGATTTGATGTGGCCGTCAGCGAAAATGTCCAGCGCTCGCGTGGCCTGCTCACCATGCCTCAGCGCACGCTCCATCGTCCGGTCCAGCGCATTGTGCCGCGCGATAAGCGTCATCGCCGTTTCAAGATCGCCGTCGTGGATATCGCCCTCGGCGATCGTACGCCGCCAAAATGCTTGTTCCTCCGGCGTTCCATCGTCGTACGCCAGAATCACGGGAAGCGTCACCTTGCCCTCCGAGAAGTCGTCGCCAACGTTCTTGCCAAGGCTTGCGCGCTCGCCGGAATAATCCAGAACGTCATCCATCAGCTGGAATGCAAGGCCAAGGTTCTGCCCAAAAGCGTAAAGCGCTTGCGCTTCGGCCGCGGGCCGCTCAGCGATCACCGCGCCGACTTCTGCGGCGGCGGCGAACAGGGCCGCTGTTTTCGCATTTATGACCGCGTGATAGGTGGGTTCGGTCGTTTCCAGGTTTTTGGCTGCAGCAAGCTGCATGACCTCGCCTTCGGCGATGACCGCGGCCGCGTTTGAAAGCACATCGAGCGCGCCGAGGGAGCCGACTTCGACCATCATCTTGAAGGCCTGCCCGAGCAGATAATCCCCAACGAGCACGCTCGCCTCATTACCCCACAGGAGCCGCGCCGCCATTTTGCCGCGGCGCATTTCGCTCTCGTCCACGACATCGTCGTGCAGCAATGTCGCGGTATGCATGAACTCGACGCTGGCCGCGAGCTTCACATGTCCATCGCCGCGATAGTCGCAGAGCTTGGCCGCCGCGATCGTCAGCATCGGCCGCAGCCGCTTGCCGCCGGAATCGATCAGGTGCTGTGCGAGCTTCGGGATAAGCTCGACATCCGAGTGCGCCTTGTCCAGAATGATCTGGTTGACGCGCGCCATGTCCTGATCGACAAGATGATGGAGGGCGTCGATGTCACGGCTTGCCGTAACGGTCTTTTGGAGCGGAACGATCGGGCCCACGTCGGCGGTCCTCCTTTGTGCGCAGCGCAAGCGCCCTCACTATAAATGTCCCGGCATTGCCGCGGTCAAGGCACGCGTCTGGCTATATCGTCGCAAGCTCAAGATGCATTCAGGGCCGCACCGCACCTTATAATACCCCATAGCTCTGAGCCGCCGATGAAAATCTTGCTTCAAACCAACGATGCCGTTCTGATCTCGTTTGTCGAGTCTCTCCTGAGCGAAGCGCACATCGATCATGCCGTCCTGGACGGTCACATGAGTGTGATGGAAGGCTCGATTGGCATTCTGCCGCGGCGCGTCATCGTCGAGGATGCGGACTGGCATCGCGCAGTAGACCTGCTCACGGAGGCCGGCGTCGATATCAGCGTCCACCCTTATGAGCGATGACCGCGCCGACACGCTGAGCGACGATGCCTTTCTCGGCGGCGCTCTCCACCTGTTGCAGCCGCGCGATGGCGCACGCGCAGGGACCGACGCGGTGTTGCTGGCCGCGAGCGTGCGCGCGGAGAATGGCGGCCAGGTCCGTGTCCTCGATGCGGGCTGTGGCGTGGGGGCGGTGTCGCTGTGCCTGGCATGGCGCTTGCCGCATGTACATGTCACCGGCGTGGAGATCGACGCGCAGCTTTGCGCCCTCGCGCGCCAGAACGCGGCCCGCAATGGCTTTGCAGCGCGAACAGCAGTGATCCAGGGGGATGTGAAGAGCCCCTTCGGCACACTTGAGAGCCAGGGTATTCAGCGCGAAAGCTATGACGGCGTTGTCGCAAACCCGCCCTATTTGGCCGTCGAAAGAAGCCGCGCTCCGGCCTCGTCAGACAAACGCCGCGCGCATGTCATGAGCGCGGACGGGCTGGATGCCTGGGTGCGATTTCTGGCAACCTGCGCCGCGCCGCGCGGCAAGCTCTGGATGATCCACCGCGCCGATGCCCTGGCGCAAATGCTGGCTGCGCTTAAAGGACGGTTCGGCGGCGTTCGCCTGTTGCCGCTGTTCCCGCAAGCGGGCGCGCCGGCGTCCCGCATCATCGTAACCGCAACGAAGGGAAGCCGCGCCGGACTGGAACTGCTGAGAGGCGTGACAATACATCAGCCACAGGGCGCTTACACTCCTGCCGTTGAGGCGGTGTTGCGCCAAGGCGCCGCCCTGCCCTTCGACGTCATTTAAGGCAACACAAAGCCGCAGTGGACTTCATATCCGCGCGCATTATGTTAAGCGTGCTCTGGACAGTTCGCCCTCATCAAATCTCTGACAAACCGGCAAACAAGGTACAACGAATGGCCCGCACCAACATCCTCGGCCCGCTGAAGGCTGTGCTTCCCGCGGCATGGACCAGCGCCGGCACGTTCATCCCCGTCATCCGATTGACCGGCACCATAGGTATGGCCACGCCGCTGCGCCAGGGCCTGTCGCTCAGTGTGGTCTCAGGCGTGATCGAGCGCGCCTTCTCCTTCAAGGAGAGCCCGGCGGTCGCAGTGCTGGTGAACTCGCCGGGCGGCTCGCCAGTGCAGTCACGGCTGATCTATCAACGCATCCGGGCGATGGCGCAGGAAGAGGCTAAAAAGGTCTATGTTTTTGCTGAGGACGTTGCGGCGTCAGGGGGCTATATCCTCGCGCTAGCGGGCGACGAGATTTATGCGGACGCGTCTTCGATCGTGGGTTCTATCGGCGTGCTGTCTGCAGGCTTCGGCTTGCATGAAGCGATCGGCCGGCTTGGCGTTGAGCGGCGAGTCTATACCGCAGGCGAGAAAAAGATGACGCTGGACCCGTTCCAGCCAGAGGATCCTGACGATGTGGCGCGGTTGAAGGGTATCCAGCAGATTGTGCATCAGGATTTCATCGACCTTGTGAAGCAGCGCCGCGGCTCCAAGATCGACAGCGCGGGCGACAGTCTGTTCACTGGCGAGTTCTGGACCGGCCGGCAAGCGCTCGACTTGGGTCTGATCGACGGTTTAAGCGATGTGCGCTCGCGCATGCGCGAGGTTTACGGCGAGGATGTGCGTCTGCGGCTGATTTCGCCGGAGCGCGGATTGTTGTTTCGCCGTGCGCGCGGGGTGGGCGTCGCGCGGCCGGGAGACGACGTCGCGGGAGCGCTCGCGAATGGGTGGGCCGACGAGCTGGTCTCTGCGCTGGAGGAGCGGGCGCTTTGGGCGCGTTACGGGTTGTGATCGCGCGCCGCACTGCGACAACCCACTGGGCGTCTTCACGGATCTGCGCGCGCCGCGTTGACCGATCCGGCGCGCGGGCGTAGGTTGCGTCGCAAAGCGACAGCGCCGCGCCACCAAGCAAATCGCCAATGAAACAATGCATCGGACACACCGCCGCGCCCCATCTGCGGCCCAGAGACTCATTCCAGGATCTGATCCTCACTCTGCAGCACTACTGGGGCGCGCACGGTTGCGTCATCCTCCAGCCTTACGACATGGAGGTAGGCGCGGGCACCTTTCACCCGGCAACGACGCTGCGCTCGCTGGGGCCGCGCCCGTGGCGTGCAGCCTACGTCCAGCCCTCGCGCCGGCCGGGCGACGGCCGCTACGGCGAAAATCCGAACCGGCTGCAGCACTATTACCAGTTTCAGGTGGCGTGGAAGCCCTCTCCGCCAGATTTGCAGGAGCTTTATCTCGGCAGCCTGCTGGCCATCGGCATCGACCCGCAGCGCCACGATATCCGCTTCGTCGAGGATGACTGGGAGAGCCCGACGCTCGGCGCTTGGGGCCTCGGCTGGGAGGTCTGGTGCGATGGCATGGAGATCAGCCAGTTCACTTATTTCCAGCAGGTGGGCGGCTTCGACTGCAACCCCGTCACCGGCGAGCTGACCTACGGGCTGGAGCGGCTGGCGATGTATGTGCAGGGCGTCGACAACGTTTACGACCTGAACGTCAACGGCCGCACAGGCGATGAGCGCATGCGCTACGGCGACATCTTCCTCCAGCCGGAGCAGGAATATTCACGCTACAACTTCGAATATGCTGATACCGACAAGCTGTTTCAGCATTTCCGCGACGCGGAAGGCCAATGCCAGGCGCTGATCGACGCAGGCGAGGCCGGGGACCGGCACCTGATGGCGCTGCCCGCCTATGACCAGTGCATCAAGGCGAGCCACATCTTCAACCTGCTCGATGCGCGCGGCGTGATCTCCGTGACCGAGCGCCAGAGCTACATCCTGCGGGTGCGCGAATTGGCGAAGAAATGCTGTGCGGCTTGGCTGAAAACCGAGGGCGGCGGCGCATGAGCGGACGCGTTCTGATCATTGGCTTTGTGGTCTTCACTATCGTTTTCGGCATCGCGTTGTGGTACTTCCAGACGCGCGCCTATTACGAACAGATTCGCGCCGACAGCGTCGAAATCGCCGGACGCAGCTACACGGTCAGCGACTGGCGCGGCATCGACGCGCCGACCTCTCCGATCAAGTTGCGCGCCTGTTTCCGGCTGGCCGAAACGCCCGCTGCGCCGGTGGCCGAGGACGCCGCACCGCTGGTTGCGCCGGACTGGTTCGACTGCTTCGACGCGCCGGCGCTCGCCCGCGCGCTGGAAACCGGCGACGCAACAGCCTATCTTGCCGCGCGCGACGAATTCGGCGCAGCCAACCGCATCGTTGCACGCTTCCCCGACGGGCGGGCCTACATGTGGCGCCAGTTAAAACCCGACCTCGACGAATGACGCGCCGCATAGCGCATCACGGAATGAGCCATGCCTGATCTGCTGCTCGAACTGTTTTCCGAGGAAATACCCGCGCGCATGCAGGTGCGCGCTGAGGATAACCTGAAAAGGCTCGTCTGCGAGGCTCTTGCCGAAGCGGACTTCGCGTTCGGCGACACCCAAACCTATTCGACCCCGCGCCGTCTGGCGCTCATCATTCAGGATCTGGCTCCGCATTCGCCGCCCCGGCACGAAGAGCGCAAGGGACCGCGCGCCGACGCGCCGGAAAAGGCAATCAACGGCTTCTTGCGATCAGCGGGGCTGGAGAGCGTCGATCAATGCGAAATGCGCGCCGACAAGCGCGGAGACTACTATGTCGCCATCACCGAACAGGCGGGCGAGACCGCGGCTGAGGCGCTGACGCGGATTATCCCACAGGTTGTTCGCAAGTTCACCTGGCCCAAATCCATGCGCTGGGGCGCCGGGCCGCTGCGCTGGGTGCGCCCGCTACACAGCATCTTGTGCACGTTGGATGGTGCCGTGGTCGATTTTGAAGTGGACAGCATCCGCAGCGGCGACATCACTTATGGCCATCGATTCATGGCGCCCGAGCGCGACAGCCTTATTAGACCAAAGTCTATATCGGTGCCGCGCTCACAGGACTATGCAACCGCGCTTCATGACGTTAACGTCATAGTTGCAAGACCGAAGAGGGCGCAACTTATAAGAGAAGAAGCAACGCGCCTTGCTTCTGATCAAGACTTGGAAATTGTCGAAGACCACGGGCTGATCGATGAGAATGCGGGGCTTGTCGAATGGCCCGTGGTTCTTTCTGGCACTTTCCATGAGAAATTCCTGGATGTCCCACCGGAAGTCTTGGTCACATCGCTCAAAGAGCATCAGAAATGCTTTTCGCTCCGCCACACGACCGGCGAGCTGGCAAACAAATTCATCCTGGTGGCAAACATCGAGGCAGACGATGGCGGCGCAGCGATCATCGAAGGCAACGAGCGCGTAATCCGTGCCCGGCTGTCGGACGCCAAGTTCTTCTGGGACAATGACCGGGCGCGCGGGCTGGAGGCGATGGCCCCGAAGCTGGACCAAATCACCTTTCACGATAAGCTCGGGACGCTGGGCGAGCGTGTGGACCGGATTGCCCGGCTGGCGCGCGAGATCGCGCCGCCGGTCGGAGCCGATCCCAACCGTGCGGAGCGCGCGGCGCGGCTGGCCAAGGCCGATCTGGTCAGCGAAACGGTCGGGGAGTTCCCCGAGGTGCAGGGTGTCATCGGGCGCTATATCGCGCTTGAAACAGGCGAAGATCCCTTGGTCGCCGACGCCATCGCCATGCATTACAAGCCCGTGGGCCCGAGCGACGAGGCGCCTGCCGCGCCGGTGTCCATCGCCGTCGCCCTCGCCGACAAACTCGACATGCTCGCTGGCTTCTGGGCGATCAGTGAAAAGCCGACCGGCAGCAAGGACCCGTTCGCGCTGCGCCGCGCCGCCCTTGGCGTTGTGCGGATCATTCTGGAGAACCGGCTACGGCTTAACCTGCTGTCCTATTTCGCCATGCCGATTGCCAATGTCTGGCTGCATGTCAGCGAAGAGCAACATCAGCGGTACGTCGCCGAAGCCTTCGACCTGGAAACCCATGGACTGGCGCCGGAAGGCTACGCCGATCTCGTCTCCGACCGTCTGGATGCGCTGGCGCATTCCGGCTCCTTTGCTGAGAAGACGAAACATGCCGCGCTCAGCGTCGCGCTCGACCTCCTCGCCTTCTTCGCCGACCGCCTCAAGGTCCACCTGCGCGAACAGGGTGCGCGCCACGACCTGATCGACGCGGTGTTCGCGCTGCCCGGCCAGGACGACCTGCTGATGATCGTTGCGCGCGTGGAGGCGCTCGGCCGCTTCCTCGACACAGAGGACGGCGCGAACCTGCTCGCCGGGGTCAAGCGCGCGGCCAACATTCTGCGCATAGAGGAGAAAAAGGACGACCGCGCCTACGCCGCCAAACCGCAGCCCAAGCTGTTTGCGACCGATGAGGAACGCGCGCTGCATGAGGCGATCAAGGCGGTGAACCGCGCGCTCACCAAGGCGCTGAAGCGTGAAGACTTCGAGACCGCAATGGGCGAGATCGCCAAGCTGCGCGCGCCGGTCGATGCTTTCTTTGATAACGTGACGGTGAACGCCGAAGACCCGCGCCTGCGCGAGAACCGCCTGAAGCTGCTCGCGCAAATCCGCGCCGCCGCGGGCCAGATCGCCGACTTCTCCAAGATCGAGGGCTAACAACATATAACGACCGGGTGGACACGATGACGGCTGCCGCACCGCACGACCGCGCGCTTGAAATCAGCCTGCTGCTGCTGCGCCTTAGCATAGGCGCGTTCTTCCTAGTCTGGTCGGTCGATAAGATCGTGAACCCGGACCACGCGCAGGCCGTGTTTGAGCGCTTTTACCTGACCAGTATTTCCGCAGAGCTGTCGATCGCAGCCGGCGTCGCGCAGACGCTCGTCATCCTTGCTTTCATGGCGGGAGCCTTAAAAACGCTGACTTATGGCGCGGCGCTGTTAATGCACACCGTCTCGACGCTGTCCACCTGGGAGCACCTGATTGCCCCTTATGCGCCCAACACGTCGATGCTGTTCTGGGCCGCCGTGCCACTGGTTTTCGCGCTGCTGGCGTTGTTCTTGTTGCGCAATCGCGATCGGTTGTTGGCGGTCAACTAACCATGGCCGCTCAGCGGCGATCTCACGCAAGACCGGTTTGGCGTCGGCGCAGTGCGGAAAGGTCTGCGGACAGAAGAAATAGAGCTTGAGCCGCTGCTCTTACTCTGACCCCTCGGCAAACCAGACACGCCCGAGCGACTAAGGACCGTCGCGCTGCGCGCGCGCCGATACGGTTCGCGCCAGGAGCAACAGATGAGCGAGAATGAGAAAAGGCGCAACATAACTGCAATTGGTATTGCCCGGACAACGCCGTGATCGCGCCTCGTTATGCTGCCGGCGCCACCAACGGCGCAACAACGGTTGCTCAGCGGGCTTACCGAAGGGCGAAAATCACCGCGGCGATCAGCATGGCGGCTGTCAGCGACCAACAAATCGTCACGAGGTTCTGCCGGCGGGTCATGTGCTGTCCTCAATCATAGTAAAACTGCTCCGAAAGCACGCTGGCGCTCGATACGCCGAAGGACAGCAGTGTCTTCTCCACGCCTTCGATCATCGGTTGCGGTCCGCAGATGATATAGCGCCAGTCCTTCGCGTCCGGCCGGTCCAGCACGTTCCGCAAGAGGTGCGCGTCGATCATGCCGCGATGCCCGTGCCAATCGGGCGGTGGCTCGGCTAGCGCATATTCGACCTGCAGGTTCAAATCGGTCTGCATATCGCTTAATTCATCGGCATAAACGATCTGCTCCCGCACACGGTTGCCATAGAGCAGCACGATTGGCCGCTCGTCGCTTTTGTGCCGCAACTCCCGCAAGATGCTGAGCACCGGGGCGATCCCCGCGCCGCCCGCTATCAGCGCAATGCCCTGCGCCTCTGGGTCAGGGATCATGAGATGCCCATGCGGCCCGTCCACATAGCAGCGGGTGCCGGTCTGGACCTCGCCGATCCGGCTGGTGAAGTCGCCGGCTTCCTTGATGACGAAGCTCAGGTTGTCCTGGCTGGGTGGCGAGGCGATAGAGAACGGGTTCTCGGCCATCGAGAACGGGCTGTGCCCGATGTTGAGCCAGACGAACTGCCCAGCCTGGAAGTGAAGCGGCTTGCCATTGGGGGCGATTGTCAACTGCCAGATGCGCTGCCCGATCGGCTCCACCGCGCGAACTGTAAATGGCTGGCGGAGTTGGCGTAGCGGCTTGACCATGTACACCCACACCAGCGTCAGCGCCGCGACCGTCAACAGCGCGCTCCAGAACCACCATAGCGACGGATCCGCGCTATACCGGCCCGCTTCCAGCGTGTGGTGCGCACCGAAGCCTGCGACCACCACCGCTGCAAAGCCGTGCGCCGCGCGCCAGCCTTCGTAGCTGCCGCTGCGCTGCTCGCGGAAGACGGCGAACACGACCATGATCATCAGCACCACCCATGCGATCGAGCCCGTGATGAACGTGGTGGTGGTCAGTGCAAGCGTATAACGCCCTGTCTCGTCCCAGGGCAGCGGCTGGTTCAAAAAAGGCGTGATATAGAGAAAAGGGTGCACCAGAATGAAGAGCGTGAAGGCGCGCGCCATGAGTTGATGCACGCGCATCGTCGCGTCGATGCCCATGCGCCCGGAAATAGTGCGAAACCGTCCGGACAGCAGAAACTCGACGATCACACCAGAAAACGCGACCAGAGCCAGCCCGGAGGATAGCTCATCGCGCCAGTGCCGCGGCGGCAGGCCCTGCGCCCAGGCCATGGCCAGCGGCGCCAGCAGGACGATCAGATATAGCGCCAGCAGCGCAACAGCCGGAGGTGCGAAACCTTGTGTTCTTGACCTCACCATCCACTTCCTACGTTGCGCTCCATCAGCCGGCAACTGGCTCGGTACGAGCCAGCCGCCCGCCAATCAGCACGTTTTCGGAGACCTGATGCGTCATTCAGCCACGTGTCTTGTCTGGTGGAATTCCGTTTGGCACCGCAGTGTTGCAAAAACACAAACCGAATGAATTGACGCTGATCGATAACAATAAGAAAGTGCTGCGCGATCTACAGCGCCAC
This sequence comes from uncultured Hyphomicrobiaceae bacterium, assembly GCA_964466965.1. Taxonomy (GTDB): domain Bacteria; phylum Pseudomonadota; class Alphaproteobacteria; order Rhizobiales; family Rhodomicrobiaceae; genus Dichotomicrobium. The sequence goes on from CAYXPZ010000015.1 coordinate 40,266, forward strand.
CGGCGTTCCCGCACAAGCTCTACTTGAATGATGAAAGATCAATGACAGAAAAATCTCAAGACGCTTCCGACGAGCCGCAACGCCATGAGGAAAGCCAGAAGCAAGAAGCGAAAAAGATTTCCGAGCATCGCCGGCTACGCGCCGCCATTCTTTATGAGGTGATCCGCGTCGAAGGCGAGGGCGAGCTGGCGCGGAGCTTCGGCGCTCTGTGGTGGTCGGGACTGGCGGCGGGGCTGGCCATCGGGTTCTCGGTGCTCTCGCAGGCGCTGCTTTCGGCGAATCTGCCGGACGCGGAGTGGAAGCCGATCATCGAACGCATGGGATATTCGGTCGGCTTCATCATCGTCATCCTGGCGCGTCAGCAACTCTTCACCGAAAACACGCTGACGGCTGTCCTGCCGGTTATCTCGGCATGGCAGTGGTACTGGCTTTGGGTGATGCTGCGGCTGTGGGCGATCGTGCTAGCGGCAAACCTCGTTGGCGCGTTCATTTTCGCTGTCGCGCTGGTCTATCTGGGCATGTTGCCGCCCGAAGTCTCGATAGAAGTCGCTGAAATCTCGAAGCACCTGATGGCCAACACCGCGACGGAGATGTTTGTAAAAGGCATCGCCGCGGGCTGGCTGATCGCCGCGCTGGTGTGGATGCTGCCATCGGCGGAGAACATCGAATTCTTCCTGATCGGGCTTATCACCTACCTCATCGCGCTGGGCGGGTTCACCCACGTGATCGCCGGGTCGGTCGAAGCGTTTTACCTCTGGATCGTGCAAGACGCGACAACATCGGAGGTATTTCTGAAATTCCTGTTGCCGACCCTGGCGGGCAATGTGGTGGGCGGCACGGTCCTATTCGGCTTGTTGAGCTATGCTCAGGTGCGCGACGAGATCAGCTAAGAGTCAGCGATGGAGACCGAGGCGCGCGGCGAGCCGGCGGACCGCGCGAAGCTTTGTCAACTGGCCGACGATGAGCGGGATG
>CAYXPZ010000016.1:0-38512 GCA_964466965.1 uncultured Hyphomicrobiaceae bacterium
TCGAGCGCTTCCCCGGCATCCGCGACTACATGGAGGCGACCAAGGCGGAGGCGCACGAAAACGGTTATGTCCGCACCATCTTCGGGCGGAAAATCCATTATCCGGAACTGGAAACCGCGACCCAGGCCGCGCGCGCCAACTTCGAGCGCGCCGCGATCAATGCACCCATTCAAGGCTCGGCCGCCGATATCCTGCGCCGCGCCATGATCCGTATGCCCGATGCGCTCGCCGAGGCGGGCCTGTCCGCGCGCATGCTGCTGCAAGTGCATGACGAACTGATCTTCGAGGCGCGCGAAGCGGAGGTCGAAAAGACCATCGATACAGCCGTCAGGATCATGAGCGCGGCGGCAGAACCGGCGGTGGACTTCTCGGTGCCGCTGAAGGTGGATGCGCAGGCCGCCGACAACTGGGACGATGCGCATTGAGCTAGGTCGTTGCCGAACACCCAGCGATTCCGCAATCCGGCGGCATGGCAGCAGAGTCCGCAGCGGTTATCGAAGACAATTCTATGGTCAATGATTTCAATAATGATCTGTCGCCAAAGCCAAACCCGATTTGGAAATGGTCAGCTTATATTCTGTTGGTCGGCGCTGCTCTGGTTATTATTCTCAGCCGGCCAACACCTGAGCGGATACAGTTCTGGATCGAAAGTTACGATTACATCTTTTCAAAAAATCTTAACTGGCGGGAGATCCCGTTCGCGATGCATCAGCAAGAGCTCTGGAAGCGTAATGAGATGTGCGCACGCGGGCCGGGAGAGGAAGCCGTGTTCCCGCCCGACGCCGAAATCGAAAACGTCGATGAGCCCCTTAACCAGCCCCGGCGCTTCGCTGCCTTCACTGGCATGGCGGTGCGTATCCAGGCCTGCTGGAACGGAGATGTTCTGTTGCGCACAGTCTATAATGACGGGGGCGGCCGCGCCGTCTGGATTGCCGGGGAAGGCTTTCAACTCACGCGGGATGGGTTAGGACGCGCAATTGCCGGGGCAATACGGCGCGCCCCGCCGGGTTCGCCAGACAAGACCTTTAACGTGATCTGTCAGGAATGGCGCGATGGCAAAGTGGCCGATAGCCGCGTCACACGCGTGCTTGCTGTCAGGACAGACGCGCAGGAGGAGGCTGACTTCATACGCGAAGACATCAACATCCTGACCGGTCAGGTGGAACGCGTCGAAACCGTGACACGGGATGAGGGCTGCCGGCCCGCCAAAAACGAACAGGATGTTACGGGCACTCGCCGGGGCGCAAATAGCGGCGCTTGACGAAGCCGTAGACGCTCCGGCCGCCATCGTAGTACCCGATCTGGCACCAGCGGCTCGGCATGGCCCGGCTCAACGGCAGGCAACGGCCCTCCTGGGCAATGATCCCGTGGCCTTCCGGCGGAATGCGTCCGACAATCGCCGCCCTCGCCGACGGCAGCTCCCGGATGTTCAACACATCCCAGTTCGGGACGTTGACGACTCCAAAGCACCCCGGTCCAGTGGTCGCCAGCACTGGCGGCGCGGCGGCGGCGAGACCTATGATGATGGTTACGTAGGCAGACAAAGACGTCCAGGACATTGCGCTCTCCCCTGCGCTTTAACCTGAAACAGAAAACGCGATCCAGCCTGAATGCGCAATGAATAAGGCTCAGGCGTGCGTGAATGGCTCCAGCCCGGAGAGGCGTAGCTCTGGCTTCGCCTTTGGCACCTCGCGCGGCGGATAGGGCACCACGGCTTCGGCGATGGCGCGGATGTGCTCTGGCGTCGTGCCGCAGCAGCCGCCGACAATGTTGAGGAAGCCGGCCTGCGCCCATTCCTCAAGCTTGCCGGCCATCTCCTCCGGGCTTTCGTCGTATTCGCCCATCTCGTTCGGCAGCCCAGCGTTGGGATGAACGCTTACAAGCGTATCCGCAACCGCCGACAATTCGGCGACTGCAGGGCGCAGCTGATCCGCGCCAAACGAACAGTTCAGCCCGATGGAGAATGGTTTGAGGTGGCGCATAGAGTACCAGAACGCCTCGACCGTCTGGCCCGACAGGTTCCGCCCGGACAGATCGGTGATCGTGTCCGAAACCATAAGCGGTAACGAAAAACCCACCTCGTCATAAACCTTCAGGATCGCAAACCCGGCGGCCTTGGCGTTCAGCGTGTCGAACACCGTCTCGATCATCAGGATGTCCGAGCCCCCTTCGATCAGCCCGCGCGCCTGGTCGGCATAGGCTTCGACCAACTCGTCAAAGGTGACATTGCGATGACCAGGGTTGTTTACGTCCGGCGAGATCGACGCGGTGCGGTTGGTCGGCCCGAGCGAGCCGGCGACGAAGCGTGGGCGATCCGGGGTGCGTGCGGTCCAGTCGTCGGCGGCCTCGCGCGCGACCTGCGCCGCGGCGACATTCATCTCGCGGGCATAATCCTGCAGGTCGTAATCCTCCTGCGAGATCGCGTTGGCGTTGAAGGTGTTGGTCGTGGCGATGTCCGCGCCGGCCTCGAAATAATCCGCGTGGATCCGCCGGATCAGGTCGGGCCGGGTCATCGCCAGCACGTCGCTGTCGCCCTTCAGGTCGCGGTGATGACCCTTGAACCGCGCGCCGCGGAAATCGTCTTCCTGTGGCGCGTGGTGCTGGATCATCGTGCCCATCGCGCCGTCGAGAATGACGATGCGCTCTGCGGTGGCGCACTTCAATGCGTCGATGCGCGCCTCGCGACTGGTCATGCTGCGGTCTCCGATGCTTGCGTTGTGCGCGCTTGTGTGACGGCGTTGTGCGGTTTCAGGCCGATGGAGTGGCAGATCGCCTCGGTTAGCCCAGCGCGGTTCAGCGTATAAATATGAAACTCGGTGACGCCGGCATTAAGCAGTTCGGTGATCTGCTCGACTGCAACGCCAGCCGCAACGAGGCGGGCCGTTTCTGGATCGTCTTCGAGCCCTTCGAATCGGGTCGCCAGCCAGCCCGGGATGCGCGCGCCACAGCTGTTTGCGAAGCGTGCAACTTGCTGGAAGTTGTGAATGGGCATGATCCCGGCGGTGATCGGAATGGTTATGCCCCGTCCACGCACCCGTTCGAGATAACGGAAGAAATCCGCGTTATCGAAAAAGAACTGGGTTATGGCACGGTCGGCGCCCGCCTCGGCCTTCGAAGCGAGCATGTCGAGGTCGGCCTCAACCGATGGCGACTCGGGGTGTTTTTCCGGATACGCAGCGACCGAGACCTCAAACGGTCCGATCGACTTGATCCCGCGCACAAGATCCACCGAGCTTTCGTAGCCGCCGGGATAGGGTTCGTACACTTCGCCGATGCCTCCCGGCGGGTCGCCACGCAACGCGACGATGTGGCGAACGCCCAGCTCTTTCCAGGACCGGATCACCTCGTTCACTTGCTCACATGTGGCGCAAACACAGGTGAGATGCGCAGCTGGGGATAGGTCCGTTTCATGCAGGATTCGTGCGAGCGTGGCAGTACTGTTCTCACGTGTCGAGCCGCCCGCGCCATAGGTCACTGAAACCCAGCGCGGTTCGAACGGCTCGAGCCGCCGCATGGTTTGCCAGAGCGTGCGCTCCATTTGTGGATTCTTGGGCGGAAAAAACTCGAAGGAAACCTCAACGTCGGGACGGCTTTCGGTGATTTGGGGTTTGTTCTCAATATTATTCAAAGGCATTCTCCCCAGCGGGTCTGAAGCGAAAGCGGCAATGCGCCATGCAAACAAGATCGGCATTGTTTGCGATGAGATACGATGACGCTGCGGACCAGCCTAATACCGTATTGGCTCAACAGCGATCGGGGAGCCTTTGCAGTGGCGCTGCGCCAGCCTTCGGGAACGGATACCGCAATCGTGTCATTCATGGTATTAAAACGCGCCCTTCGCTGCGGCCAACTTTGCATGCGTTAGCTATTGCGTGGCGAAGAGAAACATATCTGGTTGCGATTGGCGAGAGGCGGAGCCGCGCACCCCGTGGCCGCGCCCCCGCAGAAGAGCCGAGGGAACCATGAGCGCAACACCCGAAGACCTGTTCGCCCGGCTGAAGGCGTTGGGCATTGATAGCACAACACACGAGCATCCGCCGCTTCATACGGTTGAGGAATCGCAAGCCTTACGCGGAGAAATCGCTGGCGCGCATACTAAAAACCTGTTTCTCAAGGACAAAAAAGGGGCGCTTTGGCTTGTGACGGCTTTGGAAGACACGCCGGTGGATTTGAAAACACTTCATCGCCAGCTTGGCTCGGCACGGCTCAGCTTCGGCAAGGCGGAGTTGATGCGGGAGATGCTCGGGGTAGAACCTGGCTCCGTCACGCCATTTGCGATCATCAATGAGACGGCGCGTAACGTTAAACTCGTGCTTGACGAGGCGCTTCTTGCGCATGAGACGCTGAACTTCCATCCGCTGGTGAATACGGCGACAACGAGCATCGCCCGGGACGATTTCTTCCGGTTCTTAGCCGCCTGCGGCTACGAACCACAGCGAATTTCGCTGGGTGATGCGGCGTCTGGCGGGCTTGAAACCGGGGCATCCTGCTGAAATATTCCGAGTAGGAGTGTGATCGCCACGCATCTCGTCAAACAGACGCGCACACTGACACGAGCACACAGGGACGACCGTCAATGTCATTCATCATTCCGGGCGCGGACAACCAGAACAATTCTGGCGACGACCATATCAAGGAAACGACCACCCAAACCTTTGTTGCCGATGTGATCGAGGCATCCTCGAACGTGCCGGTGCTGGTTGATTTCTGGGCGCCATGGTGCGGACCCTGCAAGCAGTTGACGCCGGCGTTGGAAAAAGTCGTCAAGGCGGCCGGCGGCAAAGTGAAACTGGTGAAGATGAACATCGACCAGTATCCGGAAATCGCCGGCCAGCTGGGAATCCAGTCAATTCCTGCGGTGTTTGCTTTCAAAAACGGGCGGCCGGTTGACGGGTTCATGGGGGCCATCGGCGAGAGCGAACTCCGGCAGTTTATTGAGCGGTTGGCCGGCGGGGAGGCTGGCGGCGGTATTGACGAGAAGCTGCAGGCTGCCGAAGCTGCGCTTGAGGATGGCGGCATCAACGACGCGGCGACGATGTTTGCCGAGATCCTGCAGGAGGACACGCAGAATGTCACCGCGATCGCCGGTCTGGCTAAGTGTTATATCAAAGGCGGCGATCTGCCCCGCGCAGAGCAAATGCTTGGCCTGGTGCCGCCCGCCAAGCAGAACGATCCGGCTGTGACGAATGCCAAGGCGTTGCTCGATCTGGCGCGCAAGAGCGAAGAGGCCGCAGATACCGCCGAGCTAGAGCAAAAAGTTGCAAATGAGCCGGCGGATCTGCAAGCGCGGTTCGATCTTGCGCTGGCGCTCCAGGCGAATGGCAAGCGCGAAGCGGCGATGGATCAGCTCATGGAAATCGTGAAGCGCGACCGTGACTGGAATGATGGCGCCGCACGCCGGCAATTGGTCGAGTTTTTCGAGGCCTGGGGCGCAAACGACCCGGTAACGGTGAAGGGCCGCCAACGCCTCTCGACAATCCTTTTTTCATGATGCTGGTCCGGCCCGCGTTCGCGGCTGAAACCATGGGCGGGGAGTCAGAACGATAAGCGTAACCGATCAATATCGCAGGCCTGCGGACCTACCGCAGCAGGTGCCTGTATTTCCGCTGCAGGGCTGCATTATGCTGCCGCGTTCTACGCTGCCGCTCAATGTGTTCGAGCCGCGCTACCTGCAAATGATCAGCGATCTGCTCGCCGGGCCGCGGATTCTGGGGATCGTACAGCCGGAGCGCAGCGAAACCGGTCAGTCTCCAGTGGGCAAAAGCGCGCCGTTACGGCGGATCGGCTGTGCCGGCCGGCTTTCGGCGTACACCGAGACCGATGATGGCACCATCATCATTTCCCTGACCGGCATCGCCCGCTTCCAGGTCGTCGGGGAGTTGGAGACCGACAAGCCGTACCGGATTTGCGAGGTGAATTATGCGCCTTTCGCAAGCGATTTCGCGCGCGACTACGGACAGGAGCAGGTCAATCTGACCCGGTTTATGCGGGTGTTGCGATCGTATCTGGATGCGCAGAATCTGCGGGCTGACTGGGAAGCGCTCAGCCGTTCGCCGGTAGAATTGCTGATTAACACGCTCGCGATGATTAGCCCGTATGGGCCAGAGGAGAAGCAGGCGTTGTTGGAAGCGCCGGACCTGCGCACCCGCTCGGAAGTGTTGATGGCGTTGGCGGAAATGGACATCGCCACACCAGAAGGCAGTTCCGGCACAACGCTGCAATAATCCAGGGACGGAACCCGAGCAATGAACGAAGCCAAGCAGGACCAGGACCAGCGCCCCGAGCCGCTCGCTGAGGTCGACCCGAAACTCCTTGAGATCCTAGTCTGCCCGTTGACCAAGCAGCGCCTGGACTATGACCGTGAGGCGCAGGAACTTATCAGCCGATCGGCAAAGCTCGCCTTCCCGATCCGCGAAGGTATCCCGGTTCTGTTGGTCGAGGAAGCACGGCAACTCGAAGACTGAGCCCGTCTGTCTCTGTCTCACCCCGCTACAAGTTCCCGGGCGGCATGCGCTTCGCCGCGCATCCGTTGACTTTTTCATAGGCCTTCGGGAACCCAAAACAGCCCAATTCGATTTTATTCGTGTTAACCTGTGGCCTGAGGAAGGCCCAATCGGTGCGAGCGGGCCGGTATGGTTGATGCGAGCACCTGCGGCGGCTGCATGTCGCTTAGCGGGACCGGGTAAGGTTAAAATTGGAAGGAACCGGGAATTATGAGGCAAATATTTGTTATTCTGGCTGCGGTTTTGGCGTTCGCTGCCGGCATTTCGGCCGGAAAAGACGCCGAGGCCGCATCCGCCCTCGCCACACCAGCGCAAATGCTCGCCCTTGACCAGCATGTTTCAGCTTCGCAGCAGCGCAATCTGTCAAAAGCCGATGTTCGGTTTCACCTGTATCTTGGGCCGCGCCATCGTTATTACCGCCGTTACCACTATTATCGCTATCGGCCTTATCGGCGGCGGTATTACTACAGGCGGCACAGAAGCTGCAGCTACTGGCGTCGGCAATGCATCCGAAATTGGGGCTACGGCAATCGCAACTATTACGGCTGCATGCGCTATCACGGCTGCCGCTGATCGCGCGAGGCGGGTTCCGGCCCGCCTCAAACCCGCTCGCCGCGCATGAGACGCGGCAGGGCGCCCGTTGTCCCGGCCGCTTCAGCGACGAACAGGCGTTTCAGCGGGCTGAGGCGGTCGACCACACCAAGCCCTAGACTGCGAACCATGCGCAGCGTGGAGCTATCATTGGCAAATAGCCGATTCATCATGTCCATGCCCGCCGCCGACATGCCAGCATCAAAGCGCCGCCAGCGCTCATAGCGCCGCAAGACGGCAAGCGTGCCGATATCCTGGCCACGACGCTGCGCCTCGACCAGTACCTCGGTCAGGGCCGCAACATCCCGCAGCCCGTGGTTCAGGCCCTGTCCCGCCAGCCAGTGCAGCCCATGCGCCGCATCCCCGATGAGAGCGACGGCGGGCCGAGCGAAATCGCGCGCCATGCTCAGGCTAAGCGGGAACGTCTGCAATGCGGACACTACCCGCACCGCGCCCAACTGCGCGCCGAAGCGCCGGGCGATCTCCGCATTTAACCGGTCCTCATCGAGCGCGAGCATCGCTTGCGCATCCTCTGGGTTTTCTGTCCAGACCAACGAACAGCGCCGTCCTGTCATCGGTAGCATCGCGAAGGGGCCGGCAGGCAGAAAGTGCTGCACGGCTCTTCCGTCATGGGGATATTCATGCTCGACCGTGGCGACGATGCCGGTTTGCGGATAGTCCCATTTGATCGCCTTGATGCCCGCCATCCGACGCAATCGTGAGCCCCGGCCATCCGCAGCGACAAGCAGCCTTGCTTCAAGGGTTTCCCCGCTGCCGAGTTGAATGGCGACGCCCCCAGGACCTGTCTCCAGACCCTCGATCCGCTCTGGCGCACGCACTGTCACATCGCTGTCAGCAAGGGCCGCGGCGAGCGCGCGCGTGAGCACCGCATTCTCGACGACATGCGCGGCCGGCTGATCGTCCTGCATGGTGTCGAACTGCAGCGCCGGCAAACGCACGGGTGCGTCCAGCGGCGTATCGGTGATCTCGATCCGGTTGACCGGCTGCGCATCGTCGGCGATCTCCGCCCACACGCCCAACGCGTCCAGCATCCGGCGCGAAGCGGCAGAAATTGTCATGGCGCGGCCGTCGTTGTTCGGCGCGCGCAACCTTTCCGGTGGCGCGGGATCGATCACAGCAACGCGAAACAGCCCCGGCGCAGCGACGCTGAGCGCGCGGGCCTGCGTCAGGCCCACGAAACCGCCGCCACCGATCACGATATCGTAGTCATGGACCATGGTGTTCTGCCTTTTCTGCGGCGCAGCCTGCGCGACTTGACAGCAGTGAAGTGCGCCCCTCAGATGCTGAAGAGCCAGCACAACGCATTAGGTTGCCCGATGACTGAAAAGCCAAGCACGCTGTTCGACATCTTCGATCTCGAAACATTGGAACACAACCTGTTTCGTGGCCGCAGCCCGCAAGACGGCTGGCAACGCGTGTTTGGCGGACAGGTCATCGGGCAGGCGCTCGTTGCGGCGACGCGCACAGTGGACGCAGACGCGCGGGCCGCGCATTCGCTCCACGGTTACTTTCTGCTCCCGGGCGACCCGACCACGCCGATCATTTACGACGTGAACCGCATCCGCGACGGCAAGAGCTTCACGACACGCCAGGTCACTGCGCTACAGCACGGGCAAGCGATCTTCTCGATGGGCGTGTCGTTTCACCGTGAAGAGCCGGGTTTCACCCATCAGATCACGGCGCCGGATGTGCCCGCGCCGGAAACGCTGCCCTCCGAGGCTGAACTTATCGAAGGGCTGTTGCCGAAGCTTCCCGAAGCGATCCAGCGGTATTGGCGGCGCGAGCGCCCGGTAGAGATGCGCCCTGTTGATGTGCGGCAGTACGTCTCAACCGAGCCGCGCGAGGCCAGCCGCAGCATCTGGATCAGGTCGAACCTGACCCTGCCGGAGGACATCGCAATGCATAAATGCGTGTTGGCTTATGCGTCGGATTTCTTCTTGCTCGACACCTCGCTCGCGCCGCACGGGCGCAATCTGTTCGATCCGCGCATGATGATGGCGAGCCTCGACCATTCGCTGTGGTTCCACCGCCCCTTCCGCGCCGATGAATGGCTGCTCTACGTGATGGATAGCCCCTCGGCCTCCGGCGCGCGCGGCTTTTGCCGCGGTTCGATCTTCCGGCGCGACGGCACCCTTATCGCCTCAGTTGCCCAAGAAGGGCTCATCCGGGAGCGCGATGGCTGATGGCCTAATGTCGGTTCGCCTATATCAGTTGACCAGATGCTTTGCGGCAATATCCACGAACGTGCCTTCCTCGCGCAGACCCTTTAGCCCCTGGTTGACCCGCAGGAGCAGGACGCGCGTCCTCGGGTTGGTTTTCATGCCAACGACGTGAAGCGTCTGGATTGTTGCGAGCTCAATGATCTCGGACACCTTGTCCCGGATACCTAGCTCCGTGATGACGCGGTCTGATGTGTCCGCGTTCACCGACACCAGATCAACTTCGCGCTCAATGAGCCGCTCAAAGCAATCCGTGGGGCTTTCGCCGCGCACGCGGGTCACATTTGGCGGCACCAGGCCCATCACTTCCAGATCATGCGTGAAATATCCCGATGGCCGGCATAGCACCAGGTGGTGCGCGTCTTCTGGCTCCTTAATGTTCTCGACGCCGCCCTGGCGTCCGTAAAAGGTGATGACCACCTCATGTAACGGAACGGAAAACCGCAGCATATCGCAGCGCCATTGAGACATCTCGCCCAGCTTTTCCCGCTGGCTGCAATCCGGCTTGAACCAGGGAAACGCGAGATCATAAGCGTGATCGGCGAGCAGCGGCTTCAGATGCGCGCTCCAGTCATTGATGACGTCGATCCGGTAATCCTTAGTGCCCGACCCGAACTGCAGCGCGCGCTCGACAAGCTCAAAGCTAAAGCCGCCGTTCTCAAGGCCATCATCAACATAAGGCGCGTATTCGGCGCCCGTCAGAATTTTAACGATTTGGCGCGACGGGGTATTGTCGTCAACCGCCGATGCAGTCTCGATTGGTGGCAGATCGGGTCTCTCACCGCCATCCTCGCAGGGGATATAGAGATCAACGCCAACCAGTATCAAATTCGGGCTTTCGAGCTTTCCAGGGTTGAAATCAAAGATCCGCTGGTAGGCCTGCGCTCGTCCATAAGCTCTTTCTGCAATGCCTGACAGCGTATCTCCCGCTTCCGTCGTGTAAGTTTGATTGCACGAGATATCCTGTGCACGTAGATGCGTTGCATTCGCTGCCCACAGCAAAGTTGTCAGGACTACAAAAACCGCGCGACAGGTCAGCATCAGCATCCCCTTCACATGTTCCCAAAATTGACCGAATGCGCGCAATCTACCGCATTGGTTCGGCTTTGCAAGGGAGGTCAGCCGCCGGTCGGATGAGCGCGAAAAGGCCCTGGCGCGCGCCAGGAAGCGCCTCCGTTTCGGGCACATGCTTATCAAACATGCAATATCGCCTGGATGCCCAAACATTAGGCACCCCTTCGGCTGTGAGCTCACGAAATCGTGTTGGTTGCCCTGTTGTGCACCGCGTCACGGGTTTTGGCACGGGATTTGAATGCCCTCGAACGTGCCGTCGCGGCAAGCGGTGCAGGTCGCTTGAGGGGCGGCCCTTGCCACGGCAGAAGCGGCAACAAGAGCGATCGAAGGAGATCACAAATGAAACTGGTGACGGCTGTCATCAAGCCTTTCAAGCTCGACGAGGTGCGCCAGGCGCTCACTTCGCTAGGCGTGGAAGGTTTGACTGCCACGGAAGTTAAGGGATACGGGCGCCAGATGGGGCATACCGAAATCTACCGTGGCGCAGAATACGAAGTGACCTTTTTGCCGAAAATCAAGATTGAGGTCACGGTCGACGACGAAATGGCCGACAAGGTCATCGAAGCAATTCAAACAACATCCAAGACCGGCCAGATCGGCGACGGAAAAATCTTCGTCATGCCGGTCGAGCAGTCTGTTCGCATTCGGACAGGCGAAACCGGCTCCGAAGCCCTGTAGAGTTGAGGTGACATCATGATCCAACCAAACAAATTGCTTACGCTGAGCGGCGCGACCGTGCTCGGCGGTTTGTTGCTTGCGAGTCCCGCGCTGGCGCAGGAGCCGTCCCCGGCTGCGGTGACGGCTGATGGCCAGTTCATTCTTAACACGCTGCTGTTCCTCATAGGCGGCTTCCTCGTGATGTGGATGGCCGCAGGCTTTGCCATGCTGGAATCAGGCTTGGTGCGCAGCAAGAACGTGACCATGCAGTGCACCAAGAACATTGCGCTGTACTCGGTCGCCGGTCTGATGTTCTGGGTCGTCGGCTACAATCTGATGTACGACGGCGTAGACGGAGGATATCTGGGCAGCTTCACGCCAAAGCTGATCCCTGATCCCGGCAGCGAAACGGCTGACGCCGGTTATGCCGCGGCTTCCGACTGGTTCTTCCAGATGGTGTTCTGCGCGACGGCTGCCTCGATCGTATCGGGCACTGTGGCTGAGCGCATCAAGATCTGGCCCTTCATTATCTTTGTGGTCGTCCTGACCGGCTTCATCTACCCAATCCAGGGCGCCTGGCAGTGGGGCGGCGGCTGGCTGGCCGAAATCGGCTTCTCCGACTTCGCCGGCTCGACGCTGGTGCACTCGGTCGGCGGCTGGGCGGCGCTCACCGGCGCAATCATCCTCGGCGCGCGCAAAGGCAAGTACGGAGCGGATGGGCAGATCAACCCGATGCCGGGCTCCAACCTGCCGCTGGCGACGCTCGGCACCTTCATTCTGTGGCTCGGCTGGTTTGGCTTCAATGGCGGCTCGCAGCTCGCCATGGGTACCATCGCTGACGCCTCATCGGTGTCGAAGATCTTCGTGAACACCAACCTGGCTGCTGCGGCTGGGGCGGTCGCCGCGTTGATCCTGACACAGATCATGTACGGCAAAGTCGATCTGACCATGGCGCTGAACGGCGCGCTGGCCGGCCTGGTGTCGATCACGGCCGAACCGCTGACACCTGCTCCGGCCCTGGCTATCCTGATTGGCGGCATTGGCGGCGTGATCGTGGTATTCTTTGTGCCGCTGCTCGACAAGCTGAAGATTGACGACGTCGTCGGCGCTATCCCGGTTCACCTGATCGCCGGCATCTGGGGAACCATGGCGGTTCCGATCACGAATGACGGCGCCAGCTTCGTCGCTCAGGCGATCGGCGTCGGCGCGATCGGGGCGTTCGTCATCGTCACCAGCGCGGTCGTCTGGCTGCTCCTCAAGTTCACGGTTGGGCTGCGTCCATCCGAGGAAGCAGAGTACGCGGGTCTCGACACGTCCGAGCTTGGCCTTGAAGCCTACCCCGAATTCGGGACAGGCAGCCAGCGGATGTAACGTCACGATGCCGGAGCGCGCCAAGCGCGACCATGCCCGGGGCGCTCCGGCCAGTGCTGAAGGGCGGCACAGACAAGCGCGGTCATAGCTGTCTGATGCACGCCTCGCCCAACGCTCCTAACTGCCCGGGACTTCTGTCCCGGGCTTTTTTGCGCAGCCTTTGCCCAATGAACTTTTCGGTTAAGGCTCTGTTTAGCCTCACGAACCCATCCTGAGCCTATCAACGCAACGATTCGCCATGGGCTCCAGCGCGCGGCCACGCGTTCGCGCAGCTCGGACCCATTTGGCTTTGATACGGCTGATGGGGACGGGGCAAAATGCAGACCGACCAATTCATATATCGCGATGACACGATGGCCGAGATCGTGAAGCAAGCTGCAAAGGCGGCGCGGGGGTCGGCCAATATTCTGATTGAGGGCGCGCCGGGTACGGGAAAGACCACGCTGGCTCGGTTCATCCACGCCCACACGGATGGTGCGCGCGGCGTCACCACGCTCCACTGCGCTGCGGTGGACGCGGCGGATGTCGATCTGGTCCAGCCGGCAGAAAACACGACGCTGTTTCTGCATGACGTCTGCGACCTCGCCCCACCGGCGCAAGCCGCATTGGCTATGGCGGTGCGGCAGCAGCCTGGGCGGCGGATAATCGCGGCGAGTTCACGCCCCCTGCGGCAGGCCGTCGAGGCCGGCCAATTCCATCAGGGCCTGTTCTATCAGCTCAGCGTAATATCCATCTCACTGCCGCCGCTGGCCGAACGTCCCAATGATATTGCGATCCTCGCCGGGCATTTTGCGGACGTGTTTGCCAGCGCACACCAGGTCCCCATGCGGCCGCTGCGCCCGGACGCGCTCGCAAAACTGGCGGCCCATCACTGGCCCGGCAATGTGCGCGAGCTCGAAAATGTGATCCAGCGCGCCGTGTTGTTTGCCGACGGCCCCGACATAAGCGCGAGAGACATTGCGTTGCCGAATGCGCCGCAGGGCGAAGGCCGGACGGCTTCGCCTGGGCTGGTGGGCCGGACAGTCGCCGATGTCGAGCGGGAGCTGATCCTGCACACGCTGGAGCACTGCGGCGGCAACCGAACCCAGGCCGCGGAAATCCTGGGCATTTCCGTGCGCACCTTACGCAACAAGCTCCGCCAGTATCTGCAGGATGGCGCCGACGTCACGGCCTTTTCACACGCCGCCTGACAGATCAATCGCTACTCAATCGCGCCACGCGCGCGTAGCTCTGCCTGGTGCATGTCGATCTCTTCCTGGCGCTGGCGTTCTGCATTATCGAGCTGCGACGGGCCAGCCCGCGGTGATTGGGACGTCTCGCCCGCAGGCGCTGCGAGCGCAGCATCATTCGCCCGGCACTGCGCCGGATCGAGCAGCCAGAGTTCAACGCTTGTCTCAAGCTCTTTAGCCAGATCTTCCGCCAGTTCGAGATTGCGGGTGGCAACCACAGTATTGTCGTTGCGCGGATAGAACTGGACCTGGAAAACTTCTTCACGCTCGGACGCCGTGCGGAAAATCCGGATCAAGGCAGGTTCGCTGGGGTCATCGGCCTCCGGCATGGTGAAGGTGTAGTCTGCCTTGAGCGGTCCGGTGCCGCCAAACCAACAGGCACCAATCTGGCTGGCGAATTGGGTGCGCACAGACTGCGGTGCGCCAAAAACCAAACGCTGCGCCTCCGACGCCTCCTGAACGGGCATTCTATCAAGACTGGGACTGCAAGCCTGCGTGAGCAACGCAGCGCCCAGGATCAAGCCGACCTTCAACACGCGCAACCGCCGTACCCCCATACCCGCGACAATGCTTACCCCGACGCTCAGGAGATTAACGGAGATGATGTCCGAATTGTGAGGAGAAATCCGGCGCTCGCCAGCCAAATCGTTAACGCATTCGCCGTGTGTGGCGGCAGCGCTACGCGTTGTCCCTGCCGGGTGTATCGCACGCGGACCCGCCTCGGACCCATGCGGCCAGATCCCGGCGCAACGCATTGGCCAGAGCTTCATCAAGCCGCCGATTCGTACTGCGTACGAGCGAGCCGCCAGCTTGAGGAGAGATTTTCACCTCAAAGGCATAGGGGCCGTATTTCCGGCCGGGGACCTCTTTATAGATGTCGATCTCTGCCTCCCCCGCCTCGCCGGGCGTGGCTCTCGCGCGGAAGCCATGGCCAGGCAGCGTCGGGTCATCAGGTCCTAGCCAGCAGCGGCGGATTTGCCGGGCCACACGCACATAGACATCAACCGGCTTGTCCTGCGTGACGACCGAAGCCGGGGCAACAGATGGCGCGCTCAGATCAATGTCAGGCAGAGCGGCGAGAATGCCCAAACTGTCGCCAGCGGCCTGATCGCCGGAAGGCTTGCGGCGCGCGGGCAACGGCGGCTCCCCCGGCGTTGCGCCTGCCTGTGCGACCTGTGACGGCGGCCCGAGAGCGCCCGTAGTGCCATCAAACAGGGCGTTTGTCTGCGCGCACCCGGCCAGCACTGTTATTGCCAGCGCCGCGATCAGAGCAGCGCTCAGCGCGCGTCTCCCGCCCCCGGTCTGAGATCCGACTGCAAGCACAAGCACCCCCGTACTACCGTCATGCTGCGGCGTGAACGAAGACATGAGACAGGGGCGGCGTTGTGTCAACGCGCAGATCCGCGAAGCGGTGAGTTTTGCACGAGCCGAGAGGCGTTGCTGCCTGCGAGCGGTCCTATCAGTTGCGCTGCAGTGTGAGATTCCTAGAAAACTGATCGAGCGCGCTGCGCCGCGGCCGCTCGCCGTCGCGGCTCGCGAACATTTCTGCCGTTTGGAGCTCCGTCTGCGCGTGTTCAAGTTCGGCACGCGCCTGCTCCAGCTTGGCGTTCAGATCGCGAATCGAGTCCCTGAGATTGTCACGACGCTGCCGCGCCGCCTTGGCATAAATCGGGTACGCGAAGTGCGCTGGGTCGGTGATCCCGGTGCGCTGTTCCTCATGGCGCAACTGCCGATCCAGCTCATCCGCCACGCGGCTGAAATCCTCGATCATGGCCTCTATATCGGCCACCTTCTGCTGGCGTTCTTCAACCTCGAACCGCCGCGACCTGCCGCTGCGCTGACGTGAAGGCATCCTCGATCCTCGTTCTGAAGGGCATGCCCCGGCGGCGGTTGCTCACCAGCCGCGCGATGCCCACAAAAGTTAGGCTGACTGAGCGGAAGCCTAAGGTCGACGGATTAATTGCCCGTAAATCGGCCCCGTGACTCAGATGACACAGTTTCGCCATCAAATCGGAGCCCAGCACAATGCAACCTCGGGCTGAGGCCGCGAATCGGCTAATCAAATGTCTGGGCATCGTTCTCCACAACCGCGTACACGATAGCGCCAGACACAGTTCCGGCGTCCACGGCGGTGTTTGCGGCCTAGTTTCGTCCGTTTGCGTTGGCGTGAGGTCTGGAAGCTTCATCTCGCCGGCTGCAACTCAGGGTGGTGTCCGCAGCCG
Source organism: uncultured Hyphomicrobiaceae bacterium (assembly GCA_964466965.1). Lineage (GTDB taxonomy): Bacteria > Pseudomonadota > Alphaproteobacteria > Rhizobiales > Rhodomicrobiaceae > Dichotomicrobium. Next base: position 15,888 of record CAYXPZ010000016.1, read on the forward strand.
GATTGTCAGAAGCTAGCGCCTGAACTGGGGCGGTGACGCGTTTTCACGAGCGTATCAGCTAAACCTTCGTTTCGAGCGGCCATCTGCGGTTCGTGGCGGGGCTGAACAAGCGACGCGTACTGCGTGGGTGGCGGATCCGGTCAGATGAAACCGTACCGGCCTCACCTGTTTCACGTCCTGGTTGCATCTGGAGCCGTTATTCGCTCCGGCGAAGTGAGGTTTTGTTAACCTCGGGCTCTTATTGTCTCGGACGAAAGTTTAACCGAGTGTGACCAAACAGCTTTACGCTGCCGAATGCCGAAAAGAGGCGCGGAAATCTCGACAAAGAGGAATTGGGATGAGAGTTCTGCTGATCGAAGACGACAAGGCGCTAGCTCAAACGATCGAGCTTATGCTCATCTCGGAACAATTGAATTCCGATACGGTCGAAACCGGCGAAGATGGGCTCGATTTTGTTAAGATATATGACTACGATATTATATTGCTTGATATTGGCTTGCCGGACATGAGCGGTTATGAAGTCCTGCGTAAACTCCGCAATGGCAAGAATAAGGTTCCAATCCTGATCCTTTCGGGCATGGATGGAATTGAAGATAAGGTCAAAGGCCTGGGCTTTGGCGCTGACGACTACATGACAAAGCCTTTTCATAAGGATGAGCTGATTGCCCGCATCAATGCCGTGGTCCGCCGTTCCAAAGGGCATGCTGAGTCCGTCATCAAGACCGGCGAGTTAACCGTCAATCTTGAAACCAAGACGGTTGAAGCAGGCGGCAAGCGTGTGCCGTTGACCGGCAAAGAATATCAAATGCTGGAGCTTCTCAGCCTGCGTAAAGGTACCACGCTGACCAAGGAAATGTTCCTCAATCATTTATATGGCGGCATTGACGAACCCGAGGTAAAGATTATCGACGTGTTCACCTGCAAGCTGCGCAAGAAGCTCGCGGCGGCGACCGGCGGGGAACACTATATCGAAACCGTGTGGGGTAGAGGTTATGTCTTGCGCGATCCCAACGATGAAAGCGCTGTCGCCTGAGCGAAGCCTGAGGCTGGGCCGTCTTTCGGGTGGCCTGCCTCCGCCTCCCCTTTGGATTGTGTTTTAATTACTCACTATTTTATCTGTTAAAACGTGACAACGCATAGTCATAAAGCAGCTTGTCCCAATACGTAAACTTATCGAACGTTTGTTTCAGTTCATCGTCCATGTCCATCAATAATTCTTGAGCGCGCGCTCTTTCATAGATCGAGCGCGTCGTGTTTATGCTCGGAGGCCGGGAAAAGGCTGGCAAACCAATCATCGCAGTCACTGCTCGAAAGTCTTCCGCGAAATCTTTCTGGAATCCCACATAATCCATACGCTCAAGGTTTTCTTGTGCTTGAGCTAGAATGCTTGTCCAATCATCGTCTGAGTCCGGAATGTTAGCCATTTGACCGCTCAGTTGCCGGATCATCACATTATTGGTCCAGTAAATCCGGTCCATAAAATTTCTGATGATGCTTTTTTGTCGCTTCTTGTCATTGAGCGGAGGTCTCTCCGCTGCCCGATTTCGCACTCGCAGCGCGTCGTGGAAGCGGCACCAAGATTCCAGCCGCGCGGTCGGATCACGCAAGAACGTGAAGACAAACGGATTCTCAAAATCCATTCGCGCGATATCGTTCCACCCGAAGTGACCCGATACATAGCGTGTTCTGGAGCGGTTTATGCGGGCGATCTGCTGGTCAACGTCTTCTCGTGAATCGATGCGCGCGAATTCGCCGCTGCGCCGCGAGCCGAGGCACTCCGTCAGATACCTGTTCACCGATGTGCCGGCGGTTTTTGGGATATGGAGAAACACCACCACGCGCCAGGGGTCTTGGGAGGCCCACTTGCGCGCAAGTAGCCGGACCCCTGTTTCAAATCTCAAACGGCGCTTGCGCGCGAAACTCTGGATCGTCATGAGAGAACACCAAATCTCCGTGGCGCAGCCGCTTCATTCGACAAATCTTTGATAGCATTAGAGCGCAGCGAGCGCGAGCGCGAGCGCGGAAGTTTATCCTGCATGGGACGTTATCGCTCTATTTGCATGATCACAACCCGTCAAGATCAGGTGATCGGCTGCTGAGACAAAGCGAAGCATTGTTCTTGTGTCAGCGCCAATCATCGGCGGCAAGCACCTATACTTTTCAAAGCCGATGAACCTCGATGGCATTGCGACGTCGATTTCAGGTTGGCCGAATGGAGCCACCCGCGGGGCCACGTATTGAGCGCTACCTGCCGATGCGTCACGGACGAATCTCAGATTGCAAGCTGCAGTCAGCGATGACATCAACAAGGCTCATCCGGGAAGGCTATCTCCAAGTCGAGCGTAGATCCGGCTCGGCAAGGTGAGCATGCGGCGGTTACGCACCAGCGCGCTCAGCCATTTCAGACGCTGAGGCCGGGACAAGGCCCATCTCGATTTCATTAGCTCCGCAATGATATCTCGTTGTTTTTCCGCGTCGACATCGATCAAATCTGAAAGAGAGCGACATGGAGGCGGATCTTTGATCAAGCTTCCCAGTTCCATGCGTTCATAGTCGTAATCTGCAAATTCAATACCGAAATTATCCCGCACCCAAAGGGCCTGCTTCGTCGAATAGTCGATATATTCGGCGACCTCCGGACGCAATCTGGCTTTCGCGGCGCGCACGCGCTCGTCGATTTTCTGAAGCGTTTTGACCAACTGATGAGACGCTGCATCCGGAACGCGGTCTTTGTCAGACAAAAACGCCAATCTATACTGGCGAACAAGATCCGTGCTTTCAGCAGACAGGCTTGGATTTGATTGAACAGGGATTAGGTCTTCAAGGCTCACGCCGAGCGGGTCAAGATATTTATGCCAGAAATCATGAACAATATCTCCATTCTTCAAACTCGATCGTTCATACAAATGCAGATCGATTGCTATATATCCGAACTTAGACTGATAGCTCTCGATAACTGAACGCAGGTTAAGCGCCTTCAGCTTTGGCACTTTATGAGAAGATTTCATTCGCTGCCCAAGTTTCGACAGGAAATGGCTAGAGAACCGTCTTACATAAATTGAAAACCTTACCGAGCTCGCATTGATGTCGTTAAGGAAGCTGTCTAATTTATCAAGGTCTTCAAAACTGAGATTACGAAAGAAAGCCTCGGATGACAGGACAACGACCGACGGCTGGTGTTTGCGGGTCTGCTGCTGGATCTCTTCTAGTGTTGCATTTTTGAGCGCATCGTAGGATTCCGGAGACCGCGCGCGCAAGACTGCGGTGGAGTCGTCTCGCGCCTTCAAAAAGGCATATAGCCCTGCGTGGTTCGGAGCGCGGGTCTCGCTGATCCTCGGATAGAGAACGCCGTATCTCAACAACTGTCGTCGGGACGCGCCCAAGCTGTTCTGCAGAGTGGTGGTTCCGGTTTTCGGAGATCCGATGTGAAATATAACGTCCATACGTATGGGCCGCGCGTTTAAGCAGACGTCAAAAAGTCCAGCCGGCGTTGGCCAACGGATGGCCGTTCGATCGACGGCGCCTGATGTGACAGCGCCTTCGCATCTAGTGTAGCATTTAGGTGATCCCTAGATTGCGATTGAGGCAATATATGGGTTTTCTCTCCGCCAATCACCATTTCCGATTGACACATTTCTTGGCCCAATGATTTGGCACATTTTGCCGTGTTCACGTGAGGAAGCCCGCGTTGTTCTCTGTCGATCTCGCAGTACTAGAACCGTTCCTACACCAGTATGGCGCCTTCACGGTGTTCGCGAGTGTTTTGATTGAAAAAATCGGCGGACCAACGCCAGCAGAGACCTTATTGGTCATCGCTGCCCTGCTTGCAACATCTCAATCCTTCTGGGTCTGGCATGTGATTCTCGCGGGCTGGCTCGGTGGCGCATTCGGCGGCATCGCGGCATATATTCTTGGGCGCTATGGCGGCCTTCCGATGCTCAGACGCTATGGCCATCATTTGCGGCTGACCCCAGACGCTATCGAGCGAACACAAGCGCGTATTCGCGGCAATGGCATGAAGCTGGTATTCTTCGCGCAATTCTTTCCGTTTCTTCGCCAGTTGAAGGGCGTCGCCGCCGGCGCGGCAGACATGTCTTGGCCGGCGTATCTGGCGGCGAATCTCGCCGGTAGCGGACTATGGGCCGTTGCGTGGGCCGGTGGCGCCTACGCACTGAGCCAGCGTATCGCTGGTCTTCAGGGTTTCGTCAATGACAACGCCCTGATCATTCTCGCCGCCCCTTTCGTCATGGCTCTGCTGGTTGCGGCCGGCGTCTATTGGCGCAATAGGCGCGGCGCCGCCATGCGGTAGGGCAGCATCCGATTTAATCAGAATGAATGCGGCTTTTGCCGCCATGAAGCGGCCCGGTTCGTTTCATCGGGAACACTTTACGTATGTGGGCCGGGAAGAGTTCCAAGAAACGATCCCTCAATTCGGCATATTTTTGCCTAGCCCCGCCTCGAGACATATATAAACTCATTGCTCTCATGGTGATATGATGCTCGACATCCACATTAATTTCAGAAATGTCCGAAAACCATTTGACTTCAGAAAGTGACTTGTCAACCGACAAAGATTCGAGAGATTTATAATCAACACTGTCAAACATAATGCCATAATGGTCGGCAAGCTTCATTAGTTGTGACTGATTCTGGGCCAGAATTGTATCGCGGACATTGTCCCGGCAATTCGCTCGCGTGCCGATCCCCTCACGGACACAAATCTCCTGCAAGCAATGTCTCAGGCGGTCAGCATCGTTTCGTAACGGTCTGCGGTCTTCGCGTTGAGACGCCCAAAAGAATTTCTGCATGACACTCGTGACTTCAGCAAATTCTGATGTATTCGCTCTGATCGTTGCAAATAGGTGTGCGTTACTGGGCTGTAAGTCAATATATTTTTCCAGAAAATAGGAGAAAAATCCATACCTTCTCCAGAGTTGACTCTGAAAAGGTAGAATATAAAAATTTTGAGGAAAGCACTGTTGCCACTCATCCAACTTCTCGTACTCTTCGCGCCAAAACAGAGGATTTCTGAATTTGTGCTTCTTTTTCAATCTTTCCTGTTGCGAGGACATGTATCTTGCAGTTGGATCTCTCACGCATAACACTATAGATATATTTTCGAACCATTTCGACAAATATTTCGATAACTCTTCAGGCGAGCCTTTGAATAAGAATTCGCTCGACAATATTATTTTATGGATCCGGCTGTCACTAACCAATTCATCAATGCTGTTTGCAATCTTTCGCAGCTCGCGATCATCATAATCTCTCCAGTACCTGCCCGCGATTGTTCCGAGAATAGCAGGCCCAATTGGCACCACGCCGATACCCATCTTCCGCAATTCCGGTTGCGCCGCCCTGAGAGACGTCTGAAGCGTGCTGCTCCCTGCTTTTGCCTGCCCGATATGAACAATAATCTGTTTCTGATCCATCGCCTGGCCTAAACTTAGCGCGTCGTTCGTTCCCCCGCGCCGTCTTGGTTGCGCGGACGTTCGAGCGGAGTCAAGTTAGCATCGATCACAAGGCAAGTTTGGCCCGTGACCTGAACATGTGATTAGACTTGCCCAAGGAGCGCGCGGCGCGTATCAGCAAACCGTGTCCACACTTTCGACGCAATGGCTTCATTGTCTGACAGCGCACCAATGGCTTTAGACAAAGTCGCAGTGTCCACAGAGATGCGTGCAGTTTATTAGAGATAGCAAACAAAGCAATATTACAGTCTCCAACGGACGTCTTATGCGCCACGACTCAAGGAAACACAATAAATTTTTAACATTTTCATGAAATCATTTTCGGACATGGCAGCAATAACATAATAAAATATATTTTGAAAATATTGGTTTGGGCTGATATGTTTGTGGATCATAGGGATTCTCGTTTGCTTAGGTTGTCGTGATGTTTCAATTCCCAATTCGCAAGCAATCATCTTCTTTTCGTGCGCAACAAGACAAAAAGAGCTTCTTGCTTGGCGTCGGATGCCAAAAAGGCGGAACGACATGGCTAGCCCACTACCTTCAGGGGCATCCGAATGTGAATCTGGGTATTAGGAAGGAATATCATATATTCGATGTCGCATATTTAGGCATATGCATGAATTCATATTACGAAGCAAAACAAGATGCGGCATCAATGCGGCATGCAAAGGACAAAAAATCTCAGAAACAATATGTTGACGTTTTTTCCTTCTACGAGAATTTCGATGCATACTTTGAATATTTTGATGATCTGTGGAGGAATGGCAATTCAATAAATGTCGTTGGTGATATTACGCCAAGCTATGCAGCTCTGCCAACCGAAGCCTTTAGCACGATCCGTGAAAAAATTCAGCGTTTCAATTTTCGACCTCGAGTTCTATTCCTTATGCGAGATCCATATGATCGTGTGTGTTCAACAGCACGGTTCAACCGAAGGCGGCGAATGCAAAAGGGCTTGGAACTTCAAACGACACTCGAAGATGATATTCGAGCAATATACAAGAAAAGCAGTTGCGTAATGCGGACAGAGTACGACAAAACGATTGAAAATCTTGAGAGTGTATTCTGTAACGACGAAATTCTAATTTCGTTCTATGAAAATCTGTTTCACGAGAGTGAGATCAGGCGGATTATGGAATTTTTGGATTTGAATTATAGAAAACCCGATTTTGGACATGTTATCAATGCATCGCCCGAAGAAAGTCAGATCAGCGATGCAACGCGCGTTCAGATTGTACACCATTATAAGAATACTTATAAATATGTTGCGGACAAGTTGGGTTGGGATCGCGTCGCGTCTGTTTGGCCGAACATCAAGCTTCTGGAAAAGTCCGCTTAGCCAAATGTCACGGCGTTGCAATGCGCAATCTTTGACACGTTCCATGCATGGCGCTGCCTAAATGCGCGCCGCTTCCGCCGTTGCGGTTCGCTCCGCGCCGCCCCGCGTCGGCGCATGGCCGCGAAGGTCGTTGTGCAGTTTGTCCAGACGCTCTGCGTTGCGCTCGAACAAGCGGTCGCCGGCCCGCCGAAGCTGTTCAAGGTTCGCTGGTCTAGCGTTATCGAACTTGAGACTGGGGCGCGGCTGATCAGTTTCGTCGTCGAAGACAACCGTCACGCGGGTATGCTCGATATCGGCAATTTCCGTCATCCAGTCCATGTACATTTCAGACGCATCCGACGCCGCGTCGGGAAAGGCATCCAGGATCGGCCGCAGCCAACGCAGCGCCCCACGGCCGCGCAAGTCCTGCCATGTGAAGGTTTTCTCCGCCTTGCCCGTGCCGATCGATAGGATGCGAATGTTGTATTGGCCGCCAAACAGTTGCCGCGCTGCGAAATAGGCTGGCAGCACCGGGTTAAGCGCATACACAAAACCGTCAATCAGGACGAAGTTTTCGCGTTCTCCGCGCGGAATCCGGACCGGAGCGAAAAACGTTGGCACCGCGGATGAGGCGGCCACGGCCTCCGTCAACGTGAAATCCTGCTGATCGCTGGGGTGCTGCGTTGGACAAAAGGCCATAACCCCGCGCCCTTGCGCACGCGCCGCCGCACCTGCCGAATTTGCGCCGCCTGCGAGCCATGACTGGAACAGGACCGGCCGGGCCATACGCATATCATAAGCCGTCAGCAGCGTCTGACTTCGCAGATCTGACAGACGGATGGTCCCGACTTGCCGGGCAATGGCGGCCTGCAGATCTTCGATCCGGTAGAGCGGGCCGAGCAACCATCTTGCCGTATTCACGATCGGCACCGAAGAACGGCGGAACAGCGACGGCGTTTCGCGCGTGAAAAATTCAGGCAGGTCGGCGGTGGCGACAACCTGGCGGCCATCCGGCCCTATTGAGAGCCCGGCCGCCAGCACAGCACCAGATGAGGTGCCTGCGACGAGATCGAAGCAGTCGCCCAGCGGACGCCCCAGCGCCTCCTCCAGCCGCTGCAGGAAAACGGCGGCGATCAGCCCGCGCACGCCGCCGCCGTCAAGCGACAAGACCCACTTGTCCTCGGCCTGTCTCATTTTTTCGCTCCTAAGCATGCACCTGTGCCGGCACTCTAACCCATGCCGTCCTGAGGGTTTCGTCTGGCAGATGACAGCGGCGGCGCCAAGTCAATTCCCACGCCGCTCGCGGCCAATTGATGATGCGGCCCGGCGCTTGTGCGCCAACGGGCGCGATCCGGGCCGTATGAAAATGAGGCGCGCGGACCGCGCCGTCTATATACTGTCCAAGCGCAAGATCGACATGATGAGCGCATTAACGCAGACCGTTGCTCTTGAAGCGTGAGCCTGACAGTGATCCAGAAATCTGCGCCGGCTTTGGGCCGTCTGAGATAAACACGCAATCTGTCTCGACGGACGAGCCGGCTAACGTTCTGGCCGCGACCGTTCATCGAAGAGCGACGTGCAACGGAGGAACAGCCATGAAGTCTCTTATAGGTTTTATTGTGGGAATGCTTGTCGCTGCGATGTCGAGCATCGCATTGGCGAAAGGCCCGTTGGTGGATGTCGCATGGGTCAAGGCCAACCTGGACAATCCGGACGTTGTTGTTCTCGACATCCGCAGCCGGATCAGCGGTTCATCAAAGAAAAGTTACGCGAGTGGACACATTCCCGGCGCCGTCTACGCCGACTACGTAAAGGCCGGTTGGCGCGTAAAGGATGCCAATGGCACGCCGGGCATGCTGCCAAGTCCGGAGCAGCTCGCCAAGCTGATTGGCGGTCTTGGCATCGACAACGACACTCATGTCGTGATCGTCTCGCGCGGGAGCAACGGTCTGGAAATGGGCGCGGCCACCCGCGTTTACTGGACCTTTAAGGTCGCCGGTCATGACAAGGTTTCTGTATTGGACGGCGGCATGGCCGCCTGGGTCGCCGAACGCGATCCTGACACCGGAAAGCCTGTCAACCCAATGGAAACCGGCGTCGTGGAGCCGAGCCCGACGACCTTTAAGGTCAAGTTCCGCCCGGATATGGTCGCGACGAAAGAAGATGTGCAGGCTGCGATTGATGCCGGAGTTCCAGTCATAGACCATCGCCCGACGGATCAGCATCTCGGGATCAGCAAGCCCGGCCCGGTCGCGCGGGCAGGCACGATCAAAGGCGCGCTCAGCGTGCCGGAGACCTGGCTCACCAAGAACAACGGTGGCGTGATGCGCTCCAAGACACAGCTGGCCAAGCTCCACGCGGCCGCTGGCGCCCCGACCTCGGGCGACGTCATCAATTTCTGCAACTCGGCGCACTGGGCCACGCTGGGCTGGTTCGTGAATTCCGAACTGCTCGGCAATAAGGCCGCCAAGGTCTATGACGGCTCGATGATCGAGTGGAGCCGGACCGACTTGCCGATGTCTCAGGAAATTTCGCTCGAATAGCCGGTCCGCTTCTGCGGGTAAACGCCAATACTGCGGGTGCCGTACACAGCGGCATCCGCAGAACGGACTGCGCTTCGGGCGGGTCACGGTCATCCACAGAGCAGCCGCTGCAACCCGGCCGCGCCTGCGCGGTTAAGAGCTCTCCAGCCAAGATCTTATGGCATTCTGGCTGACCGCGCGGCGTACCAACAACCGTCAGCTTCGTCGCGTTAACTAGTGCCGGCGCTTATCAGAAGCTAAGCGTCTGATCCGAATTCGATGATACTCTACCTTTCGATGAACGATTGCTGTGAGACATAGCGCTCGCTGGAACGTTATGCCCCCCGCCGCATCGCCGCCGTATGCACCGGCGCGTCCCACATCGCCTTCATCTCGTCGTCGAGCTTGGTCAGCGTCAGCGAACATCCGGCCATTTCCAGCGATGTGCAATAGTTGCCGACCAGGCTGCGCCCGATCCGCAGGCCGCGCTTGTCGCACTCCCGCGCCGCGGCGTCGTACATCCCGTAAAGTTCAAGAAGCGGCGTACCGCCCATACCGTTCACGAATAGCAGCACCTCTTCACCCGATCCCGGCTTGATGTCCTCGCAGATCGCGCCGATCACCTCATGGGCAATCGCGTCAGCACGCATCATCGGCACGCGGCGACGCCCCGGCTCGCCGTGAATACCGATCCCGATTTCCATTTCGTTCTCACCAAGCTCGAAAGTCGGCTTGCCCGCTTCCGGGACGGTACAACTCGTCAGCGCGACACCCATGGTGCCCGAAGCGGCGTTGATCCGCTCGCCCAGCGCCTTGCACGCGGCCAGGTCCGCGCCTTTTTCGGCGGCTGCGCCGACCATCTTTTCGACAACCACCGTGGCCGCGACCCCGCGCCGTCCCTGGCTGTGCAGCGAGCTTTCAACGGCCACGTCGTCATTGGTCAGAACGGTCTCGGCCGGCCCATCAATCATCTCGCCGGCCATCTCGAAATTCATGACATCGCCGGAGTAGTTCTTGACGATGAACAGCACGCCCGCGCCGCCGTTGACCGCTTGCGCCGCCGCCAGCATCTGGTCAGGCGTCGGCGATGTGAAGATCTGGCCCGGACAGGCGGCATCCAGCATCCCGTGGCCGACGAAGCCGGCGTGGAGCGGCTCATGGCCCGAACCGCCGCCAGAGACAACCGCGACCTTGCCCGGCGTCGCCCCACCCTTTCGGGTCACGTACATCGGCTCCAGGCTGACGGACACGAGGTCGCTGTGCGCGGCACCGAACCCGCGCAGGCTCTCCTGCAAAACATCAACAACGTCATTCATCAGCTTTTTCATGGCGCTCCTCCTTGACTGGTTTATCGGCCGGACGTCTTTGCGCCCGTCATCGCTCAGGCCTTTTCAGCATCGCGCACGAGTGCGATCACGCGCTCGGCAAAGTCCTTGATGAGTTGCTCCACTTGCTCGCGATGCGCGGGATCGCTGAATTCCGGCAGTGGAATGCGCAGCACGTCCGCCTCCAGCGAAGCAAGGTCCTCGATCGCGCCGTATTGGCCGGGGTGCGCACGCGCATAAACCTCCATGAAGGCGCGCTGTTCGTGCGCGTTGAGATGGCAAACGTGAAACAGTGCCGGAATGTGCTGCGCGGGCAGCGGCACGCGGTAATTCGGGTTGATGATCTGCGAGATGAAGCTCTTGTGTGTACCGAACGCCTCGGCGAGCTTGCGCCGGGTGCCGGATGGACGCCGGTCGATGTATTCACGCAGCAGCGCCTTGTATTCCGCGATCGCATCGTGCGCGCCAGATGAGCCGTCCGCCATAGCCCGCTTCACTCCGAAGTCTTGCCAGTGTAGCGGCTGATCGCCAGCTTCACCGGACCAATCTGCGCCGGCGCGCAACTGAGCGCGCGCAGCCCCGTATCCATCAGCGGCGCGATAAGCTGCGGGGTGGAGGCCATATCGCCGCACAGACTGACGCTGGCCCCGCGCGTTCTCGCCGCATCGACCGTGCGCGCGATCAACTCGATCACCGCCGGGTTCAGCGGATCGGCCAGACTGGCGAGCGGGCCGCTGTCGCGCGCGCATGCTGTTGCATACTGGATCAAGTCGTTAGAGCCAATCGAGTAGAAATCCGCGTCGAAATCCGCCGCCGTGAGCGCCGCCGCGGGGACCTCGACCATCATCCCGACGCGCGGCATGGCGCAGGCTGCGCCAGCACGTCTTAGCGCCGCGACCTCCTCAGCCAGCATATCGCGCGCCCTCGTCAACTCCTCCGGCACCGTCACCATCGGCAACATGACGTTGAGCGGCCCCAGCGCGGCGGCACGCGCCAGTGCGCGAAGCTGAACGCGGAAAATCCCGGGCTGAGTGAGCGATAGCCTGATGCCCCGCACGCCGAGAAACGGGTTCGCTTCGCCCGCGTGCGTCAGCCCCGCGATCGGCTTGTCGCCGCCGGCATCTAGGGTGCGAATCGTGACGGGGCGCCCGCCCGCCCAGTGGATCAGGCGCTCGTAAAACGCATATTGCTGGTCCTCATCGGGCAGACGATACCCAGTAAACAGAAACTCCGTGCGGGTGAGGCCGACACCGTCGCAGTGCTGCGGCGCAATGGCATCAAGGCGATCGGGCTCGTCGATGTTGACCAGCACGTCAACGGCTTCGCCCTGCGCTGTTTGGGCCTTTTTGTGGAGCAGGGCGTCAATCTGCGCGCGCTCTTCGCCCTGGGCCGTGATCCGTGCGCGCGCCGCGTCCAGCGTTTGCGCGCGTGGCGATACGCTCAGCGTGCCGGCGTCCGCGTCCAGTATCGCAGGAAGCCCGTCGCTCAACGTGGCCAGATCGGCGTCAACGCCGACCAGAAAATTGACTCCTCGCGCCCGCGCCAAGATCGAAACATGGCTCACGGGACTGCCGCCCAGCGTGGCCGCCCCGCCAATCCTGTCCCACGGCAAATCGAGGAACCGCGACGGGGTAAGATCCTCGGTAACGACCACCGCGCCGTCTGGAATGGTCTCTTCGCCCTGTGCCGCGCCCGACATCACCCGCAGCACCCGGTCGCGCAGATCAGCAAGGTCATCGGCCCGCGCGGCGAGCGTGTCTTCGCCGGATGTCCTGTACGCATTGATCTCCGTGTCGAGCGTGGCGGACCAGGCCGCATCACACGGCATCCCGCTGGCAATCGCGTCATGTACGGGCGCAAGCATCTCATCGTCATCAAGCAGCGCAAGCTGAAATTCCAGAATATCGCCGGCGAGCTGATCTTGCGCCGAGATTAGGGACTCGAGCTGGGCGCTGGCCGTGCCGAGCGCGGCGCAGAACACCCGCGTTTCCTCGTCCACGCTGGTGAAATGACGCCGGGCCTGCGCGGCGCCTTCGATCCGGCACAGCCGCCCGATGACAACACCGCCCGAGACCCCGATACCGTGGAACACACGTCCCTCGTCGGGCTCAGTCACGGAAGTCCCGGTCAATGAGCGCAACCAACGCATCAACTGCTGTCCTCGCGTCTTCACCGGCCGCACGGACATGAAGCGCCTCGCCATGCGCCGCCTTGAGTTTCATCACCGCGTTGGGCGACTTGGCATTCGTCCAGCGCTCACCGCTGTGGGCCCGGATCTCGATGGTGGAGCCGAATGTCTTGGCCAGTTTCGTCAGCTTCACCGCCGGGCGCGCGTGCAGGCCCGTCGGATCCTGGATCACCGCTTCTCCGACGATCCAATCATCATCGCGCGCCGGTTCATTCATGCGTCAAATATCCTCCGCTGTGGCGCGCACCGCTTCAAGCGACGCACCGCTCGCCGCTTCGGTCGCGGCCATGACAGCGCCTTCCACAATCGGGGCGTCAAAAATCTGGACCTGCGCGCCGCGCCCGTCGGGCAACATCTCGATGGCCATTTCACTGTTGGTTTCCGCGCCGCCCAGATCGACCAGCACCCCGACACCCTTGGGCGAATACACCGACTCGATGGCCGTCATGATCGCCTCAACATTCGTGCCAAGCCCGCCCTCCGGGTTGCCGCCGCAAAACGCGACGCGCACCTCGTCGCCGACCATCTGGCGCACCATGTCCGCCGTGCCTTTGGCCACATCCGCAGAATGGGACACGATCACGATGGAGACCGTCTCGCTCATATTTCCTCCAATATGTCGCAGACCGCGTGGACCAGCAGGGCCGAGGAGCGTGCGCCCGGATCGAGGTGGCCGATCGAGCGTTCGCCCAGGAACGACGCGCGGCCCTTGGTGGCCTGCATGTCCTTGGTCGCGGCCAAACCCGCATCCGCCGCTGCACGGGCTTGCGCGATATCGCCACCAGCAGCCAGCGCCTCCTGCACGGGTACGAGGACATCGAGCATGGTCTTCGCGCCGGCGTCGGATTTGCCGCGCGCCTTGACCGCCTCAACCCCGGAGGCAAGCATGGCGCCAACCGCCGCGCGATCAATTGCGCCCTCCGGCGCGGCCTTGCCCATACCCATCAGCAGCGAGCCGTACAGCGGTCCAGATGCACCGCCCACCTTCATCACCATCACCGTTCCGGCCTTTTTCAGCGCTTCGCCGGGCGGCAGCGCCACGATCTCGTCGGTGGCTTCCGCCACAGCCGCGAAACCGCGCACCATGTTGAAGCCGTGATCGCCATCGCCGATGGCCTGGTCGAGCGCGGTGAGTTCATCGGCGTGATCAGCGATTGCCGTGTGGCATCGCGCGATCAAGCGGCGCATCAGGTCTTCACTCATGTCGATTGCTCCGGCGTAAGTTGGCGCGATAGCTCTGCGTCGGCCGCCGTCTCCGTTTTCGCTGCGCCGCCCGCGATACGCTGACCGCTCGCATCGAAACACATCACGTCCCGGCGCTGGACGGACACGCTCACCGTCTCGCCCTCCTGGATCCGGGTCCTCGCGCCCAGCAATGCATGAACAGACTGCCCGCCAATATCGACAAGCGCGATCGATTCGACGCCGAGATGCTCGACCGTCAATACCTTGCCGGGCAAGCCGGACGCGCCCAACACGACATCCTCCGGACGGACGCCGAGCGTTTGCGTGCCTTCGGGCAGATTGTTGATGCGAAGCCGTTCAGGGGGAAGCAGGTTGATCGGCGGGCTGCCCAGACGCTGCGCGGCATAGATATTGGCCGGGCGCTCGTAAATCGCGCGCGGCGCGTCGATCTGCACAAGTTCGCCTTCCTTCAACACGCCGACGCGGTCCGCCAACGTCATCGCTTCAAGCTGGTCGTGCGTGACATAGACGATGGTTGCGCCAAGCTCGCGCTGGATGCGCTTCAACTCCACGCGTAAATCCTCGCGCAGCTTTGCGTCGAGCGAGGACAGCGGCTCGTCCATCAGGAACAGATTCGGCTCGCGCACCAGCGCCCGGCCGATCGACACGCGCTGCATCTCACCGCCGGAAAGCTCGGTGGCGCGGTTGTTCAGCTTGGAGCCAATGCGCAGCATCTCCGCGATCTCGCGCACGCGCTTGTTGATCGTCTCGGGCGGGGTGCGCCGGCCCGGCGCGCGCAACGGGAAGGCGAGGTTGTCGAACACGGAATAATGTGGATAGAGCGAGTATTGTTGGAAGACGAAGGCGACGTCGCGCTGCGCTGGGCCGAGCCGGGTCACATCCGTGCCGCGGATCTCGATCTGCCCCTCTTCGGGCATGTCCAGCCCCGCGAACAGGCGCAGCGTGGTGGTCTTGCCCGCGCCCGTTGGCCCCAGCAGCACGACGAATTCGCCGTCGCTCACGCGAAGGGCCACCCGCGACACGGCGACGGTCGCGCCGAAACGCTTCGTCACGCCATGAAGTGCGGCCTCAGCCATGCGACGCCTCCTCGAACAGGGCGCTGTGCTGCGCGCGGCCGCTTTCGGGGTCGAAGACAACGACACGTTCGGGATCGAACGCCAAGCCGATGGTCTCGCCCGGCGCGACCTTCACCGTGTTCGGTGCGCGAACGCGCACGCGCCCGGCTCCGGTATCGACGGTGACAAGTTGGCGCGCGCCCATGTATTCCACGGCGAACACACGCCCGCGCAGCGGACCGTCATCATCAATGCGGATATGCTCCGGGCGCGCTCCGAGAACCGCTTCCGCCGCATCGAGGCTCTCCAGCGCCTGCGGGATCGCGATCGTCGCGCCATTCACGCGGATTTCCCGCGCTCCGGGGGCAATGCCACCCTGCGCAGCGAGGAAATTCATCGCCGGGCTGCCGATGAAGCTGGCGACAAACCGCGTGGCGGGCCGGTCATAGACCTCCATGGGCTTGCCGATCTGGAGGATTTCGCCCTGATCCATGATGCAGATGCGATCGGCCATCGACATTGCCTCGATCTGGTCGTGGGTGACATAAACCGTCGTCGCGCCGATGCGGTTATGCAGCAGGCGCAGCTCCTCGCACATCAGGTCGCGGAATTCGGCGTCCAGCGCCCCCAGCGGCTCGTCCATAAGAAAGGCCCGAGCGCGCCGGATGATGGCCCGGCCCAGCGCGACGCGCTGGCGGTCGCCGGCCGGCAGGTTGCCAACGCTCTTGTCCAGCAGATGCTCGATACGCAGCATCCGCGCGACTTCCTCGGTGCGCTCGCGGATTTCGCGGCGCGGCACGCCCTTGACCCGCAGCGGAAACGAGATGTTCCGGCGCACATTCATATGCGGGTAGAGCGCGTAAAGCTGGAAGACGAAGGCGATGTCGCGATCCGCGCCGCGCTTGAAGGTGACGTCCTCGCCGTCGATGTAAATATCGCCGCCGCTGGGCACCTCAAGACCGGCGATCATGCGCAGCGTCGTGGTCTTGCCGCAACCCGACGGCCCGAGCATGACGAAAAACTCGCCATCATGGATAGTGAAGCTGGAATTGCGCACAGCAACGAAATCGCCGAAGCGTTTTTGCAGGTCTTCGATGCGGATTTCGGCCATGCCGCGCTTACTCCGGAAAATGGCTGACGATCACGTAACCGATCGTGCCAATCAGAATGACGGTGAACGACTGGCCGAACAGCCAGAGCGAGAACGGCTGAGTCATCATGACGACGCCAACGCCGATCAGCACCATCATTGCCCGCTCCCACGGCTCACGCCGGAAGAGCCGGCGCAGCGTGCCCTGTCGCTCGCCTTGCATGCTCATCGCCTGACCGCTCCGAATGTGATGCCCGCCAACAGGTGCTTGCGCAGGATGATCGTCACGATCACCGCCGGCAGCAGAAATAGCGTCGTCGCCGCGGCCACCGCCGGCCAGTCGAGCCCGCCCTCGCCGATGATCAGCGGGATGAACGGCGGCGCGGTCTGCGCCTGCCCGCTGGTGAGCAGGATCGCGAAGTTGTACTCGTTCCATGAGAAGATGAAGGTGAAGATCGCCGTCGCGGCCAGTCCGGCGCGCGCCTGTGGCATCACCACCTTCCAAAACGCCTGCAGCCGCGTATAGCCGTCCACCATCGCGGCCTCTTCATACTCGCGCGGGATTTCGTCCATGAAGCCCTTCAGCAGCCAGACCGACAGGCTGAGATTCACCGCCGTGTAAAGCAGGATCATCCCGAGATGCGTGTCGTTCAGGCCCAGCTCGCGGTACATCAGGTAGACCGGAATGGCGATCGCCACGGGCGGGAACATGCGCGTCGACAGGATGAAGAACATCAGGTCGTCCTTGAGCGGCACCCGGAACCGCGAGAACGCATAGGCCGCCAGCGCGCCGAGGAATACCGACAGGAAGGTGGCCCCGAAGCCGATGATGAGCGAGTTCATGTAGCGGTCGGCAAAGCGCGATGGCCCGGTAATGACCATGTTCTGCTCGCGCACGAGTTCCTCGTACCAGGTCTGCGGAGGCGGCAGGCTTTCCATGTATTCGTCGGATTGGCGCGAGCGGCTCGTGAACAGGTTCACATAGCCCCCGAGCGTCGGCTCGAACACGACCTCCGGTGGATAGGCGATGGCGTCGTTCGTTGACTTGAACCCGGTCAGGATGATCCATGCCATCGGCACGACCGCGAACATCGCGTACATGATAACCAGCGCCGCGGCCAGCCGCTTGACCCATGTGCCGGGCGCCACGATCGAGTGCGCCTGCGCGCCGGATGTCGCCATCGCGCTCATCGCTGCTTCACCTTGTTCCAGACCTTGACGTAGATATTCGCCGCGCCGAACACCGTGACGAACAGAATGACGGCAAAGGCGGCGGCATAGCCTGTGCGCCACTTCTCGAAGGCTTCGCGCTTGAGGTTGATGTTGGCCAGCTCGGTCGCGGAGCCGGGGCCGCCGGAGGTCAGCTCGACCACCATATCGAACATCTTGAAGTTCTCGATGGAGCGGAACAGCACGGCGAGCATGATGAACGGCAGCACCATCGGCACCGTGATGGTCCAGAACTGCCGCCAACTTGACGCGCCGTCGATTTCCGCCGCCTCGTAGAGATCGGGCGGGACGGATCGCAGGCCGGCAAGGCAGATCAGCATGATGAACGGTGTCCACATCCAGGTGTCGACCAAGATGATCGCCCACGGTGCGAGGTCGGCGTTGCCGATCATCGAGAAATCATTGGAACCAGTGAAAAAGCCGACGATATAATTGAAGATGCCCGACTGCGGCTGGAACAGGTACGTCCAGAACGTCCCGACCACTGCCGGCGAGAGCATCATCGGCAGGGTGATCAGCGTCGTCAGCGTGCCGGAGCCGCGGAACTGCTTGTTGAGGAGCCAGGCCAGGCCGAAGCCCAGCACGGTCTGGATGAACATCGTCCAGCCGACAAAATGCGCCGTGTGCTGGAGATATTCCCAGACGTCCTCGCTGCCGAGCAGGCGCTCGTAGTTCAGATCGCCAATCCAGCGCACTGGCATGCCGGGCATGTTGGCGCGGTAGGTCGTGAAACTGAGATAGATGTTCCACAGCAGCGGAAAGATGTTGATCGCCAACAGCAGCAGCACCGTCGGCAGCACGAACCAGAAGGCGAGCACGCGGTCCGACAAACCCTTGACCAGGGTCGGACGCGCAGCGGCCACACGTTCAGCCGATGCCGCGCGCGCCCGCTGCCGTTCGCCGACGTCCATCTGTGACATGCCGGATACCTTTGACTGCCTGCTGCTGGCGGACGCGTCGGAGCGAAGGGCAAGGCGGGGCGTCGCCCGCTTGCCGCCTGCGTGGCTTTTACATCTTGCCCACGGACTGGAAAGTGAACTTCCAGTCTTCGATAAGCTTGTCCAAAGCCTCTTTCGACGTCCCCTTGTCGGCGACGACATAGTCGTGCACGCGCTTCTGCATCGCCTGCAGCAGCTCGGCGTAGGTCGGCTCCTGCCAGAAGTCGCGGACGTTGCTCATCGCATCGAGGAACTGTCCGGCGAAGGGCGTGGAGTCCTTGAAGCCCGGATCTTCCAGTACGGCGTTATGCACCGCGTAACCGCCCAGCTCCCACCAGCGCTTCTGGATCTCGGGCTGCGCGAACCACTTGATGTATTCGAGCGCCAGATCTTTCTTGTCGGAATAGCTGACGACCGAGATGCCCTGGCCGCCCAGTACCGACGCCTCTTCCTTCTGGCGCGGGTTGACGAAGAAGCCAGAAACGTCGCCGACCTGCTCGTCCTTGGCGATCCCGGGGAAGAAGGCGAAGAAGTTCATCTGCATCGCCGCCTGGCCGGACTTATAGGCGTCCAGGTTCGCGACCATATAGGCGTCGGAATGGCCCGGCGGCGTGCAGCACTCGTACAGGTCCTTGTAGAACTCCAGCGCCTCGACGGCCTCCGGCGAGTTGACGTAACCTTCCATCTCGTACGGGTTGTCCGGATTGTCGTACTGGAAGCCCCAGGAATAGAGCGCGTTCGTCACGCCCATGGTGATGCCTTCCGAACCGCGCTCGGTGTAAAGCGCGATGCCGTAGCGGGTCTTGCCGTCGATCTCCCGGCCCTGAAAAAACTCCGCAACATCCTTGAGCTGGTCCCAGGTTTCGGGGACGCCCAGCTCATAGCCGTATTCGTTCTGGAACGCCTCTTTAAGCTCCGGGCGGGAGAACCAGTCCTTGCGGTAGACGTAGCCGACGGCGTCGCCCATCGCCGGCAGCGCCCAGTAGTTGTCGGAGCCCTTCGGCCAAGTCGAATAGTTGTAAACGCCGGCCGGAAGGAAATCATCCATCGAGATGCCTTCCTGCTCGAAGAAATCGTTCAATTTGACATAGTGGCCGAACTCCGCGCCCATGCCCAGCCATTGGCTGTCGCCGATCATCAGGTCGCAGAGATCGCCTTGAGCGTTGAGTTCGTTCAGGAAGCGGTCAGCGAAATTCGTCCACGGGACGAATTCGTAATTCATCGCGATGCCGGTCTGCTGCTCGAAATCCTTGCCGAGCTGCTGCAGCGCGTTCGCTGGGTCCCAGGCGGCCCAGCAAAGGGTGAGTTCTTTTTCCTGTGCGGATGCAGACGCATAACTGCTTGCTGCCATTGCCGCAGCGGCAATAGCGACTTTCCATGCCCTCATCGGGTCCTCCTTACCATTTCCTCCGGCCGCCCGCATTTCTATTCGGCTTTTGCGCCGGCGGGTCGAGCTTCAGCCGACATCCTGCGGACTCGCATGGATAACGGTTGAGTTTAGCTAAACTCAACCGCTTAACTTTGTCAATACGGCGCGATGTATGCGTTGCACGCCAGAGGCCTCATACAGATGTCGCTCGTCCGGCCGGCGATCATTAAGCTTCAGCGGACGGGTCCGCTGAAGATCGCGAGGTGAATGCGGACGTAATCGAGTTCTGCGATCGGCTCGCCCGCGATAGAGCGCGTTCAGTGATTCCGGTTCCATTGAACGCGCTCCAGGCGCGTGCGCGTGGTGCCGCTTAGTTACATGCCGGTGTCCGCGCATATGAACGCAGCGGTCGTCATGCTGCTGGTGCTGATAGGCCACCTCTGATCAATGGAAATCGCGGGACTTCGGGACGACGCGTACATTGCGCGGATGGCTACGCGGGTTTTGCGTGTCGAGCGGTTTGCGCACCTCGTCGGCGTGGGCGAGCGGCATGTTGACCGGCCCTCCATGCCCGGCGAGCGCCATCAGCGCGCGCGTGTGATCCTCCAGCCGCCGCGCGATCAGGTGAATGACCCCGTCCTTCGCCTGCACCGATCCGTGCACCAGTATCAGCCGCGCGCCCATCACCACGCTGCGCTGCGCCTCGAAAACCTTGGGCCACACCACGACATTCGCGGAAGCCGTCTCGTCCTCGATGGTCATGAAGATCACGCCCTGCGCGGTGCCCGGTCGCTGGCGCACCAGCACCAGCCCGGCGACGGACGCGCGCGCGCCGCCCCGCATCGCGTGCAGGCCCGCCGCCGTGACCACGCCGCGTTTGTTCAGCCCCGGACGCAGAAATTCCAGCGGATGGGCCTTCAGCGACAGGCTCAGGCTCTGATAATCCGCGATAACATGCTCGCTCATCGGCATCGGCGGCAGCGTGACCTCCGGCTCCGGCCCTTGTTCGCTGGTCTCCACGCGGGTGAACAGCGGCAATTCCTTGGCTTTGCCGAGCTGGCGCACCTGCCACAGCGCCGCGCGCCGGTCCAGCCCCAGCGAGCGGAACGCATCCGCCTCGGCCAGCCGCTCCATCGCCGCGACGCGCACGCGTGCGCGCCGGCGCAGTTCAGCGATGTCGAAATAGCCGTTGCCCCGCGCATCTGCGACCGCCAGCGCCGGCGCCTCGCCCAGCCCGTCGACATTGCGCATCCCCAGCCGCAGCGCGAGTCCACTTTCGCACGGCTCCAGCGTGTTGTCCCAGTCGCTGGCGTTCACATCAACCGGGCGCACCTCCACGCCGTGCTCGCGCGCATCGCGGATGATCTGCGCGGGCGCGTAAAAGCCCATCGGCTGGGAGTTGAGCAGGCCGCAGGCGAACACCTCGGGGTAGTGGCACTTGAGCCAGCTTGAGACATAGGCGAGCCGCGCGAAGCTGGCGGAATGGCTTTCGGGGAAGCCGTATTCGCCGAAGCCCTTGATCTGGTCGAAGCAGCGCCGCGCGAAGTCGGCGTCATAGCCGCGCTCGGTCATGCGCTTGACCATCTTGTCCTCGAACTTGCCGATCGTGCCGCGCCGGCGGAAGGTGGCGAGCGCGTGGCGCAGGCCGTTCAGCTCTTCCGGCGTGAAATCCGCGGCGACCATCGCCAGCCGCATCGCCTGCTCCTGGAACAGCGGCACGCCCAGCGTCTTGCCAAGGATGCGGTGCAGCTCGTCCGGCGGCCCGTAATCCGGCGACGGCGAGGGGAACGTGACCTCTTCCAGCCCGGCGCGCCGGCGCAGGTACGGGTGCACCATGTCGCCCTGGATCGGGCCGGGGCGGACAATGGCGATCTCGATCACGAGGTCGTAGAATTCGCGCGGCTTCAGGCGCGGCAGCATCGACATCTGCGCGCGGCTTTCGATCTGGAACACGCCGATGGTGTCGGCGCGCGAGATCATGTCATAGACCGCCTTGTCGTCCCCCGGCACGCTCGCTAGCGTACACGTCTGCCCGTAATGCGCGGCCAGCAGGTCGAAGCATTTGCGGATGCATGTCAGCATCCCCAGCGACAGCACATCGACCTTCATCAGCCCGAGCGCATTGATGTCGTCCTTGTCCCACTCGATGAAGGTGCGATCGTCCATCGCGGCGTTGCCAACCGGCACGGTTTCGGTCAGCAGCGTGCGCGTCAGCACGAAGCCGCCGACATGCTGGGACAGGTGGCGCGGAAAGCCGGTCAGTTCGGCGGCGAGACGCAGGGTCTGCAACAGGCGCGGGTCGGACGGGTCGAGGCCGGCCTCGCGCACGTGGTTTTCCGGGATCGGCCGGTTGCCCGAACCCCAGATCGTGCCGGCCAGCGCGGCGGTGACATCCTCGCTCAGGCCCATCGCTTTACCGACCTCGCGGATCGCCGAGCGGGAGCGGTAGCAGATCACCGTCGCGGCGATGCCGGCGCGGTCGCGGCCATAGCGCTCGTAGATGTACTGAATCACCTCCTCGCGGCGCTCGTGCTCGAAATCCACGTCGATATCCGGCGGCTCGCCCCGCTCGGCGGTGATGAACCGCTCAAACAAAAGGTCGATCTCCTCGGGGTTCACCGAGGTGATGCCGAGGCAGAAGCACACGGTCGAGTTCGCCGCCGAGCCGCGCCCCTGGCACAGGATCGGGTCGTGGCGGCCCTTGTCGGGCTGGGGCGTGCGCGCATAGGCGACGATGTCATGGACGGTAAGGAAATAGGGCGCATAGTCCAGCTCGGCGATCAGCGCGAGTTCGCGCCGGATGTTCGCCGCGACCGTGTCCGGCACGCCGGTCGGATAGTGCCGCCGCGCGCCCGCCCAGGCGAGGTCTTCCAGATGGCTCTGCGCGGTCTTGCCCGGCGGGACCGGCTC
>CAYXPZ010000017.1:0-38286 GCA_964466965.1 uncultured Hyphomicrobiaceae bacterium
CCGGCATCGCATAAAGTTCCATGGTCGGGAAGTCGAGCTCTTCCAGCACCGGCGTGTCGGTTTCGTTGCGCGTGCCGGTCTCGGCAACCCAGCCAGCCGACGCGCCCGACTTGGCGAACGGCTTTTTGTAGCTCGTGCTTGACACCTGCCGGTTGCCAGCGATCGCGCGGATCGGCGAGATTTCCGTGAGTGCGCGCATGATGGTGCTTTCGACCTCGGTCGGCACGGTGAAGCCGCCATCAGAGCCCGTGCCCGCAGAAAGCGCCTTATGCTCCAGCGCGCGCAAGCTCGCCATGTCTCCGGAGCGCACATAGCTGTCGAAGGCGGCTTTGTGCTCGCTCACGACTGCGTGGCTCAGCGCGGCAGCCGTCTCACGCGGCGGGCGCGCGGCTTTCAGCGCAAGTTGATCGACGGTACGCTTGTGCTCATCGATCGCGCGGTTGATCCGCTCCAGCTTGTCGGTCGTGACGACGTCGGCGCACATGCGCTGCTCGATCTGCTCAAGCCGCTCGTCGTTGCTCTGCTTGAACGCCTCGAACGCGCGCATGAATTCGTCGAAGGCCTGCGCCATCTCGACGGCGGACACCTGCGGCTCCGCTTTTGTTTCGTAGTCGGGACTATAGGTCTCGCTCATGGTCTCCTCGTTTCAGGTTGGATAAAAGGGGCAATTGTGCGTTCGGACGATCCGCGCAGCGTGCGTGAGGCCGCCTTTAGCCGGGTCGTCATGTCTTGGGGCGGATGTGCGCGCTTGATCCGGCTGACCTTGGCGCCCGGTAACATCGGGAAGGTCACCACCGAGATTTCCCACAGGTCGATCTCGTGGACGCGCCGTGTGCGCAGGCGCGGATCGCGGTCCGCGCGTACGGTGCGAAAGCCAATCGACAGTCCGTCCAGCGCGCCCGCGCGCAGCATTTCCGCAACTTCGCGCGCTCGCGCCACCCCGCCGATCAACCGTCCGCGCACATAAAGCCCACGCCTGTCCTCGCGGATATCGTCCCACACGCCGATCGGTTGGCCAGGGTCGTGCTGGAACAAGAAGCGCACACCCGACGCCCCCCGGCTGCGCAGGCTGGCGGCGAATGCTCCCGGCATTATGATATCGCCACCATAATCGGGCACATCGAACAGGCTGGCGTAGCCTTCCACACGCCCGTCGCGCTCGCTGACACGCACAGGCGCGCGTTCGCGTCGGAGCAGCGGCGCCGCGCGCTTTAAAGCCAGGTTTTTCATGGGGTCAGCTCAAGTCTGCCAGCGCATCGCCGCCCTCGACCGGGCCATAACCTATCGCGGCGCGCTTCTCATTCACGCTCAGGAAAGAGGCATCTTCCACGCGCTCCCATAGCGCGGCCCGTTCCGTCGAAAGCGCCTCGATGCGGTCGAGCGCCGGTCTCAGCACCGGCCCCACACCATAAGCCGGCGCCAGCCAGCCGCCCAGCGCCTGCAGCGTGCGGTTAACCAGCGGCAACACCGTCTGACGCCAGAAGCTGCGGTTGGCTTCCTGATAGTTGGAGAACGTGTTGTCGCCAGGGATGCCAAGCAGCATCGGCGGCACGCCGAGCGCCAGCGCGATCTCGCGCGCGGCTAGGTTCTTGGCGCTGATGAAATCCATATCGCGCGGGCTCATCGACATCATTTTCCAGTCCAGCCCGCCTTCGAGCAGCATCGGCCGCCCGGCATTACGCGCGCCCGCGTAGGTCGCCTCAAGCTCGGTCTTGAGCCGTTCGTATTGCTCTTCGGTCAGGTGCCCGTCGCCGCCGGAATAGACCAGCGCGCCCGAGGGCTGCGCGGCGTTGTCAAGAAGCGCCTTGTTCCAGCCGGAGGCGGCATTATGGATGTCGATCGCCATTGCGGCGGCCTCCAGCGGGCTCATGCCATAATGGTCGTTGACGGGATGGTATTGGCGCATATGCAGGATCGGGCGGAGTGCATCCACATCTTGGCGGAAGCGCAGCGTCTGGCCATCGGCCTGATACTCATAGGCGCGCGGCCAGCCGTCCTCGCCGGGAATGAGCCGCATTCGGTCGGCGCGCAGCACATGTAATTCGCGCGGCTGCCCATCCAGCGAGACCGCCTCCATATAGGCGTTGCCGGAAATCAGCAGGGAGCCGTACCATGCTTCGAACAGGTCCGGCGCGCACTCCGCCGCGTTGGGACGGGCCAGCAAGTCCAGAAGCGGATGGGCTTCGAGCTCGTCCGTGCCGTCGAACAGGCGCAGCGGCACCGACGCGGCGGCCTCGGCGATCATCCGCACCGAGCGATAGACCACCGGGTTCTTCATGAAGCCCTCGCGCGCCATCGCAGCCGTGTTGCGCGGCGACCAGACCGGCTGTGCATGGCCCTGCAGCGCGAGAAACGGCCCGGTCAGGCTGCCGCGCCGCTCAAGTGCCTGCGCGCCCAGCCAGCGCTGCAGCGCATCGGTTATTCGGCTCATCAAACCTCCAAGATTTGTGCATCCGGAATCACAACATCACCCGATCCGATAAAGCGCCGTCAGCCGCGAGGCCCGCTGTCATCCCGCGCGCGATGCGGCGCACCGTGCCGCTTCGCAGACACGGGATCGCTCTCGCCAGGTTGCTTCCCGATCCCGGGTCAGCAGCGCACGACTGCGTGCTACGCCGCGCCCGGGAAGACCGGCGCGAACAAATTGCAAATTGCTTTTAGAAGCTGCGCAGGCGCGGCGGTTTGGCCGTCCCAAGCATCAAATCGCTCAAGCCCCAGACCAACGCATCGACGCGGTCGGGGCTGCCGGCCTCCAGACCGTCGGGGCCAAAGGCGCACATCTCGTCTTCGAGCGCCGGGAAGCTGCCCGCGTGCGCCACCAGCCCGCGCTCGTAAAGCGCAGCGACCGGCTCAGCGCGTGCGTATTTGCCCCGCCCCGCGCGCACCATGCGGATCGCGGCGTGCGGCGCGACCTGCGCCAGAACGTCGGCCACCAGCTCGCCGCCCTGATTGACCTCCGCCACAATGCAATTGGCCTGAAGGCTATCGTATAGCCGCGCGACCGCGCCCGCCCAGACGGTGGGCCGCACGCCTTGCAGCGTCCCATCAGCGAGCACATAGGCCCGGCCGTCTTCGCCACGCCCCGCCGCGATGATCCCGCAAGCGTCGGCGCGCGCGCCGCTCGTTACCGGCGGATCGACCGCGACCACAATCCGCGAAAGAGGGGGCGGCGAGTTTACCCGCGCCCCCTCAATCGCGTCCCGCCGCCAAAGGCTGTCCGCGCGATCCTCGATAATCTCGCCATCAAGCTCCTGGCGGCCAAGCCGGGTGCCCTGATAGCGCAAGACGATCGCATCCAGGAAAGCCGGCGCGAGATTTGCGGCATTCGCCGAAGTCGCCACGCGCGTCACCGCCGTTTTCGGATCCGCGATCAAACGCTTGATCAGCGGGATGGGGCGCGGCGTCGTGGTCACGACCTGGCGCGGCTGGTCGCCCAAACGCAGACCGAATTGAAGCATGTCCCAGGCGCGATCCGCGCGCGGCCACTTCGCCAGCTCGTCGCACCAGGCGGCGTCGAATTGCGGGCCGCGCAGGCTGTCCGGATCGCTGGCGGAGAACAGGCGGGCGCGCGCGCCGTTCGGCCACTCCAGTTCATGTCTCGTGTTATGAAACTGGGGGCGCTCATTCGGCGGGTGAATGCTCATCAACCCCGAGATGCCTTCGACCATCACGGCGCGTGCATCATCAAGCGTATCGGCCACCAGCGCGATCCGGCCGGCCGCGCGCTCGGCGAACGGGGCACGCCCTAGCGCAACCCCCCGCACCCATTCCGCCCCGGCGCGTGTTTTTCCGCTGCCGCGACCACCGAGAAGCAGCCATGTGGTCCACGGCCCGCCGCCCTGCGCGGCTTCAGGCGGCAACTGATCGTCGCGCGCCCAGATTTGCCAGTCATGCAGGAGGAAGCGGATGTCACGCGCAGTTAGCGCGCTGATGAACCGTTCACTCAGCCTGTCCGGCGCGGAGCCGTTCAAGGCGTTGCGCAAGATCTGCGCGCAAGGCTCGCGCATCCGCGTTCAAATCACTATCATCACCAGCCGCTGCGCCGGCCTTTTCGTCAAGCACGCTAAGCCGTTCGAAAAGCCGCACCATGGTGTTGAGCGTCCGTGTATCCCGTTCATGATCCGCCGCTGTTTGCGCGCCGTCGGCAAGGCGCAATTCAAATTCGCTCATCTTTCGCTCCAGCGCCTGATAAAGGCGCGCTATCAGCTGCCTGCGTCCCTCGCTCGCGGGCTCCGCCCGCCGCTTTCCCCCGGGGCGGCGCAGCGGCCATCGCTCCCGCTTCGCCCGCGCATAAAGCGCTCTTGGGGTAATCGCATAACGCGAACATATTTCAGCCACCGTCAGCGAGCCGGCGGAATAGTCGGCGGCAACGGCGGCCCACTTCGCGGAAGTGTCCTCGTCCATCCAGGTCCGTATTGTGTTGGAAGAATGCGCGAGAACTGGCCGCGCTGTGCATAATTGAAGCATCAAGCGCAACTCTCGCGATGTACCACGAAGCTAGCAAAACAGCGCGACGGTGTCAATCCAAAAAACACATATTTTGTGATTTTTTCACGCGACGCGCGAGCTAATGGTCCGGTTCAGACATTTGCGTCCCGCGCGCAGCATCCACCCTAGCAAATGTCTGAATCAAAGGACCACTCGCCAGTTTATGGATCTCGTGGAGCTTTTGAATTTGATATGAGAGCGCGAGCCTAGCCGCAAGCGGGATTCAAATGTCAAATTCGCTGCACTAACGCCGTTTGCGGGACCGCCGCTTGACCACCCGCCGCGCCGCCGCGCGCGCCTGCCTCGACCTTATCGCATAGTCCGCGTAGTCCCGACCCGCGGCGTTCGTCTCGCTAATAGCTACGCTGCGCACCGAGACGCCGGCCTGATGAACGGTCTCGGGATCGCCAGAGCGCAATGGGTGCCACCAGTAAAGCGGTTGTCCATGCGCACGCAGCCGGTACGCGCAGGTGTCAGGCAGCCAATCGAGATCGCGGGCGGTCTGCGGGCTGAGACGGACGCAGTCCGGGACCTGCGCATGCCGATTCGCATAGTCAGAGCACCGGCATGTCCCGATATCCAACAGCCGACATGCCAGACGCGTGTCGATACGCGCGCCGGTCTCGACGTCTTCGAGCCTGACCATGCAGCATCGTCCGCACCCGTCGCATAACGCCTCCCATTCCCACTCGCTCAGCTCTTCTAGCATCTTGGTTTCCCAAAACGGGGCGGGTCCACTCGATAATGATTGGGCTCTCGCCATCGTCGCCTTTCTTCACCGCTTTCTTTGAGGACGACCCTCAATTCGGCTCTTTGTTTCGCATCTCGTTCACAGTATAAAGCCGGGTAGGATTCCGCAATCAGCAACCGGACGGGGACGCCGTGCGCGACTGGATTTTTAAGCCGAACCGCCGCAATCGCCTTGTCGACTGGTGGGCGCTGGATGCGTGGGTGGACTCCAGCATCTATAGCCTGTGGGTGCGGTTCAAGGACGGCTGGGCGGCTTATTCCAACTTCTTTGGGCGCTTTCACGTCTCCGGCGCGCGCAAGTTGCTGGCCGAAATCGGCTCCGAAGGGGCGACACTATCCATCCTCGGCCTTGGCGTCCTGCTGTCCTTCGCGATTCCCGCGATCGAGGAAACCAACAAGGCCGGCTGGCGGACGGCCTCGCAATACAGCGTCACCTTTCTGGACCGTTACGGTAATGAGATTGGCAATCGCGGCATCCTGTTTTCTGAGGCGGTGCCTCTTGAGGAAATTCCCGATCACCTCATCAAGGCGGTGCTGGCGACCGAAGATCGCCGCTTTTTCGAGCACTTCGGACTGGACGTGGTCGGCACCTTCCGCGCGCTGCGGGCGAACATCGAGGCCAATGATGTGGTCCAGGGCGGCAGCTCTCTGAGCCAGCAACTCGCCAAGAATCTGTTTCTGTCCTCCGAAAGGACTTTGGAACGCAAGATTAACGAAGCCTTTCTCGCCCTTTGGCTGGAAACCCGCCTGACCAAACGAGAAATCCTCAAGCTCTATCTGGACCGTGCCTATCTTGGCGGCGGGGCGTTCGGCGTGGAAGCCGCCTCGCAATTCTACTTCGGCAAATCGGTACGCGAGATCAATCTTGCGGAAGCCGCGATGCTGGCCGGTCTTTTCAAGGCGCCCTCACGGTTTGCGCCGCACGCCAATCGCTCGTCTTCTCTGGCCCGCGCCAATCAGGTGTTGTCCAACATGGTCGATGCGGGATTCATGACCGAGGGGCAGGTCCATGGGGCGCGCTTGAACCCGGCAAAGGTTGTGGACCGGACAGACCACTGGAGCCCGGATTACTTCCTCGATTACGCCTTCGAGGAGGTCCAACGACTCATGAAAGGCAAAGACGAGTATGTGCTCGTCGCGCGGACCACGGTCGATCCCGAACTCCAGAAGATTGCCGATGAGGCGGTCGAAGGAACCCTTGACCGCTACGGCCGGTCCCGCCGCGCCAGACAGGCCGCGCTTGTCTCAATGGAAACGGATGGGGCCGTCCGCGCTATGGTGGGCGGGCGCGATTACGGGGAAAGCCAGTTCAATCGGGCGACCTCGGCGCTGCGCCAGCCCGGCTCATCTTTCAAGCCCTATGTGTACCTGACGGCGCTGCAGAACGGATACTCGCCGAATTCGCGCGTGGTGGACGGGCCGGTTTACTGCGGTCGCTGGTCGCCCAAGAACTATTCGGGCGGCTACCGCGGCGCGATGAGCATGGAGCGGGCGCTGGCTAAGTCAATCAATACTATCGCGGTTAAGTTGTCGCTTGAAGTGGGGCGCGACAAGGTCTTAGAAAACCTTGACAAAATGGGTGTCAAGGGACCGCGGAAAAGCTGCTCAATGGCGCTCGGCGATACCGGCATACCGCCGCTGATGCATACGGCCGGCTTTGCGCATTTCGCCAGCGGCGGAAAGCGCGTGCGCCCGTATGCGATTACGGAAATTCGTACCGAGGCCGGCGAATTGGTCTATGACCACGAGCGCGACGAGCCAGAACCCGAGCAGATTTTTGAACGCGAGACAGTTGAGACCCTGAACAGGATGCTCAAGACTGTCGTCACCGCCGGTACCGGGGGGCGAGCGCGGCTTGAGTTCACCCATGCGGTCGGCAAGACCGGAACCAGCTCCAGCTATCGCGATGCCTGGTTCATGGGCTTCACCGGCAAATACGTGACGGGGGTATGGTTCGGCAATGACAGCTACAGCCCGACCGGACGCGTAACCGGCGGCAACCTGCCAGCGATGACCTGGAAAAAATACATGGACAAGGCCCATGCCAACTACGACATCCCCACGGTCCCGGGGCTGGAGCCTCATCCCGTACAGATCGAAGCGCGTCAGCGCACGGCAGCGCTTGAAGCGGAAGACCCAACACTGAGCCGCAATACCCAGAACGAACGGAGCATGCCAGAAGACACCCGCGTCATGCTTGAAAACCTTATGACGATGTTCGATGACGCGCTGTCCACGCCTGCTGACCGGGAGGCCGAAGCCGAAACACCAGATGACGCGCCAAAACCGAAACAGGAAGCACGTCTCTAGAAGCGACGCGCAGACGATCGCGGCATTCGTGTTTCGCAGAAAATACAACTGCGTGTATCAGACCAAGTCGGGGCCGGCCACGTCGTGAACCTGATCCTCAACTTTGTGATATTCACGATCATCGCCCTGGCCGTCGGCCTTGGGTCGGCGTGGCACATGGTCGACCGCGGCTCGGCGATCACGACATTGCGATCTGGCCCTTGGACCACCTGGTATGCTGCAGGGGCCCCCGATGCTGATCCCTACACAAAGGCCCGCGTCGCCCGCTCTGGCCAGCTTCCGGTGGTTTCCACAACGGCGATGGAATTTCTGGCCTATGCCGATGGCGAAGGCGAACCGCTTACCTCCGCGTGCCATTACCAGATCAGCGTTCCGGAAGTTCCCGCGCTATGGTGGAGCCTCGCGCTTTATGACACCAGCGGAAAGCCGATTGAGAACGAGGCCGAGCGCCATGCTTTCAATAGCAACACCGTGATCCCGGACACCGATGGCACGGTGCAGATCGCACTCGCTTCGACACCGCGCGCCGGGTATTGGCTGCCATCGGGGCAGGACCAGGACCTTTTACTAGTATTCCGGGTTTTTCGCCCGTATGACACGGCCGATCTGGCTGGCGGCGAAATGCCGGTGGCCATATTGCCGCGCATCGACAGAGCAGACTGCGCATGAAGATCTCCTGGTTCACCATTGCCTCTGGCATCGTCGCCGGGTTGGTTATTCACATCGCAGCCGTGCTCGGCGCACCCTACCTTGCGCGCCAGGATGCGTGGGGGCGGCTCGCCGCGTTGTCCAGCCTCAACCAGCTTTACGTTATGCCACCCGGTGCGCCGGAAGTGGTCCCATTGCCCCGCGCAGCGCCCGACATTGGCTACGCTTTTTGCCGCTTCGATCTCTCAGATGGCAACGTCGTCTTCGAATCCGAAGTCTCCGGCCCAACCTGGAGCGCAGCAATCCATACCCGGCACGGAGATAACTTCTACGTCATCAGCGGCGCCGATATTCAGCGCGACAACATCAGGATGCTGCTGGTCCCGCGCGAACGTCTCGCTGTGGAGGCGAGCGCTGAGATCACCGTGCGCGGCGAGGAGCAAATCATTGTCATTAGCCCGGAAATGCGCGGGACGATCACTGTTCGCGTCCCGAACCCGGGCACGCCGTTCACGCAACGGACCATCGCAGCGCTGCAAGCCGGGCAATGCGGGCCGGAGGAGACATTAGACGCCGCGCCGGAACGCAAACAGACCCCGCCCGGCTTCCCGCCGCTGCCCGATCCGCGCGTGCCGGCGGTCATGACGATCAGCGGCGGGGCCATTAATTAGGTAGGGCGATATGCGCATCTCGCCGACAGTGATTCGCTGGTGGCACATCGCCTGCGCCTTGGCCCTCGTAGCGCTGCTCGATATCTATGAGTTGACGATCACGATTCCCGAACTGACGCGGATCGCCGGCGCGCCGATTTTTGATATGCGGGTTCATGGCTATGACGCGGCCGATGCTGCGCGTCTGCTCGCAGCGCTCGGGGCCGAAGGGCGATGGTACTATCTCAGCTATCATGTGCCAGCCGACACAGCCCTCGCTGTGATCGAGGCAACCGCCATAATCCTGATTATTCTGAGGGTGACGCGACCGGGCGCGCGCTATGCCCTGTCCGTGCCTCAAACTGGGCGGATGGCGCTCCTCGCCGCGCCAGCGTTGATGCTCATATTTGACCTCGGTGAGAACGCGGTGGTGGCCCAGATGCTCAGCGCCGGCGCGGCGGAGCCGGCCGAGGTCGCGATCGCCGCGGTCCTGACCCAAGCAAAGTGGGTGATGGCCTCCCTGGCGATCGCCACGGCTATCGCGTTGCCGCCGTCGGCATGGCTGCGCGGACGTCGACGCCGCGTATCTTATCCGCAGCAGTCAGCGCCGCGCTGAACCGGCGGGCATTTGACATCGCCGTAAGAGCAGAACACGCAGCAATCACCCGGGTGGGGCTTGAGCATCACGCCGCAGTTTTCGCACTGGTGAAAGAACAGGCAGGCATCGGTCGGCATCTCCAAACGCGCGCTGTGCCCGCATTCCGGGCAAGCCAGACGCGCTTGCGTCCGTACATTTTTCCGTTGCACCACTGCACCAGCGTCAATAGTTGCCGAATTCCCAGCCAGTCGGGTCGCCCAGCCGTTCGACCTTGTAGCCTAGCTCCTGAATCCGCGCCATGAGCAGTTCGGCATGCGCGCGGTCCTTGGTCTCGGCGCAAATGTCGAGCAGCGCGCCCTTCACCGGGACATCGAGGAACATGCGCCGGTGCGTGACCTCAAGAATATTGGCCTTGTGCGCGCCGAAACACGCCGTGATCTCTGCGAGGACTCCTGGCTGATCGGGGATGGTGATGCGCACCGACAAGATTTTGCCGTCACGCTCCAGCCCGCGCACCATAATCGAAGCCAGCGTGCGCGGGTCGATATTGCCGCCGCAAAGGACAAGCCCGACCTTGCGCCCGGCGAAGCGCTCAGGCGCGCTCATCACCGCCGCAAGCCCAGCCGCGCCAGCGCCCTCGGCCATGGTCTTCTGGTCGGAGGCGTAGGCGCAGATGGCCTTTTCGATCGCCGTCTCCGGCACCAGCAGGATATCCGACACGAGCGCTTCAACGATCGGCTTGGTGTATTGGCCTGGCGCCTTGACGGCGATGCCTTCGGCGAGCGTGGGGCCGCCAAATACCGGCTCTTCGCCGCGCAGCGCACAATACATGGAGGGGAACGAGTCGACTTCGGCACCGATCACCTCGATGTCCGGGCGTTCGTGCTTCAAAGCGATAGCTGTGCCAGAAATCAGGCCGCCCCCGCCGATCGGAATCACCACACAGTCAAGATCCGCGTCGTCTTCGAGGATTTCCAGGCCGACGGTCCCCTGCCCGGCGATGACCAACGGATCATCATAAGGGTGGACCAACGTCAGCCCTTCCTCCTCGGCAATGCGCTCGGTTTCCTCGCGCGCGTCGCTAAGCGTCTCACCCGTCAGGAGCACCCGCGCGCCGAGCGCCTCCGTGTTGCCAACCTTCACGAAAGGCGTGCCGACCGGCATGATGATCGTTGCGGGGATGCCAAGACGGCGCGCGTGATAGGCGACGGCCTGCGCGTGGTTGCCCGCCGACATGGTGATAACGCCCTTGGCCCGCGCCTCGGCGGAAAGCGACATCATCTTGACCAGTGCGCCGCGATCCTTGAATGAGCCGGTCGCCTGCAGGTTTTCATATTTGATCGAGATATCCGCGCCGCAGCGGTCCGACAGTTTTGGCGCGGCGATCATCGGCGTGCGCAGTACATTTCCGTCAAGGATTGTCCGCGCGGCGCGGATATCATCGACTGTGACGGATATGCCCTGCGACCATGCCGTCTCTACCATGCCGCTGCTCCCGGCGCTTCGCCTTGCTGGCTCAGACAACGCCGCCGCGTTCGCGTAGCGCACTGGCCGCATCGTGGGCGAAATAGGTCAGGATACCGCTCGCGCCGGCGCGCTTGAACGCCAACAAGCTTTCGAGCATCACGCGGTCCCGGTCGAGCCAGCCATTCTCGGCCGCGGCCATCATCATCGCGTATTCGCCCGAGACCTGATAGGCGAAGGTCGGCACGCCGAAGGTTTCATGCACGCGCCGGACGATGTCGAGATATGGCATGCCTGGCTTGACCATGACCATGTCCGCGCCCTCGGCGATGTCGAGTTCAACTTCGCGCAGCGCTTCGTCTGTGTTGGCCGGGTCCATCTGATAGGTGCGCTTGTCGCCCTTGAGCGCGCCGGACGAGCCAACGGCGTCGCGGAACGGCCCGTAAAAAGCCGAGGCGAATTTTGCCGCGTAAGACATGATCATCGCATGGGTGAGGCCCGAATCCTCCATCGCATAGCGGATCGCGCCGATACGCCCATCCATCATGTCGGATGGCGCAATCACGTCGCAGCCGGCCTCGGCCTGCACCAGCGCCTGCTGTATCAGCGTCTCGATCGTCAGGTCGTTGACGATTTCCGCGCCGCGCATAATGCCGTCATGCCCATGGGAGGTGTAGGGGTCGAGCGCCACATCGCAAATCACGCCGACCTCGGGCACCGCCTGTTTGATCGCGCGAACCGCGCGACAGACGAGGTTTTCAGGGTTCACCGCCTCGCTTGCCGCGTCATCGCGCAAAGCCGGGTCCGTATTCGGGAACAGCGCTACCGCCGGAATGCCAAGCTCCGCCGCGCTTTCGACCATGCGCACGGTCTCGTCGATGCTGCGCCGAGCAACGCCCGGCATGGAGGGCACGGGATCGGTGCGGTTCTCGCCGTCGATTACGAAGAGCGGCCAGATCAGGTCCGCGGCCGTGAGGACATTTTCCTGAACCAAACGGCGCGACCAATCGGACTGGCGGGTGCGGCGCATTCGCGTGGCGGGAAATCCAGATGCGGGCATGTCAAGCGCCGCTTCGCGCGGCGGGCGGACCGATTTGAAGGCGGTGGACACTTTGTCATGCATGGGGCGACAACTTCGTGTGTTCTGTTGGACTGACGTCAATCTCGCTTAACTAGCAGTTTGGCGACATTGGCGCAAATGAAGATGCGACAAATCGCGCCGGTACCGCCTCAGCCAATGACGAACACGATCAACTCCTTGGGACCATGCGCCCCTTTGATAAGGGTTTGCTCGATGTCGGCGGTCCGCGAGGGGGCGGAGATCATGTTGACGGTACGTGGCAGCCGGCGACGGCCATACTGCGCGCGAAACCGGCTCCAGGCAGTCTCATAAGAGCCGACGATGTCGCCGCGCCGGATCGCGATCATATGCAATTCGGGCATAAAGTTAAGCGTAGACGGGTTATCTGCCCCGGAAGCCAGAAACAAGGTGCCCGTTTCCGCGGCGCCGGCGATGGCCCGGGACAGGCTGGCGCAATCATCCCGGTGCGCCGGGCCAATCAGACGTTCGAGTACGCCGTCCCAGGCGACCTGCGTAAACAGATCGTCGGCGCCGGTGCGCACGCGCTGGGGCAAATTTCGCCGCAGCAACTCCAGTGCAACCGCATCCGGCAGGGCATCAGCGCCAGCGATTTGCTTGACTTCCGCGTTCTGCGTTTGGAGCGCCGCAATGAAGCGTTCGACCAAGTCGCTGGGATCGCCGCGCGCTTTCTGCGGGACCGGGCCCGCTTCCGGTTGCTCCAACCGCGCCCGCACCCGGCCACGCCGGCCGGCCTCATCGCCGCGGACGTTGAGCGCCTTCCTGACGGCGTTGAGAATCTGTTCGCGTGTGCCGTCGGCCATCAGCGCTTGCCCCGCGCCCGGCCCTTGCGCTGCGCCCGCTGGTGGGCCCGCCAACGCGCCTGAAAGGTCTGGCCGGAGGGCGCTGGCAAATCACGGTGCGCGGTCCAGCCGCCGGCAAACGGCAACGAAGACAACCGGCCGCGTGTGCCGCCAAGCCGCGCCAGAACCGCAATCGCAGGACCAGCGAACAGCCGATAGAGCCGTGGCCGGCGCGCAAAGAAAACCCATGACTTCAGAGCGACTCGCGGCAGTAGCCCCATCTCCCCGCTGTCATACTCCCGCTCGCGCCAGTGCCGCATCATCTTCGGCAGCGGGATACGCACGGGGCAAACCGCCTCGCAACGCCCGCAAAACGTTGAGGCATTAGGCAAATGCCCGGCCTCGTGAACGCCGATTAGAGACGGAGTCAGCACCGCGCCCATCGGCCCGGGATAGACCCAGCCATAGGCATGGCCACCAACGGCGTTGTAGATTGGGCAGTGGTTCAGGCAGGCGCCACAGCGGATACAGCGCAGCATCTCCTGAAACTCCGTACCAAGCATTTCGGTGCGGCCATTGTCGACAAGGACGACATGGAACTCCTCCGGCCCATCGAGATCGCCGCGCCGGCGCGCGCCGGTGGAAAGCGTGGTGTAGGCGGTGATGTCCTGCCCGGTCGCCGAGCGGGAGAGCACGCGCAAAAGGGTGTTCAGATCTTCCAGGGTCGGCACAAGCTTCTCGATGCTGGTCACGACGATATGCACGCGCGGCAGAAGCTGGGTGAGATCGCCGTTGCCCTCGTTGGTAACGATCACCGAAGAGCCCGTCTCGGCGACCAGGAAGTTCGCGCCGGTGATCCCAACGTCCGCACGCAGGAACTTCTCGCGCAGCACCGAGCGCGCCTCGCCGACGAGCGCCGACGGCTCATCGATCTGGCGATCTACCGGCAGATGGGTATGCTTGGCGCGAAAATCGGCGATCACCTGCTCTTTGTTCAGATGCACCGCCGGCGCGATGATGTGGCTTGGCGGCTCGTGCCGGTTCTGGATGATGTATTCGCCCAGATCGGTCTCGACGACTTCCAGCCCGGCGGCTTCGAGCGCCGCGTTCAGCCCGATTTCCTCGGCGACCATCGACTTGCCCTTGGTCACGCTTAGCGCGGCGGCGTCGCGGCAGATCCAGGTGATAATCTCGTTGGCATCTTTCGCGGTCGCGGCCCAGTGGACCTGCCCGCCGGCCTCGGTGACCTTGCGCTCATACTCCTCCAGATAAAGATCCATATGCTCGATCGTATGGTCCTTGATCGCCTTGGCACGGTCGCGCAGAGCATCAAACTCGGGCAGGGCATCGCGGGCGCGCGCACGCTTATTGACGAAGCCCTCGCCGATGTTGCCCAGCGCGCGTTGAAGCTGCTCGTCGGTGAGCGCGCGCGCGGCGTTTTGCTTGAAGTTGTGCGAGGTCGGCTTCATTCGCGCGCTCCAGCAATGGGCGGTTCATCGGTCATGTCGGCGAGCACTTCGGCGATGTGGCGCGCTTCGAGCTGGCGGCCCTCGCGGGCGGCCTTGCCCGCAATGTTCATGAGACAGCCGAGGTCAGCGCTGAGCACCAGCGGCGCACCCGTTTCGCTCAGGCGATCCACCTTGTCCGTGACCATGGAATTGGAGATCTGTGGATACTTGACCGAGAACAGGCCGCCGAAACCGCAGCAGACCTCGGTATCCTTCGCCTCACGCAGCTCTAGACCATCGACAGAGTCGAGCAGATCGCGCGGCTGCTGCTTGACGCCATTCTCGCGCAACGAAGAGCAACTGTCGTGATAGGTTACCGCACCTTCGTGCCGCGCGTTCACCACATCGATCTGCATGATGTCGCGCAGGAAGGAGATCAACTCATAGGTTTTCGCGCCGAACTGCGCGGCGCGCGCGCGCATTTGCGCATCGTGCTCGAACAGCGCCGGTAAATGTTTCCTGAGCATCCCGCCGCACGAGCCGGAGGGCACCACAACGAAATCGTATGGCTCAAAGGCTTCGATCACCCCGCGCGCGATGGCCGCTGCATCAGTGCGGTCGCCTGAATTGTAAGCCGGTTGCCCGCAGCAGGTCTGCGCGGTCGGCACCTCGACATAGCAGCCGGCCTCTTCCAGCAGCTTGACGGCCGCGAAACCGACCACAGGGCGAAACAGGTCGACAAGACATGTGGCGAACAACCCCACACGCGGCGCCTCCGGCACGGCTCTGGGCGATCTGCCGATATCCAGCGTTGTCATCGCAGCTCTTCCTGAAAATTTGAGCAAGCCTGACGAAACTTTCAGGCTGACGCAAGCGGCAAGAGGTCCCGCCCGGAGTTGTCGTCACAACCACGAAAAAGGCCCGGATAACGTCCGGGCCTTGTCCGTCAAAATGAATCCCTGTGAGACCTACTCTGCGGAATAGGTGCTCTCGGCGTCGTCGTTATCCGGTTCGTCGTCATACTGCTTGAGGTAAGCAATAACGTCTTGCCGATCCTCTTCCTTTGGCAACCCGGCAAAGCCCATCTGGTTGCCCGGAATGTATTGGCGCGGCTTCTCAAGGTAGGCCGAGATGGTTTCATCATTCCATACCAGCCCGTTCTCGCCAGCCCCCTTCATCGCGGCCGAATAGCGGTTAAAGCCCTCGTAGGTGCCCGCCTGACGGCCGAAAAGGTCGTTAAGAGGCGGCCCAACACGCGGCTGCGCGTTTTCGCCAACCATGTGACACGCCTGGCAGCGGCGGAAAATCTGTTCTCCGGCTTCCGGATCGCCCTCCTGAGCGACAGCCGGGATCGCGCCGGTCGCAATCGCCAGCGTGGCGACGCCGAACATCAGCTTCAATTTCATAGAGTTAACTCCCGATTATCATTATTCCTCGGCCGGCCCGTCTTGCCGGGAAGCAACTGGCCAGCGCATCGACGCGCTGCTGAGCCGCCGCACTTTATGCCCTGATGGCGCCTAGTGATGCAAATTTTTCAGCGCTCGTCACCGTGGCACGTTGCCGCCTGCGCCAGCAGCAACGCCCGAGTCAAGAGACACCGCGCTGCGCAAGATGCGAAGAACCCACGTTATTGCACCAGAAACGATGCACTCTTAAATCAATAAATCGGTATATTTGCATCAAAGCCGCATGACATTATACTGATACGTGATGATATGAATAATTTTTAGATTTGTTATATCCTAGCAAGTCTCGTATTTCATCCTTGCACGCCAAATTTCTACAGTCCAGGAAGTGTCTCGTTGCTACGAAAGCGGGGTTGCATCGGCCTCTTCGCTGACGTTTCGTCGCATGGCCAACGCTGTCAGACAGTGAACCCTGACAAGGCGCATAACCGTACCGCCGCGCGAACAGCGGACGATACGCACGATAAAGGAAGGAGTGGACGATGAAACTGACACGCCGCAGCAGCCTCGTGATGCTAGGGTCCGCCGTCGCCCTGATGGCCGCCCCCAAGGGCATCGCCGCCCAAAACGGCGGCAAGGTGCACGAGGTGAAGATGCGCAACTTCGACCCCGAGGATCGCAGCAACATCATGATCTATGATCCGGCCGTGCTCCGGATCGAACCGGGCGACACGGTGAAGTTCATCTCGACGGATCCCGGCCACAACGCTGTAAGCCACGAAGATATGATCCCAGAAGGCGCAGAGTCCTTCAAGACGCCGCTCAGCAAGGATGCCGAGGTAACGTTCGAGGCGCCTGGCACCTACGGCTATTATTGCCTGCCGCACCGCGCCGCCGGTATGTGGGGCGTCGTGCTCGTTGGCGACTTCATGGTCAATTTCGAGCAGGTCAGGCAGGCCGCTGAGCAGATCCGCGGGCGCGGCAAGCAGCGGATGGCCGAGTACCTGGAGCAGGCCGAACAGATGGCCTGAAGCTGTCTGCCGCCGGGCGCGTGTCTCTATCCCGCTCGGCGGCGCGGCTGATCAGCGATGACCAGGTCCTCAAGACGCCTTAATGGCGCGCGGCGACGGTGGCGCATAGGTGTATTGATCGATGTCCAGCGGGTCAAACGCGATCGCATCGTAGGTTTTCTCCAAGAAGTCAAGAAACACGCGCAGCTTGGCAGGTACAAATTCGCGGCCCGGGTAAACCGCGTAAATAGCCACACCAGGCGTCTCGCGATACTCCGGCAACAGCACCACCAACTGACCATTTTCGAGTTGCTCGGCGACATCCCAAAGCGAGCGAAACCCAATGCCCGCCCCGCCAATCAGCGCCTCGCGGACCGAATCGCTTGAATTGGTTCTGATACGCCCAGACACGCGGACCGTTTTCGTCCCCTCCGGACCCTGTAAACGCCAGGTTCGCTGATCTACAGTCGAGATGCAGCTAAACTTCTCCAGATCGGCGAGTTTCTGTGGGACGCCTGCGGTCTCGATGTAATCGGGGGAGGTACATAGTACGCGGCGGCAGGACGCCAGCTTCTTCGCGACCAAGCTGGAGTCCTCTAACTCACCGACGCGAATACAAACATCGTATCCCTCTCCGACGACGTCGACTGCATCATCTGAAACGGTCAGTTCAATCTGCAGATCAGGATAAGCGCTCAAGAATCTGCCGAGATAAGGCGCGATGTGGCTGCGCGAGAAACTGCTTGGCGCACAGATGCGCAGGACGCCCGTAGGGTGATCGTTGCCCCGAGAAGCGAAGGCTTCGGCCTCGTGAATGCTCTGCAGGATGTCGGTGATGCGATGGTAAAAGCCTTCGCCCGTCTCGGTCAGGCGGATTTGCCGCGTCGTGCGCTGAAACAACCGTGTGCCAAGCCGGCGCTCCAGGTGGCCGATCCGCTTGCTGATGACAGCCGGAGACAAGCCAAGTTCACGCCCGGCTGCCGACATGTTTCCGGCAGTCACCACCCGCGTAAAAATCTCTAGGTCACTGATCGGTATCAACTCAGCCCCATGAAAACTTTATGTTTTTTGTATCCTGATGTTCCTCAGGACTCGTTTGTATACAATCTCTTGCGCCGTCTTACACATCTTGTCAAGACCATGACAGCCGGCCTTCACCCAGAGCACGTCCCTGCGCCTATGGATTCGGGTCCCGCAAGCGTTTAGAGTGAGGGTTGAGGTGCATGAGGAGAGTGACATGAGCGGAATCCAATTACCGGAACCTAATGCCGGCGTGATTGAACGGCGGGACTCGCTTGTCGCAGGTCTGAAGGCGATTTCGCAAAACGTCGTGTCCGACCCCATCGGGCTTGAGGTGTTCGAAGCGGATGCGCTGACGGCATACCGCAATGTGCCTCTTGCTGTTGTGCTGCCGTCGTCCACCGAAGAGGTTGCCCGCATCATGCGGTACTGCCACGAGAACGCGCTGGATGTGCTCCCGCGCGGAGCCGGAACGTCGCTGAGTGGCGGCGCGCTGCCGCTGCAGGACACCGTTGTCATCGGCGTGAGCAAGATGAACGAGGTGCTGGACGTCAATCTCGACGATCGCGCCGCGCGCGTTCAGACGGGCATCACCAATCTGGGTATCTCGAACGCTGTCGCGCCATACGGGTTCTTCTATGCGCCGGACCCCTCAAGCCAGCTGGCCTGCACCCTGGCCGGTAATATCGCCATGAATTCCGGGGGCGCGCATTGCCTGAAGTATGGGGTCACAACGAATAACATCCTGGGCATGACCGTGGTTCTGGCGGACGGCGAAATCGTCGAGTTTGGCGGAGACTTCCTTGACCCGCACGGTTACGACTTCCTTGGGCTTGTGACCGGCTCGGAAGGGCAATTCGGTATCGTCACCGAGGCGACGGTGCGCATCCTGCCCAAGGCTGAAGGCGCACGCCCCATGCTGATGGGCTTTAACTCCGCCGAGGACGCAGGTGGCTGTGTCGCGGCGATCATCGGCGCAGGGATCGTGCCGGTGGCACTGGAATACATGGACCGCCCGGCAATCAAAATCTGCGAAGAGTTTGCGGGCGCGGGCTATCCACTTGATGTCGAGGCCTTGCTGATCGTGGAAGTCGAGGGCTCGGAAGAGGAGATCACCGATCTGTTCGCCCGCATCCGGGATGTCGCCGCGGACTACAACCCGACCGAGATGCGCGAGGCGCAAAGCGAAGACGAGGCTGCGGCAATCTGGCGCGGCCGGAAGTCAGCATTTGGCGCCATGGGGCGCATCTCTGATTACATGTGTATGGACGGCGTCATTCCGTTGAGCACGCTGCCAAAAGCGCTGAGCGAGGTGAGCCGCATTTGCCAGAACTATGAGCTCGGTGTCGCCAACATTTTCCACGCAGGCGACGGCAACCTGCATCCGCTTATTATGTTCGATGCCAATGATGCGGATGAAAAGGACCGAGCCGAGCGTTGCGGGGCCGAGATCCTGGAAGCCTGCGTGGCCCTTGGGGGCTGTCTTACTGGCGAACACGGCGTCGGCATTGAGAAGCGCGACCTGATGACAACGCAGTACAACCGCGCTGATCTGGAGCAGCAGGTTCGCGTCAAGACCGCATTCGATCCGGATTGGCGCCTGAACCGCGGCAAGGTCTTCCCGCTCGACATGCAGTTGCACTCGGGCACAGCCCATGCTTGACGGCTTTCAGCCTCGTTCGGATGAGGAACTGGCAGCCTTTATCGCGCATGCCATCGAAACCACCGCTCCAATCGAGGTCTGCGGCAACGGCACCAAACGTGCGGTCGGCAGGCCCGTGCAGACGGCCAGCAAGATCGGCATGGGCAAGGTGTCGGGCATCACGCTTTACGAGCCCTCCGAATTGGTCCTTTCGGCGCGCGCCGGTACGCCCCTTGACGAAATCGAGTCGCTGCTTGACGAAAACAACCAGATGCTCGCCTTCGAGCCGGCCGATTTAACGCCGCTAACCGGCAACAGCCAAACCGCAGAGGCGCCAACCATAGGCAGCGTCTTTGCCACCAATGCTTCGGGCGCTCGGCGTGTGTTGCGCGGGGCCGCGCGCGATCATCTGCTGGGTGTGCAGGCCGTCACCGGACGGGGCGAACGGATCAAATGGGGCGGGCGCGTCATGAAGAACGTGACAGGCGTTGATCTGGCCCGCGGGCTTTGCGGCTCCTGGGGCACCCTTGCCGTTTTGACAGAGGTCACAATGAAGGTGCTCCCGAAACCGGAGGAGACGCGCACGCTGATGCTGTTCGGCCTACCGGATGAGGCCGCGGTCGCGCTGTGCTGCGCGGCGATGGCGACGCCTTTTGAGGTTTCGGCCGCGGTTCATCTGCCTGCGACGATGGCGGCGCGGCTTGGCAATCCAGAACTGGCCGATCTTGGCCGGGCGATCACCGCGTTGCGGCTGGAGAATTTTCCCGCCTCGACACAGGCGCGCGCGGACAAACTGGCCAGGCAGATTGGCGCCTTTGGCGAAGTATACACGCTGGCGAACGACGCATCGCTCGCATTCTGGGACGACATGCGCGGATTGCGGTTCCTCACCGGCAGCCAGTTCCCCTTGTGGCGCATCACCACCGCCCCAAGCCGCGCCGTGGGTATGGTGAACGCGATCCGCGCCCAGCTCGATTGCCAGGCGGCCTATGACTGGTCGGGCGGGCTGATCTGGCTGGAATTAGCCCCCTCGCGCGACGCTGACGCCACCGACCTGCGCCGCATCATTGCAGACTTCGACGCGCATGCGACGCTGATCCGCGCGCCACTCAGCATGCGTTCCGCTGTGGAAGTCTTTCATCCGCCGGCTGCTGCAAACATGGCGCTGTCTACAAAACTCAAAGCCGCATTCGACCCTGCCGGGATTTTGAA
The DNA here is from genome assembly GCA_964466965.1 of uncultured Hyphomicrobiaceae bacterium. Taxonomy (GTDB): domain Bacteria; phylum Pseudomonadota; class Alphaproteobacteria; order Rhizobiales; family Rhodomicrobiaceae; genus Dichotomicrobium. Next base: position 20,528 of record CAYXPZ010000017.1, read on the forward strand.
CCCCGGCCGCATGTATCCAGAGGTCTGAGAAGCGACATGGAAACCGAGTTTAAACCCCACCAGCTCACGGATCCGAATATCCGCGAGGCCAACCAGATCCTGCGCAGCTGCGTGCATTGCGGGCTGTGCACCGCCACCTGTCCAACCTATGTGCTGCTCGGCGATGAGCGCGACAGCCCGCGCGGGCGCATCTACTTGATGAAGAAGATGTTCGAAGGCGGACACGACGCGACGCCCGAGGTGCGCACGCATATCGACCGCTGCCTGTCCTGCCTTTCCTGCATGACCACATGCCCGAGCGGCGTGGACTACATGCATCTGGTCGACAAGGCGCGCGTGCATATCGAAAAGACCTCGCGCCGTCCGCTTAAGGACCGGCTGATGCGCAAGCTGCTGGCCGCCGTCGTGCCCTACCCTTCGCGGTTCCGCTGGTCAGTCCGTGGGGCAAAGCTGGCGGCCCCGTTCAAAGGACTGATCAGCGCGCTCGGGCTGACGGAGTTGCGCGCAATGCTGGACCTCGCGCCTAGCAGCCTGCCGGCGCGGCGCGGCCCCGCTTACGGCACCTTCGCCCCCGATGGGCCGCGGCGAGGGCGGGTGATCCTGCTGCGCGGCTGCGCCCAAACGGTGCTGCGCCCGCAGATTAATGACGCGGCGATCCGCCTGTTGAACCGGAACGGTATCGAAGTGGTGATGCCGAAGGCAGAGGGCTGTTGCGGCGCGCTGGTTCACCACATGGGCCGCGAATCCGATGGCATGGATCAGGCGCGACAGAACATCGAGGCCTGGGAAAGCGTGATGGCCGACGGGCCGGTCGATGCGATCGTCATCTCGGCGTCGGGCTGCGGCACCACGGTCAAGGACTACGGCCACATGCTCGCGCACGACCCCGAATACGCCGAACGCGCGGAGAAGGTGGCCGGGCTGGCGCGCGACATTAGTGAGTATCTGACCGAAATCACCCTCGATCCGCCGACGGCCTGGACCGACATTAAGGTCGCCTATCACTCGGCTTGCTCCATGCAGCACGGGCAACGAATAACGAAGGCCCCGCGCGCATTGCTGAGCGATGCGGGTTATTCTGTCCTCGACATCCCGGAAGGGCATCTGTGCTGCGGTTCGGCTGGCACCTACAACATGCTGCAGCCGGAAATCTCGGGCCTCCTGAAAAAACGCAAGCGAGACAACATCGCCAAGACCCAACCCGACTGCGTGGCGACCGGCAATATCGGCTGCATGACCCAGCTGGAAGGTCCGGACCAGCCGCCGATCCTGCACACCGTCGAGCTGCTGGACTGGGCGCATGGCGGCCCATGCCCTGCCGAGATCGCCCATCTCAGCGATCGCCGGCGCACAGTGCGGTCGCTGTTTACGCCAGACGTGCAACTTGAGCGTGTCACGACGTAAGTCAGGGACAGCGCCAGATCTTGATCGCGAGGCCGGCCATCCAGTTCTGGCGCCGGCCGATCGCATCCGCAGTCCAGCGCGGTTCCTCGGCAACCATCCGCGTGATCTCCAAGGGCTCCTGGGCAAACGCTTCGCGTTTGGCCTCGTAAGGCTGGTTACCGAGTTCCCGATTCAGGTTGACCGTCAGAAGCGTCATGTTCCCGAGCCGGTGAACGTATTTCTCCGGCCCTCCCGGAAAATCCTTCCGATCGACCGCCCAGATGCGCTGAAAGCGTTTTGGCAGGATGTGCTCCAGGTCGGTCATCGGCAAGCCCTCGGCGGGCAAGGTGTCCTGGGCTGAGATCTGGGCATTGAGCTTATTCAGGATGTAGCGCGCCAAGCCGTTGTATCGGATTGTCTTGCGAGAAAAGGCAGAATGAAACTGGCTGTCGTCCGGATACAGCCGCTTGAGGAAACGCTCGAACACCTCTTCATGATCGACACGCCCGGTGTCGCGAATGTGCTGGGCCGCGGAAATAAACACGGGCAGGAGCGCTGAGGGGCTTAAATTGCCGATCGTGGTATAGCGAAAGCTGAAATTGATCAGGAGGTCCAGAAGCTCTGGAAACCGCTTACGCTCGGTCTCAAGTGCAGCAAGCAGGACCAGAAAAATCTGGTCCGAGCGCAACAGGCGCAAGCTCTCGATACGCTCGCGAAGCCAGGTTTGTCGCGGCACATCGAACGCGGCCCAAACGCGACTGTTCGGGTCGCGCAAGGCGTCATAATACTCGGAGGCCCGGCAAAGCTCTTCGGTGTAGGCGGCAACGGCTTCAGGCGTATGGATTGAGCGTTTGATATCCGGGTAAAGCCCGGCGCGGCTGGTCAGACCGCGACTCGACAGCCAATGATGCCGAACGAACTTCAGCAGCCGTTCACCGCCAAGGTTTCCCTCGATCGTTTCCCAATCGGCCTGCGTGTCTTCCAAATAAGGCCCAGCGGCAGCCAGCAAATAATTCTTGAGCAAGTCCGATTCAGACAGCGACAGCCCGCGATCGTTGAGCGTCTCGAACAGCGCGAAGGCGTCGTAATCGCTGCGTACATCAAGCTTGATAATGTAGATCTTCTCGTCAATCGCCCGCAGTACGGCACGCGCAAGCTGCGGCGCGGTCCATTCCTCACTGATAAATCGCCGCAGCCGGCGATACATGAAGCAAAAACAATCGGCGAGGAGCCGGTTGGACAATGGTAGTGAATCGTCACGGCGCATCTGCGCCATGGCCTCCATCGAACACACCCCGAGAATGTAGTGGTCGTAAAAGCCGCGATCCGCCCGGTTCAGCAATATGCGCGGAGCGATATTGTCGTCTTCGGTGCTGTTTGCGGTCAGAAAACGCTGGATCGCTGCTTTTTCGGTTTCGGCCCCGCCCATCTCTTCAAGCAAGCTGCGAAGCGCCGAGAGCAGAATCGAGACGGTGGTCAGCCGCTGCTGCCCGTCAATGACGATGGGCCCTTGCGGCTCATCCTCGCGCACGACGATAGCGCCGAGAAAATAATCGCTGTCATGCTCCGCGAATATATTGAACACATCACGCCAAAAAATCTCGACGTGATCTTCGTCCCAGGAATAATTCCTTTGAAATCGCGGAACGACAAAGGCCCTCTCGCTGCGGAGGAATCGTCCGAGCGATATCACTTCGCTGAAGATGGGCGCCATTGCGCGGCAACCTGACTCTCAATACGCAAACACCGAAAGATTGCAGGCGTAGCATATCGAGAAAGCCCATGGCGACAAAAATGCAGCTTGTGTATAAAGCGGGCGAGCCGGACACTGCGGTCACCAGCTTACTGCGCCTTTGTTTGCGCCATTGCAACGGCCGCCAGCGCGCGCAAGCCCGTTTCCGGCAGGTCGCCAGCGATAACGAAACGCAGGCCTTGTGCGCTCCAGTTTACGGTGACGAGGTCGCCTTGCCGGGTCACGGAAAAGCCGGTTTCCGGCCCGCCGGACATGACATACAATGCCACCATGCCGGCATCCTCACCCACATAGCTAAGCTGCATCATGCGGCTGCCACGATAGTTCAACACCTGACCACGACGAAATGTCAGCTCATGTTCTTGAAAGTCTGGCACCTTCAGCGGCCTGTTGAGGATACGTGAGAGCTGCATCTCCACCAAATCGGGATTGGTCTGACTCTGGGGGTCAGCGGCGACTGAGGCGGTCGTGAAATGCGCGTGCAGGCGGGCGACATCCTGGGCCCAGCGATTGGCCGGCGCGGGAACCCGCGCGTCGATTTTGGCGACATTGGCGTTGGTGTTGAGCCGCATCCACTTGCCAGCGCCATACCCGATCAACGCAGCCAGCAGTGTGAATGCGCACGCCCACACCAGCGTTTTCCAGGTTGACCGGCTTGGCGTTGCCGCGCCAGCGGCTGCGGTCTCGGTGTGCAGCGTGATACTCTCTGTATCCGACTTTGAACGGGCAGCGTGTGCGGATTTCGGCGCTTCGGCAGAACCCGAACCGCGCGCCGGCGCGCGCGTGCGCCGGGCCAGAGTCTCGAAGGTCTGAATCAGATAACCTTGGGTTGTTTTCAGACGTTCAACACGCCGGTGCAAGTCCTGGCTTGCGCCAATCATCTGTTGAACAGAGCGCGTCTGCGGACCGCCGAGCTGGCCGTCCAGATAGGCCAACAGCAGTTCATCGGAAACCTGGCTCATGCTACGCGCTCCGCCGCTTGCCCCGCCTTGTCTCCGGTCGACGCAACGCCGGCGCCATGCTCTGGACGCACCGGGCTGCTCTCACGGCGATCAAGCCAGTGCCCGACCGCGACGTGTCCACGCACGGCCCGCGTCATTACCACTTGTACAGTTGTGTCGAAAACCTCCGCCGCCTCATCGTAGGAAAGCCCCTCGCCATAAATCAGCAACAGCGTCGCCCGCTGCTGCGCCGGCAGGCTGGCGATCGTTTGCGCGAGTCCTTTGTACTGCGCGGCCAGCTCGTGCGTGCTGGCTGGAAGCGCAAAGCAGCGCGGGTCAGCGCGGTCGGACGCATCGGGCGATTGAGCAGCCGTTTGTTCCGTCCATAGCGCGTAAACATCGCGATACCCTTGCAGGACCAGATCCGCCTGGCTTGCCTTGGCCGCGTCGCCCCGCTCCAGTTTGTTCGCGACCGCCCGCGCCAACCCGGCAGCGGCGCGCATCGAGCCTGTCAAAGCAATTGCGAAAGCGCGCAACCGCGGATAGAGCCTGGGGTCGTTTGCCGCTGTCTGTTTCGCTGTGTCCAGTGCTGCACTCATGACGTCCTCTATCTGGTTGCTATACGACCTCTACCGCCAGTGAGCAGCGTAAGTGTAGGAAAACTAGGTTTACAACTTATGAACGAAAAAACGTCAACCGTCTTTGGAAGCAACACATGTCATTATCACATCGGTAAAATCAGGGGATAAGCTGCCATCTATTCGCCGCATTCGTCCTTTTTCGTGTAGGTGATCGAATATTTCTGCTAAGCGCGCAAGGTCCTGGTCCTGGAAAACCCTCAGCATCAATGCAATCACCGTTGGGCACGACTTCGTACCAACCAACTGGTTAAACATGGCTTTACTGCCGGGGCGTGCGGGGCATGGATTTAAAAACCAGACGGCCCCAGCCACAACCGGCAAAACCTATCTGAACGCCGATAAGATTAAGGCTGAGCGAGCACAACGCGCCTACGGATAGGTGATGAGGAACAAACATTGTGAGCTTGGATACCCATCCTCTGGAACACAACGCGTCGCAAAGCGACCGAAAGCTTCCCAAGCGGCGCAAGCGCGCCACTAGGCGCAGTGAGCCCGGTGCAGCATCTGCCCGGCTGAAGTCGCTTCTGGCCACCGCAAGCAGGCGCGGTACACCGCAGACCCTGACCAAATCGGCGTTTCGCCGTAGCGCGGCGGCCGTGAAATCCGTACGGCGGGGATATCTCCGCGTTCTGGCGCCGGCGCACATGCTGTTTTGGGATCGTCGCACGGAAAAGCTGCTGTACAGGCGCTCCCCGCCGCCAAAGCTTGTCGGCAAGCAGGAATCGGACAACGCGCCGATTTATCATGGTCCGATCCCTGGCAAAGTTCTGAAATGGATCATTCGCGAACTCGACATCACATTGCGTGAATGCACCTTTATTGACTTCCGGGCAGGCAATGGGCGGACCATGCTGTACGCTTCGGCATACGACTTCGAACGGGTGATCGGTTACGAATACAGCTCGGACGATTACGACGACGCTCAGCTCAACATCAGCCAGTTTCCACGTACGTTTATGAAATGCCGCGATGTCGAGGTCCGGCGCGGTGATCGGGGCGATATCGTGATACCGGACACCCCGCTGATCATGTTCTTTCCAAACGCGGCGCGGGAGCGGTTTCTGTCATTGATCCTGGATCACGTTTCGGCATCATACCGGGTCAATCCCCGGCGAATTTATGTAATTATGGAAAATCCGCCTTCGAATGCTGCATCCGGCCACGACGATATTTTCAGCGAAATCCAGCTGCCGATCTCCACGCAGATCAAGCTGAAGCTGTTCAGCCCGACGCGCATCTGCATCCTGCAATCGCTCGTCTGAGCGAGTCTTACGAAATGCTCATTTGACCCGCCCATGGCTTGCCTCACTTCTGCGCGACGCTTGGTCACATGCCGAGGGGAGCGAAGGAGTAGAGCATGCCAATACACCTTTCGTCAGTAATGACACCGAGCAGGTCGCGCGATAGCGGTCCGCGCCTGCCCTTCAGCGTGCGCGGCCTGTTGGCGCTGGCGCTCATCGGCTTGTGGTTCTGGTCCCAGCCGTCAGCCGCTGGTGAGGCGCAGGTCAAGCTCGACGCGCGTTTCAGCCAATCGGTGATGCCCGCGGGTGAAAGCCAACGCGCCTTTCTCCGGGTAGGACTACGTGGCATGCCGCCGCCAACTTCGCTGGACCGCACGCCGGCCAATATCGCGCTGGTGATCGACAAGTCAGGCTCCATGCAAGGCGCCAAGATCATGGACGCGCGCGAAGCCGCGCTGATGGCGCTTGACCGGCTGAGTGTGGACGACACACTTGCTGTGGTCGCTTTCAATCACATGGTTGACGTTGTGCTGCCCGCGACCTCCGCGGCCGACTTGCCGAATATGCGCCGCGCGATCCGCAGCATTCACGCTGACGGGCGCACGGCACTCTACGCGGGCGTGGACACCGGCATCGACGAGGTTCTGACATTTTTGGACCCTTACGCGGTCAACCGCGTCATCCTGCTCTCCGATGGGCTGGCCAATGTCGGGCCAACATCGCCGGACCGCATCGCCGCTCTTGGCCGTGATGCGGCCAGCGAGGGCATTACCATCACAACGATCGGACTGGGGCTGGGCTATAACGAAGACCTGATGACCCGCCTCGCCCTCAACAGTGACGGCAACCATTCCTTTGTGGAGCACCCGGACGACCTGGTCGGCATCTTCAACCAGGAGTTCGGCGACGTGTTTTCAGTGATCGGTCAGGGCGCCTCGATCAGTATCGTCTTTCCCGACGGGGTCCATCCGCTGCGAACGCTTGGCCGGCCGGCTCAGATCGAGGATCAGCAAGTGAATTTTGATCTGCGGCAAATCTACGGCGGTCAGGAGAAATACCTACTGATCGAAGTGGAAATCGACCCGCGTGGCGCGGGCGCAGAGATGCCAGCCGCAGACATTTCGGCACGCTACACCGATATGCGCACCAGGCAGACCGTAACGCTTGAGGACAGTGCCGTACTCGCCTTCAGCGACAGCCCAGAGCAGATCGAGGCGAGCCGGGACACCGAGGTGCTCTCGGCGGCTACGCTGCAAATCGCCACGCAGCGCAGCGAGCGCGCCGTCGAACTCCGCGACAGCGGCCAGATTGATGAAGCGCGGAAGCTGCTCCAGGACAACGCCGCCTATTTGAAGGAACGCGCCCGTGTGCTGGCAGCGCCGGAACTTCAAAGCCTTGCCGAAGAACAGGCCGGCGATGCCGAGGCAATAAGCTCAGGCAACTGGTCGCGCCAGCGCAAGCTGATGCGATCGCGCCAGTACAAGGGCAAGACACAGCAGGGCTACTGATCACGCCCACATCAGGCGGCGCGCCGCGCCGTCTGATCCCGCAACTAACCGAAATGCGTGCCTTTGCCGAGTGGGAAGCCGCGCAGGAAATCGGCTCCCGACATCGGCCGCTTTCCGGCGCGCTGCACGCGGGTCAAACGCACCGCCTGGGTTCTGCAGGCGACAGTCAGCTGGTTATCCAGCAACTGGCCCGGCTGTCCGCGCCCTTTTACGCAAACTGAACGCAGCACCCTCACCCTCTCGGGCCGGCCGCCGAGCAGCGCCTCGAACCAGGCGCCGGGATGCGGCGACAAGCCCCGGATGCGATTATGCACCTCATGCGCCGGGTTCTCCCAGCGGATGCGCGCCTCTTCCTTGCTGATCTTGGGCGCATAGGTCACGCCTTCCTCCGGCTGCGGCCGGCATTCCAGTTCACCCCGCGCCAGGCGGTCGAGCGCTTTGCCCATCAGGCTGGCGCCGACAAAAGCCAGCTCGTCATGCAATTCGCCCGCCGTGAGGTCGGGGCCGATCGGCACCCGTTCCATCATGCAAATCGGCCCGGTGTCGAGGCCCTCGTCCATGCGCATCACCGTTGCGCCGGTGTCGGTATCGCCGGCGATGATCGCGCGCTGAATGGGCGCCGCCCCGCGCCAGCGCGGCAGCAGGGAAGCGTGAAGATTGAGGCAGCCATAAGCAGGAATGTCGAGCACGGAGCGGCGCAATATCAGCCCGTAGGCAACTACGACGATTACATCCGGCTCCAGCGCGGCAAGCTCGTCCACGGTCTCGGATTTGCGGAAATTCGCAGGTGTATAGACCGGAATGCCGGCTTCATCGGCGAATTTCTGCACCGGCGAGGGGCGTAAAGCCATACCGCGGCCTGCCCGGCGCGGCGGCTGTGTGTAAACCGCTGCGACGTCGTGTCCAGCACACACGATCTCGCTTAGGGTCGGCACCGCGAAATCCGGCGTCCCCATAAAAACGACCCGAAGTTTCGGCATCTAAAGCCTCATCAGGCATGACTCAGCGCCGCACCGCATATTACGCGCGGTGGCCCATGCAAATGCCCCCGCAAGTGGTCGCGCCAGAGTAACGATCCGCGCCTAGCCATTTACCACCGTTTTCGCCGCGATCCCAGCCGGCGGCGCGTTCCCGTCCTGGATTTTACCGTTCGTGGTCAGACGGCTTCGCTACTGCGCTGAGCTTTCAGGAACTTCTTAACCAGTCGGTCCCGGCGCAGCCGCGAGAGATGGTCGATGAATAGAACGCCATCGAGATGGTCGATTTCGTGCTGCACGACCGTGGCCATCAAGCCTTCGCAGTCGCGTTCCTGGACTGCGCCCGCTTGATCGATGTAGCGCACGCGGCATTCACCGGGACGTTCGATTTCAGCATATATCTCCGGGATCGACAGGCAGCCTTCTTCGTGCACCCGCGGCTCGTCGCCCAGGCTAAGCATCTCCGGGTTGATCATCACTAGCGGGTGTTTCTCTTCCTCGTCCCGCGCGATATCCATGACCAATATCCGGCGAGACACCGCCACCTGCGGCGCGGCCAGCCCGATCCCGGGTGCGTCATACATCGTCTCCAGCATGTCGGCGGCGAGCTGGCGCACCTCATCATCGACGCGCTCCACCGGCTGCGCCTTTTTGCGCAGCACTGGGTCGGGCAGTTTCACTATCTCGCGGCGGCTCATACTGGTGAGATAGTCCCATTGCACGGCCCCGTCAAACCGCGCGTTCGCGTTTTGATCTGCGCCGCGGGCGAATCCCGTTAGGCTGCCGCACCATGATGGAAACTGCGGCGCTCGAAGCGTGGTTGGCGCGGATCATGGCGGTTGTGGCGCGCGCCGATCCGATCTGGGTCGTGACTGCTGGATGCGCGGGCGCATTGATTTTCAGTCTGTTTGTCATGACCGCGCTCTGGCGTGCCAGCCTGGGCCGCGCCCGCGCCGAGGCCGAGCGGATCGCCGAGCAGACAACTGCCCAGACGCAAGCCGTCCATGATGAGCTCACCGGGCTGAAGGAGCGGCTTCAGTCGCTTTCGGAACTGTCGCTGCATGGCCAATCCCAGCTTTCCGGCGCGCTGCAGGAGCGGCTTGACCGCGTGTCCCAGCACCTCGGCGAGCACTTGCAGGCGCAACAGCGCGATACCGCCGCGCAGCTTTCCCAGCTCTATCAGCGGCTTTCGGTGATCGACGCCGCGCAGGCCAATATCGCCGATCTGACCGGGCGTGTCGTCAGCCTGCAGGACATCCTCGCGGACAAGCAGGCGCGCGGCGCCTTCGGCCAAATGCGCATGGAGACGATCATCCGCGATGCCCTTCCCTCCGGGGCGTTCAGCTTCCAACCGAGCCTGTCAAACGGCACGCGGCCCGACTGCATCGTGCGCCTGCCCGGCGCGCCGACTCCGCTCGTGATCGACGCGAAGTTCCCGCTGGAAAACTTCGAGCGTCTACGCACCGCGCACGAGACAGAAGCGCGCAAGGCCGCCGCCGCGCAAATCCGCCAGGCCGTCGGCCGGCATATCGAGGCGATCGCGGACAAGTACATCCTGCCCGGCGAGACGCAGGACAGCTCGCTGATGTTCGTGCCCTCCGAATCCATTTATGCCGAGATCTACGAACGATTCCCCGACCTGATCCAGAAGGCGCACAAGCGCAGGGTCATTATCGTCTCGCCCAATATGCTGATGCTGGCGGTGCAGACCATGCTGAGCATCGTGAAGGACGCGCGGATGCGCGAGCAGACTGATGTGCTGCGTAAAGAGGTCAACGGGCTGACCCAGGATGTCGCGAAGCTGGCGCAGCGCGCGGCCGGCGTGCAGCGGCATCACCGGCTGATGGGCGAGGAGCTGGACAAGCTGGCGGGCTTGAGCGAAGCGGTCAGCATGCGCGGCCAGCGCATCGATGCGCTTGATTTCGACGAAGTGCCGGCAACTCCCGCACCCGCAGCAAACGGCCAAACGTCGGGCTAACCCGCCACACGGTGCCTTGAGCGGAGCCGCAGAACGAACGCCGCCACCAGGCCCGCCACGACGGCTGCTGCGATCTGGCAAGCTAGCAGGAGCACTGCATCCCCCGCCCGCACGCCGAGATAGCTGTCGGTAAGCGTCCGCGCGATCAGGAGCGCCGGGTTGGCCAGGGACATCGCGGGTGTGAGCAAACACGCCGCCATCAGCGTAAGGCCCGCGACGAGCGCTCCAGCCAGCCGTCCGATCGCAAGTGCGACAGATACGGCGACGATGAAAACGAAGACTGCCGCAGCCTCGCCGGCCCAGACCGCTGCGCCGGTGAGCTGTCGTCCGCCATGCTGGATCACGCCCATGTCGAACGCGGCATGCGCGGCCATTACGCCGAGAATCGCGCCGGCAACCTGCACGCCGACCCGCCACGCCGCCGGCTCCGGCTCCTGACGGTGCGCAAGCACATCGACGAGGGTCAGCAGCGGGTTAACGCGCACGGCTAACGCGGCCATAAAAACCGCGAGCACTGCGCCGCCGATCAGAGCGGCCAGCCAGTCCGCGCCAAACGGCAGCTGTCCGGGAAAGCGCTCGGCGAACAGCCCGGCACCGATAACGGAGGCGCTGAGGACCGCTGTGCCGAGCCCCTCGACAGTCAACTCACGCAACTCTCGGGCAATCATACCGTCCGGCCGCTATTTCAGGAACATTGGCAGGCCCTCGACCCGCTTTATCCGCGCGCGATACGTATCAGGGTCGTAGAACATGTCGACATCGACGACCCGCTTGCCCTTGGTGCTGATGTCGGCCGGCTGGGTGATATAACGCCCGTCCTCGATGCCGACCATAAGGCCGCGCTTGCCTTCTTCCAGGAGTTGTACGGTCATCGTGCCGAAGTTGCGGCCGACCATCAGGTCCATGGCATCGGGCATGCCCGCGCGCAGCAGATAAGCGAGGTTCTGGTTCATCACGTTGATGCCGTGGCGCTTGATCACTTCGCCGACATCCTGGCCGATGCCGCCGAGCTTGCGGTGGCCGTAGGCGTCTGCCGGGCCGCTTTCCACGATGCCGCCGCCCTCGAAATGCGCGCCCTCGGAGACCACCACCACGCCGTAATGCTCCGGGTTCCGCGCGCGGTCCTCGGCCACCATGCGCGCCAGCTTGTCGCCGTCGAAGGGCACCTCGGCGATCAGAATGCGGTCCACGCCGGCGAGATAGCCGGTGATGAGCGCCGATTCGCCCGAATTGCGGCCGAACATCTCCACGACCATGATCCGCTCATGGCTGTTCGCCGGGGTGCGCAGGCGCGTGATGAGTTCGACGCCGCGGTTTACGCAGGTGGAAAAGCCGATGCAGTAGTCTGTGCCAAAGACATCGTTGTCCATCGTCTTGGGGATGCACATGGTCGGCGCGCCCTCGGCGTGCAGCCGCGCAGCATAGGACAGCGTGTCGTCGCCGCCGATCGCCACCAGCACGTCGATGTTGAGATGCTCCAACACCCGCAGGACATGATCGGTGCAATCGACCTTGCTATCTTCAGGCTCGCCGGCGCGGCGCGCGCGCAAATGCTGCGGCAGATCCTTTACAGCGGTCGCCGACGGCTTGGTGCGCGAGGTGTGCAGGAATGTGCCGCCGATGCGGTCCCGATCACGAACGACCTCAGGCGTGAGTCCGATCGTCCAGTCGGCCGCGGTCTCAGGCGTGTCAGGGTCGATGTTCAGCGGCCCCGCCCAACCCCGTCGCAGGCCGGTCACCGACCAGCCGCGGGTCACCGCCTCTTCCGTAACCGCTTTGATTGCCGCGTTCAGTCCCGGAACATCGCCGCCACCAGTCAAGATACCAAGATGCATTGTTCTCCCCGTTCAGTATGTGGCACAACCATTCCGGCTATCCATAATGCGAAAGGCGCGCGATGCCAATGCAACCAGAGGCGCAGCGCCGCGGCCAGGACGGATCAATGAACCAGAAAGTCTCACCGGGTAACTTCTTCGAGGATTTCCACCTCGGCCAGACCATCACGCATGCGACACCGCGCACGCTGACCCATGGCGATGCGGCGCTGTACATGTCTCTTTATGGCCCGCGCTTTGCAGTTCAGTCCTCTGACAGCTTCGCCCGCACAATAGGTTATCAGGGAGCGCCGCTGGATGACCTGCTGGTGTTCCACACGGTGTTCGGCAAGACCGTGCCGGACATTTCGCTGAACGCCGCGGCTAATCTGGGCTATGCCGATTGCCGGTTCCTGAACCCGGCTTATCCCGGCGATACGTTAAACACGACGTCCGAGGTGATCGGGCTCAAGGAGAATTCGAGCGGGCGCACCGGCGTCGTTTACGTCCGTTCGACCGGACGCAATCAGCATGGCGGGATCGTGCTGGAATATGTGCGCTGGGTTATGGTGAACAAACGCGACCCGGAAAGCCCGGCACCGGAGCCAGTGGTGCCGGATCTGCCGGAAACGGTCGCACCATCCGCGCTCGGCAGCGCCGTCCCGCCGCTAATGATCGAAGGATATGATATGGCACTGGCCGGCGCTCCGCATCGGTGGGGCGACTATGAGCCGGGTGAACGCATCGATCATTTCGACGGCATTACCATCGAGGAAGCCGAGCATCAGATGGCAACGCGGCTGTTTCAGAACACGGCGCGGGTGCATTTCAACCAGCACAGCGAGAAGGACGGCCGCTTCGGACGCCGGCTGGTTTACGGCGGACATGTGATCTCGCTTGCGCGGGCGCTCAGCTTCAATGGCCTTGCCAACGCTTTTCACGTGATGGCGATTAATGCTGGCCGGCATGTCGGCCCGGTTTTCGCCGGCGACACCATCTTCGCCTGGTCCGAGGTGCTGGCGCGCGAGGCGATCCCGGAGCGCAGCGACATCGGCGCGCTGCGGCTGCGGACAGTGGCGACGAAGAACCGCGCCTGCCTGGATTTTCCCTACAAGGCCGGCGATGCCACCTTCGACCCCAGCGTGGTACTGGAACTGGACTACTGGGTTGCGCTGCCGTGCTAATGGTCCTGATAATCCAGACATTTGCTCGGGCGGGTGCTGCGACGGGAGGCCGATGTGTGAATCGGGCCACTAGCGCGCGATCCGAAAAGTGGGGGCGGTTCTGGGAAGAAATCGCGCTATAAAACTTAGAGAGCTATGATGCGTTGCAGTCGGAGCGGATACTCTACCGGCAGGAGGCGGGCGTATCATAGCCGACGCCCGTACGGAATCGGTCCTCAACCTTTTCGATCATTGGAGCAAACCGAGGCTTTTCCGCTGCGGGGAAGTCGATCGACAGAACATTGATAATGCGGCCGCCACAAGAAAACATCACCTTCTGATAATAAATCTCGTCGCTCTGATAGCCTGAGAGCACGAACCATGTATTGCCAATGGGGCTATAAGTCAGCTCCTGATCCAATCCTTGAAGTTCGAGCACCGTCGCGCGATACTCAAGCAGCGACATCGCTTCGGAATTGCTGGCCCCGAACACCGCAATTCGAGCGCGCCCATCTGGCGTGTTAAACGCTCTACCATCGCCCCTTGGCGACTCTGGCCCAGCTTCGAACCAAGCGCCGGGATAGACCAGTCGGTAGCCGAAACGCGCATTCTCATAAACTGTCCAAGTATCAACCGGCGGCAAGGCTGGCTGCGCGATAGCCGCCGTGACGCGGAACAAGAGGAAAGCCAGCAACAGACAAACGATCCGCATCTCTCAGGCCCTCTCCTCAATTCACGGACTATCAGGTTAAGACACGCGGAGCCAGACGTATAGCCTTTAAGCGCCCGGTTCGACGGGTTGGGGCCGAGGCGTTCCGCGCGAACACGTGCGCGCCGGTTCTTCGCCTTGAGCGTCCGCAACGCTGCAGGGTCGGGAGCAACCAAGGACGTTTCATCATCAATCTTGGAACGCTGATCGTATCCCGTCTGAGCACCGCTTCTGTGAAACAGGTGAACGAGTTTATTGTCGACGGGACGCGTCCCCTGCGGAATCACCCCAGTCCAATCAGGCCGATGCGGTCTGCCGCCCGTTCCCCGGGTGTCGGCGAGACTCCAGCCCGATGAGATCGAGGGTGGCGCAGCACCGGAATTACTGGGTTGCGCTGCCGTGCTGAGACGCGGAATGCGGGAGCGCAAGAATTTGGGCCAGCCCCAAGCCGCCCACGGCGAGCGCGACGGCCACTGCCGCCAGAATGCCTGGCGTGCTGGTGATCCATACGCCGGCGGCGATCAATGCGGCGGTCATCGCGACCCAGACGGCGTCGCCCGCTGAGAAATAGAGCACAAGCCACCGGGGCGCGGCCGGTCGCAAGCTGGTGTGCAGCAGGTGCACTCCGTTTACGATCAGAATTGCGCCGAGCACCACAATCAGAATGTTCGGCGCGGGCGGCGTCCCGAGAAACGCCGCCACGATGCCAGGTGCAATGACGAAAAGCGCGCCGAAACCGATGCAGCTTGCAGCATTCATGCGTAGGATCGTTTTGAGCGAGGGCATCATGTATCCTTTCTTGTCAACTACGTTAACAACATAAGCTGAGGTCGCTCTATATGTCAACCGAGTTGACGAGAACCCCGCAAGCCGAGCTGCCGATGGTGGAAAGCGAAAGTCTGACGCTTGCCTTCCGCCTGGGCGAGGCGCAGAACGCGCTTATGGCGCATCTTGCTTCCCGGCTGCGCGCATTGGGACATATCGGCGTAACAGCGTCCGCGCTGGGTTTCCTTGGACAGCTGGAATGCGGCGTGAACCATGCTTCGGCCATCGCCGACAAGCTTGGGGTTTCGCGCCAGATGGTCGCCAAAACGGTCGCGGAGTTGGAACGCAAAGGCTGGCTCGAACATGGTATCGATCCGCACCGGCGCAACCGGAAGACGATCCGGTTCACGGCCGAAGGTGAGCGGCTAATGGCGGATACGCGACTGGTGCTCGCGCAACTGGATCAAGCGCTAACGGGTCAGTGCGGCGCGGGCTTCGTGTGCGATTTGACGGAACGGCTAACCCGCCTGACCAACAGCTTGGAGGCGTCCGAGGGCTAAAGGCCGACGACTTCGCGCCGCACACCGTGGCGGACGGGCGTCTGATCAGAGGGCAGAACCCGCCCTCTTCAGCTGGAACGGCCGGAGAGCTCCTTGCGGCACTCCGGCAAAGTTTAGCGTCGTAAGATCGGCAGAAAGGCACAGGCGACGCCAGAAGTCGGCCTCCGGCGCGTGTCTTAGCGGCGCGAGTCCAGCCCGGCGAAGAAGCGCGTGATCACCTCGGCCGTGGAGATGTCATTGTTCTGATCGCCTAACGCCCGCTCAGCGATGAAGCGCAGATCATGCGCGGGCGAGCCGGGTACCCTGTGCCCGCCGCCGTCGACGCGCAGCAGAATGACAGCCGAGCCGCGCCAGCACTCCGTGCTGAAAAACATCACCACACGCGAGCCGTCATCAGGATCCCGGTCGGGCAGCATCCGCCGGCCCGGACGCCCACGGCAACGGTTGTGCGCCCGCCAGAACTCGACGGTTTCGTATGTAGATACCACCTCGCCGGCGCGCCCGCGGAAGCCCACGCCGCCGCCATCATAGGGCACGAGGCGATCCGCGGTGCCGTTAATCACCATCATCGGCACTGGCGCGTCCGGGGCGCAGCGATCAATAACGCGCAAGGGCATATTGGCGATAACCGTGGCAAACCCTGCAAATGCCCACGGCACCTCGCAGGCCAGCCGATGCACCATCATGCCGCCGTTTGAGACGCCGGCAATAAAGACGCGGTTTGGATCTCCGAGGCCGCGCCGCACCAGGCTTTCCTTCAACCGCGCCAGGAACTCGACATCATCGCTGTGCGTCCGGGGAAAGCCGCGGCCGTCATTCCAAACCGGCCCCAAACTGTCGGGATAGACAGCAACAAACCCTTCACGCTCGGCAATCGGATCAAGCCCCATCACCCGGCGCACCCGTGCCCCGTCGCCCCGCGCGCCATGCAACACGATCACGACAGGCACCGACCCACGACGCTCCCGCACGCGGTCCGGCACGTAGACGGTGTAGGTGCGCCCCACACCATCGACGGCAATCTCGCCGTAAAGGTCCCGGGCCTCGCTCCGGTTCGCCAAGACGGTCGCGGCGCCGAACAGCACGATTGCCGCTAGCACAAAACCGCCGAAGACTCTCTGCCGCATGTTAATGCCTCTTGCTGCCATCCTGCCTGCGCTGAAAAGTTGGCCCGCGCTCGCTGTGTTGCGCCATACTAGCGCGCCCGACCACCTGCGGCCAAGGTGATCCAGCCGCAGCACGCACACGAAGGTTTCATACGCGTCGCATTGCATGTGATTATTGCATTGCGGTAAAAGTGTGTAACGCCGTCAACCCGAGGAGGTCTTATGGCCGAGAACGCGCGCGAGCGGCCGCTGTCGCCGCATCTGCAAGTCTACCGTCCCGTCATATCGATGGTCATGTCGATTTTTCACCGCTTGACCGGGACCGCGCTGTATCTCGGCATGATTGTTCTGGCGTGGTGGCTGATAGCCGCGGCCAGCGGACCGGACTACTACGCTGTCGCAATGGATTGGATCGGCTCGCCTGTCGGGTATCTGGTCTTGCTTGGTCTGACCTGGGCCGTCTTCCACCATGCGCTGGGTGGATTGCGGCACTTTCTGTGGGACACCGGCCGCGGCTTTGAAATTCCGACTGTACTCCGTCTGTCATGGGCTACGCTGCTCGGCTCACTGACTCTTACAGTCGTGTTCTGGGCCGGGCTACTGATGACAATGGGAGCTAACTAGATGTCGCTACGCACACCACTCGCGCGGGCGCGCGGCCTTGGTTCAGCGCATGATGGCACCGGCCATTTCTGGTGGCAGCGGCTGACCGCCGCGGCAAATCTGATCGCGCTTGTGTTCTTTGTTTACACGGTTTTTGCACTCGCCGGCGCGAGCCACGCCGAAGTGCAGAGCTATTTCGCCGCACCGCTTGCTGGCGCGCTGATGCTGCTTCTCATCCTGTCGGTGAGCTATCACATGTATTTAGGAATGCAGACGATCATCGAGGATTACGTGCATTCATCCGGCAGCCGCGTGGTGGCGCTCGCTCTGAATGCGCTTTTCACAGTTTTTATCGCCCTGGCTTCAGCACTCGCCGTGCTGAAGCTCAGCCTGGGAGCCTGAATAAATGAACACTCAGATCAATGGTAACGGCGCGGCTAAAACCGCTCCGGGCGTCAATGGCCGCGCATACCCATTTAATGACCACAGCTATGATGTGGTGGTCGTCGGCGCCGGCGGCGCAGGCCTACGCGCCACACTGGGCTGCGCGGAAGCTGGGCTGAAAACCGCCTGTGTGACCAAGGTGTTCCCGACGCGCTCGCACACGGTGGCCGCGC
>CAYXPZ010000018.1:0-37578 GCA_964466965.1 uncultured Hyphomicrobiaceae bacterium
CCGAGACCGTCAAGGTCGCGGTCAATGTGGGGCAGAGCGCGGCGCTCGACGTGCCGGGGCTGCTGCTGGCGCTGGACCGTTTCCCCTATGGCTGCGCGGAGCAGACGGTGAGCCGGGCGCTGCCGCTTCTTTATCTCAACGAGCTGGCGGAAAGTGCGGGCGTGGCCGGCGAGGACGGCGCGCAGGCACGCATCGACACCGCTATTGCGCGGCTGGCGGGGCTGCAGGGCACCAGCGGCGATTTCGGTCTTTGGTCGGCGGGCAGCTACAACACCTGGCTGACGGCTTACGTCACCGACTTCCTGCTTCGCGCGCGCGAAAAGGGGTTCGATGTGCCCGAGCAGGTCATCAGCCCGGCGCTCGACCGGCTGCGCAACTCAGTGAGCTACGCCTCGGACTTTAGCGAGGGCGGCGACGATCTTGCATACGCGCTTTACGTACTGGCGCGGGCCGGACGCGCGGTCATCGGTGACTTGCGGTATTACGCCGACGCCAAGCTGGACGACTTCGCCACGCCGCTGGCGCAGGCGCAGATCGGCGCGGCGCTGGCGCTTTATGGCGACACCGAACGGGCGCGCAAGGCGTTCGACGCGGCGCTGGCGCGGCTGAACCCGGGGCAATCGGCGCAGACGCCGGTGCGCTCGGACTTCGGCAGCCGGCTGCGCGACAGCGCGGGTCTGCTGACGCTGGCCGCGGAGACGCGCGTCATGGATGATGCGCTTAGCGGGCTCGCAGAGACGGTTGAGGCGTGGCGCGCGCAAAAGAGCGGCACCACCACGCAGGAGAACGCCTGGTTGCTGTTGGCGGCGCACGCGCTGGCGGAAGAGAGCAGCGACGTTGCGCTGGAGGTCGGCGGCGAGCGGCGGCAGGGGCCGGTTCAGCGGGTGCTGAGTGGCAATCAGCTGGCTGGTCAGCCATTTGTGGTGCGCAATCTTTCCGAGCGTGAGACGCCGGTGTCGCTTCTGGTGACGGGCGCATCCGCCACGCCGGAGCCGGCCGCGCAATCGGGCCTGAGCATCGAGCGGCAGGCCTATACGCTGGACGGTGAGCCAGTGTCGCTGGACGATGCCATACAAAACACCCGCTACGCCATCGTGGTCACCGTGCGCGAGGAGCAGCCGCTGTTCGGGCATCTCACGGTGGAAGACCGGCTCCCGGCCGGCTTTCAGATCGAGAACCCGCGGCTGGTGCCCGAAAGCGGGCCTGGCGCGCTGCCCTGGCTGACAACCTCCGGGCGGCCAGAGCACACGGCGTTCCGCGACGATTCCTTCATGGCGGCGTTCGCACTCACCGACCCCAACCGCCAGCAGCCCGCGACGCTGCGCATGGCCTATATCGTGCGCGCGGTGATGCCCGGCGAATATGTGCAGGGCGGCGCGAAAGTGGAGGACATGTATCGGCCCGAACGTTTCGCGCGGACCGCCCCGGGCAAGGTGCGGGTCGTTGGGCAGGAGTAGCCGTCCATGGCGAAGCGGCGCGGGCGTGCCAAACGCCTGATCTATCTGCTGGCGGCCGCGCTGCTGCTTCCGCTCGTAGCGCTCGCCGGGCTGATCGCCTTCGAGCGCGCGCTCGGCCCCGTCCCGCTCGACAAGCTCGGCGAAAACTCCCGTCTCGTGCTGGACCGCGACGGCCGCTTGCTGCGCGCCTTCACCACGCGCGCCGACCGTTGGCGGCTTCCTGTCGCGCTTGAGGATGTCGATCCGCGCCTCATCGACATGCTCATTGCCTATGAGGACAAGCGCTTCCACCGCCACGGGGGCGTCGACTTCCGCGCGATGGCGCGGGCGGCGTGGCAGTTCGTGCGCGAGGGCGAGATGGTCTCCGGCGCATCGACCCTCACGATGCAGCTTGGCCGTCTGCTCGATGACCTGGAAACCGGCTCCTTCACCGACAAGGCGATCCAGATTGTCCGCGCGCGCCAACTGGAGCGGCGGATGGCGAAGCGCGATATCCTCGAAGCCTATCTGACGCTCGCGCCTTATGGCGGCAACATCGAGGGGGTGCGCGCGGCGAGCCTGGCCTATTTCGCCAAGGAGCCGGCGCGGCTGGCGCTTCACGAGGCGGCGCTGCTGGTTGCGCTGCCGCAATCGCCGGAGACCCGCCGGCCGGATCGCTATCCCGACGCCGCCCGCGCCGCGCGCGACCGGGTGCTGGACCGGATGGCGCAGGCTGGCGTGATCTCGCAGGCGCAGGCGCGCTGGGCAAAAGGCCAGCCTTTGCCCGATGCGCGGCAGCCTTTCCCGATGCTGGCGGCGCATTTGAGCGAGCGGTTGGTTGCGCGCTATCCGGGGCGGGATGTGCTGCGCCTCACGCTCGACAAGAGTTTGCAGGCTGGCGTTGAGCGCGCGGTGGCGCATGCCGCGCAGCGGCTCGGGCCGAAGCTGTCCGCGGCGGCGCTGGTGGTCGATCACTCCACGGGCGAAGTGATCGCGCATGTCGGCTCGCCCGGCTATCTCGACGGCGCGCGGCGCGGGGCGATCGACATGACGCAGGCGGTGCGCTCGCCCGGCTCGGCGCTCAAACCGTTCATCTACGGGCTGGCTTTCGAGGCGGGGCTGGCGCATCCGCAAACGCTGATCGAGGACCGGCCCACCCGCTTTTCGCGCTATGCGCCGCGCAATTTCGACAGCGATTACAAGGGAACGGTGACGGTTGCCGAGGCGTTGCAGCTATCGCTGAACGTGCCGGCGGTAAAGATGCTGGCGGCGGTCGGCCCGGCGCGGCTGGCGGCGCGGCTACGCCATGCCGGCTTTGATTTCACGGTGCCGCGCAACCTTGCGATCGCGCTGGGCGGGATTGGCCTGCGGTTGGAGGAGCTGGCGGGGCTTTATGCTTGCCTGGCGCGCGGGGGTGAGCCTGTGGACTTGCGCTATCTGGCCGGGCATGGCGCGGATCAGCGCGGGCGCGAGGCGCTGCTGTCGCAGGTGGCGGCCTGGTATGTGGCGGATATCCTGCTGGGCGCGCCGCCGCCCCGGTACGCCGCGGGCGGGCGCATTGCCTTCAAGACCGGCACGTCCTACGGCCACCGCGATGCCTGGTCCGCGGGCTTCCGCGGCCGCTACACCGTCGCGGTCTGGGTTGGGCGCCCGGACGGCACGGCGACGCCGGGGCTGACCGGTCGTGGAGCCGCCGCGCCGCTACTCTTTGACATTTTCGCCATGCTGGACGGCAAGGACCAGCCAGCGGAGCCGCCGGGGGGCGCGCTGATCGCCGAGACCAACGCGTTGCCAATACGCCTGCGCTATTTCGATGCGCGGCTCGCAAACGCAGCAGCAGGCAACAGATTTGCTGCCCCGCCGGTGCGCATCGCCTTTCCGCCGGACGGCGCGGAGCTGGCCCTGCAGAAGCTGCCTTCTGGCGCGCCCGCGCCATTGCCCTTCAAGGCAGAAGGCGGTGTGCTACCGCTCACCTGGCTCGTGGAGGGCCGGCCAGTCGAGGACCGCGCAGGGCGGCGGCAACTCCTGTGGCAGCCGGATGGCCGCGGCTTCGTCGAGATCGTCGTGGTTGACGCCAAGGGACGGCGCGACCGCGTGCGCGCGCGCATCCGCTGATCCGGTCTAAAGCCGTTATCAGCGACTGGTTTTGGCTCTCGGCGCCTTCTTAAGCCCGCCCATGCGGCAGATCTTCTCCCAAGCCTCCGGCTCAACCGGCTGCACCGAGAGCCGCGACTGCTTGATGAGCGCCATGTCGGCGAGTTCTGGTTCGGCCTTGATCTGAGCCAGCGTCACAGGCTCGGGCATCGCCTCGCGCGCGGCGACGTCCACGCACATCCATTTGCCCTCAGGGTCGGTGCTGTCCGGGTGCGCCTCGGCCACCACCTCGACGATCCCGACGATGCGCTTTTCATTGACCGAGTGATAGAAAAAGCCGAGATCGCCGGTTTTCATGGCCAGCATCTGGTTCTTGGCCTGGTGGTTGCGCACGCCGTCCCATTCGGCGCCCTCGTCGCCTGCCGCAACCTGATCCGCCCAGGACCATGTGCCAGGTTCAGATTTGAAAAGCCAGTAAGCCATGTCGAGGCGAAATCCTCTGGGTGAGCCGCCCCCGGAGGCCAGCGCGATTCAGGCGTCCTCCAGCAGCGCGGCACCGAGTATTGCGCCCGATTGCATGTCTTGCAAGATCACCGCGCACGCGTCGGCATCGCCGGTCATGATTTCGTCGTGGGAGAGCGTGATCGTCTTTGCTTCGCCCTTCCACTTGCCGACCGGCATGAGTTTGCGCGACACGTTGTGGTAGGTGATGGTTTTGCCCCGGTTTTCGCCGCGCTTGATGGCCTGGGTGTGCGCGGACAACAGCGGGATGATCAGGATGTCGGCCGGTCCGGCGTCCGCGGCCGCGCCGATGCTGACGCGGAAATCATTGCCGACCATTTCAATTTCGATCGGCACGCGCGGCTCGCCGCTTTGCGCGCTGCGCACGGCGTCCTCCACGGCCTCGACGCGGCTGCCGATCAAACCGATGCGCCCGTTGACCACAATCTGCGGCGTGAAGACATTGGGCTGGCCCAGTTGGCGGGCGTACCAGCGCTGACGTTCGCTGTGTTCCGCGCGCCCCAGCGTATCTTCCCAGTCGAGATGATCCCAGTAATCGACCGGTAGCGACATGGCGATAACGCCCTCGCGCGCGGCCAGTTCACCGAGCAGCCGGTCGGCAGGCGGACAGGACGAGCACGCCTGGCTGGTGAAAAGCTCCACGACAACCGGGCCGCCCCGCTCTTCTGCCCGGGCCGCAGACGTGACCACCACGATGGCGACGGCAAGAACGTTGAGGACGCACAGGACAAGTGTGCGGGTCGCTAATGACGCCATACGGGTCGATCCTCTCGCGTTGCGCGGCGTATGCCGCAAGCCAGCATGCATGGTCGCGCAGTATTCGCCGGGCGTCACCTCAAAGCCAATCACGACCGGGTGAGCGCCCGGCGCGCGCCCTCAGGCCGCGAGACGGCGTAGGACGTAATGGAGGATGCCGCCGTTGCGGTAGTAGGTCATTTCGTCCTCGGTATCGATCCGGCAGATAAGCGGCAGCTCTTTTGCCGAGCCATCCTCGAAGGCGACCTCGGCTGTCAGTTTCGCGCCAGGCTTAAGATCGTTGAGGCCGCGGATCGTGACGGTCTCCTTGCCGGTGATGCCTGCGGTCTCCCAGCTCTGGCCCTGATCGAATACGAGCGGCAGCACGCCCATGCCGATCAGGTTTGAGCGGTGAATGCGTTCAAACGACTCCGCGATGACCGCGCGCACGCCCAACAGCCGCGTGCCCTTGGCCGCCCAGTCGCGGCTGGAGCCAGTGCCGTATTCCTTGCCGGCAAACACCACGAGCGGCACGCCGTCTTCCGCGTAGCGCATCGCCGCGTCATAGATCGACATCTGCTCAGCCGATGGGTGGTGGATCGTGTAGCCGCCTTCGACGCCGGGCACCATCTGGTTCTTGATGCGGATATTGCCGAAGGTGCCGCGCATCATCACTTCATGGTTTCCGCGCCGCGCGCCGAAGGAGTTGAAGTCGCGATGCTCCACGCCGCGGCTCATCAGGTATTGACCGGCTGGCGAGGAGCGCGGGATTGCGCCGGCCGGGCTGATATGGTCAGTCGTGATTGAGTCGCCGAACAGCCCGAGGATGCGCGCGCCTTCTATATCGCGGACCGGCTCTGGCTCGGCCGGCATGTCATCGAAAAAGGTCGGACGCTGGACATAAGTGGAGTCGTCGCTCCAGGTATAGGTGACGCTCATCTCCGCCGCGCTCAGGGCTCGCCAGTGCTCATCGCCCTCGAACACTCCGGCATAGCGGGTCTTGAACATCTCCGGGTTGATCGTCGTGCGAACGATCTCGGCGATTTCCGCTGAGGACGGCCAGATGTCCTTGAGGTAGACCGGCTCGCCCGCATCGCTCGTGTCGATCGGCTCGGATGCGATATTGACGTTGAGCGACCCGGCCAGCGCATAGGCCACCACCAGCGGCGGCGAGGCGAGGTAGTTCGCGCGCACGTCCGGGTTGATGCGGCCTTCAAAGTTGCGGTTGCCCGAAAGCACCGCCGAGGCGATCAGATCGTTCTCGTTGATTGCCTTGGAGATCGGCTCATCCAGCGGGCCGGAGTTGCCGATGCAGGTCGTGCAGCCATAGCCGACCAGATTGAAGCCGAGCGCGTCGAGATCGTCCTGCAGCCCGGCTTTTTCGAGGTAATCCGTGACGACCTGAGAGCCGGGCGCGAACGATGTCTTGACCCACGGCTTCGTATGGATGCCCTTGTGCCGGGCGTTGCGCGCCAGCAGGCCCGCGCCGATCAGCACGTTCGGATTGGACGTGTTCGTGCATGAGGTGATCGCGGCGATGACGACATCGCCATCGGTGAGTTCGTAGTTCGCGCCCTCGACCGGCGCGGTCTTCTCAAGCGGGATGACGCTGCCGCCGCCTTCTTCGTACATGTCGGACACTTCGTCCGCCGCGTTGACGCCGCGCATCTCGGCCAGCGCGGTGCGAAACGCGGTATGCGCGTGGCTGAGCGGGACGCGGTCCTGCGGGCGGCGCGGACCAGCGAGCGACGGTTCGACCGTGCCCAGGTCAAGGTCCAGAACTTCCGTGAACTCCGGCGGCCGCGTGCCGGTTTCGCGCCACATGCCCTGCGCCTTGGCGTAGGCCTCGACGAGCGCGATGTGGTCTTCCGCGCGGCCGGTGGCGCGCAGATATTTCAGCGTGTCCCCGTCGATGGGGAAGAAGCCGCAGGTCGCGCCGTATTCCGGAGCCATGTTGCCCAGCGTCGCCTGATCCTCCAGCGAGAGATGGTCCAGCCCATCGCCGGAATATTCGACGAACTTGCCGACCACGCCCTGCTTGCGCAGCATCTCGGTGACCGTGAGCACCAGGTCGGTCGCCGTCACGCCCTCGTTCAGCGCGCCGTGGAAGCGCACGCCGATGACTTCCGGGATCACCATCGAGATCGGCTGGCCCAGCATGGCCGCTTCCGCCTCGATACCGCCGACGCCCCAGCCAAGCACCGACAGGCCGTTGATCATGGTGGTGTGGCTATCGGTGCCGACCAGCGTGTCCGGGAAGGCTTGCAGCACGCGGCTGCCGTTGCGCCCGGTCTCTTTCACCCAGACCGTCTTGCCGAGATATTCCAGATTGACCTGGTGGCAGATGCCCGTGCCCGGCGGCACAACGCGGAAATTGTCGAACGCTTCCGCGCCCCAGCGCAGGAAGCCGTAACGCTCCTTGTTGCGCTCATATTCGTGCTCGACATTGTGCGCGAAGGCTTTCGGGTTGCCGTACTCATCCACCATGACGGAGTGGTCGATGACCAGGTCGACCGGCACCAGCGGGTTGATCTTGGTCGGGTCGCCGCCAAGCTGCGCCATGGCGTCGCGCATCGCGGCGAGGTCGACGACGGCGGGGACGCCGGTGAAATCCTGCATGAGCACGCGCGCCGGGCGATAGGCGATCTCGTGGCTGGAACGGTGTTCGCTGAGCCAGTCGCGCACGGCGCGGATATCGTCGGCGGTGACGGAGCGCCCGTCCTCGAAGCGCAGCAAATTTTCGAGCAGCACTTTCAGCGAAAACGGTAGGCGGGAGATACCCTCAAGTCCGTTCACCTCGGCTTCGGGCAGGCTGAAATACTCATATGTCTTGTCACCGACCTGCAGGCTGCGCCGGCAATTGAAACTGTCAAGAGACTGGGGCGCGGTATTGCTTTGCGTCATCGGGTGCTCCTTCGCATGCAGACGTGAGCCGGGCGCATCCACGCGCTCGCGTATCTGCCATGGTTATACGCGGTCTGGCGGCGATGGCACAAGCGCACCGGATGGCGTGAATGCAGCTTCTTAGATGACAGATGTTCACAGGTGTGCGATGCGGTGCCTTTACGCAGGGCGCGGCCGCGCGCCTGTCAACGCCATCCGCAACGCCGCTTGCATTGCAGCCGATGAAACTTAGCGTCGAAAACCTGTTCTGCGTGCGCGGACGCCGTGTTGTGCTGGAAGGTGTCAGCTTTTCAGCGAGCGCGGGCGAGAGCGTGCTTCTCAGCGGTGCGAACGGCTCGGGCAAGACGACGCTTCTGCGCACGCTGGCCGGCTTCATCAGCCCACAGAGCGGCGCGGCCTGGCTCGAAGGCGGCCCGCAAGGGTTCGCGCTGGATGAGTGCTGCCACTATGTCGGGCACCTGAACGGGATCAAGGCGGGCTTCACGGTCGATGAGAATCTGGCGTTCCTGGCGGCTTATCTCGGGAGCAACGGGGTGAAAGCGGTCGACGAGGCGGCCTATGCCTTCGATCTGGAGCCGCTGCGCCATGTGCCGGCGGGGTTCCTGTCGGCCGGGCAGAAGCGCCGCCTGGGGCTGGCGCGGCTGATCTTGGCGTGGCGGCCCGTCTGGCTGCTGGACGAGCCGACGGTGTCTCTCGATGTCGTCTCACAGGGCCTGCTGGCGGAAGCGGTGCGCGGCCACGCCAAAGCGGGGGGCATCATCGTCGCGGCAAGCCATGTTCCGCTCGGCGTGGCCTTTTCGCGCACGCTGCATCTCGCTGGCGGACAGGCTGAGGTTGAGGACGCAGCATGAAAGCCTTCCTGGCGCTTGTCAGCCGTGATCTTCGCCTTGCCTGGCGCGAAGGCGGGGCGATTGGCGTAGCGCTTGGGTTTTATCTTGTTGTGGTAGCTATCCTCCCGCTCGGGCTGGGACCGGATCTGAATTTGCTCACCCGCATAGCGCCGGGCGTGCTATGGGTTGCGCTGTTGTTGGCGGCGCTGTTGTCGGCGGACCGTATCTTCTACAACGACTTTGATGATGGGGCGCTGGAGGTGATCGCGCTGGGGCCGCTGCCGCTGGAGGCGGTCGCGGCGGCGAAGTGCCTCGCGCACTGGCTGAGCGTCGGGGTGCCGCTGGCGCTGCTCGCGCCCATATTAGGGCTGATGCTTAATCTCGACATCGAGGGCTATGGGCCGCTGATCGTGACCATGCTGGCCGGGACGCCGGCGATCAGCTTTATCGGCGCGATCGGCGCGGCGCTGACGCTGGGCCTGCGCCGGGGCGGGCTGCTGCTGTCGCTGCTAATCCTGCCGCTTTACGTGCCGGTGTTGATCTTCGGGGTGTCGAGCATGGATGCGGTGCTGACCGGCCCGGGGTCGTTCTGGACGCCATTCTCGATCCTGTGCGCCTTGAGCCTTGCCGCGATCGCGCTTGCACCGTTCGCCGCGGCAGCCGCCTTGCGCATGAACCTGCAGTGAGCGCGCAACTGATGACGTGGTACGAGGAGCGTATCCTGCCGCATCTGATCGCTGTGACGATGCGCCAGCGCGAATTCAAACCCTATCGGGCGCGGGTTGTCGGCGCAGCGCGCGGGCGCGTGCTTGAAGTGGGCGTCGGCGCGGGCGCGAATCTGCCGTTCTACGGGCCAGGTATCAGCGAGGTGTTCGGGCTCGATCCGTCGGCGCGGCTATTGCGAATGGCGGCGAACGCCGGGCCAGTCCATTTGCTGCAAGGCTCCGCGGAGGGCCTCCCGCTGGAGGCCAAGAGCGTGGATACGATCGTGACGACATGGACCATGTGCTCGATCCCCGATGCCCACGCTGCGCTCACCGAAATGCGCCGTGTGCTGAAACCCGGCGGGCGCTTGCTGTTTGTCGAGCACGGCCTGTCTCCGGACAAGCGCGTGCGCTGGTTGCAGAATAGGCTCACGCCAATCTGGCGGCGGATCGGTGGCGGCTGTCGAATGAACCGGCCGATCGACGTCATGATCCGCGATGCGGGTTGGCAGATCGAAAAAATTGACACGGGGTATCTGCGCGGCCCCAATCCGGCAACCTACATGTATGAGGGGAGCGCGCGGCAGCGCTGACGCGCACAATTGCCCGGGCGCGCGGAAGAGGCTAGAACACAGCCATGACTATGGTCTCACATCTCGCTAATCCCTCGGTATTCCTGCGTTTGAGCGGGCGCATTCTGCCAGTGCTTTACGTGCTTACCGCCGGCCTGTTCGCGGTTGGCCTGTACATGGCGTTTTTCGTCGCTCCGCCCGACTATCAGCAGGGCGAGACCGTGCGCATCATGTTCGTGCATGTGCCGAGCGCCTGGCTCGCCATGCTTTGTTATCTGCTGATCGCGATTTCCGCGCTCGGCTCGCTGATCTGGCGCCATCCGCTGGCCGAGGTCTCGGCGAAAGCTGCCGCCCCGATCGGCGCCGCCTTTACGTTTCTCGCGCTCGTCACCGGCGCGCTGTGGGGTAAGCCGATGTGGGGCGCCTACTGGGTTTGGGACGCGCGGCTGACGTCGTTCCTCATCCTATTCTTCCTTTATCTCGGGCTGATCGCGCTTTGGGAGGCCATTGAGGAGCCTTCGAAAGCTGGCCGGGCCACTGCGATCCTTGCGCTGGTCGGCGTCGTGAACCTTCCAATCATCAAGTTCTCGGTGGACTGGTGGAACACGCTGCATCAGCCGGCGAGCGTGGTGCGCTTTGACGGGCCGACGATTGATGCGTCCATCCTCTATCCTTTGCTGGTGATGGCCATCGCCTTCACCTGTTTGTTCGTCATGCTGCACCTGAAGGCCATGCGCGCGGAGATCCTGGCGCGGCGCGTCAACACGATGATGATCACACAAGTTGAGCAGGCGGCGCGGCGGCCGCGCGGGGGGCCGGCAACGGCGGAGCAGGACGGATGATCGATCTCGGACCTCATGCCGTGTTCATCTGGTTGTCCTATGGTGCGGCCGTGGTTGTTGTCGCTGCACTCATGGTCTGGGCTTTCGGCGGGGAGGCGCGCAACCGCGCCAAACTGGATGCACTCGAACGGCGCGGCTTCGTGCGCCGCGCGCGCAGTCGCAAAGATGGCAGCGCCCGGGACCAAAACCCGCGCGCATAACGGACGAAAATGATGAATAACCGGGACGATCGCTGGGCCGAGAAAGACGAGATTTGGGGCAGCGACGAATTCGTTGGAGACAAGACCCCGGCGAAGGTGCGCGGCCTCATCATGCTGGTTCCGTTGCTGATCTTCATCGCGTTGGCGGTCCTGTTCGCGTTCTCGCTCGGCTCAGGCGACCCGTCTCGAATTCCATCAGCCCTGATTGGCAAACCTGCGCCAGAAATGAGCCTGCCGCCTGTGCCGGGGCTGCGCGTGGGCGGCGAGCGTGTTCCGGGGTTTTCCAGTGCCGATCTCGCCAACGGCGACGTCCAGGTGGTGAATATCTGGGCGTCTTGGTGCGGGCCATGCAGGCTTGAGCACGAGTTCCTCATGCAGCTGCAGGAGAGCCGCCCCGGGGCACAGATTTATGGCATCAATTATAAGGACAGCCCCGACGCTGCGGCGCGGTTCATCCGGCAGCTCGGCAATCCGTTTGATGCAATCGGCGAGGATCGGCGCGGGCGCGCCGGCGTGGAATGGGGCGTGACCGGCGTGCCGGAGACGTTTGTGGTCGATGGCGACGGGATTGTCATTTACAAGCTGACTGGGCCGATTACG
Source organism: uncultured Hyphomicrobiaceae bacterium (assembly GCA_964466965.1). Lineage (GTDB taxonomy): Bacteria > Pseudomonadota > Alphaproteobacteria > Rhizobiales > Rhodomicrobiaceae > Dichotomicrobium. Next base: position 11,440 of record CAYXPZ010000018.1, read on the forward strand.
GCGGACAACCTCAGCAGCGAGCTGCTACCGGCCATCGACGGCGCAGACCCCGACGCCCGCCGCGCGCCCAGCGACACCTAGCATTCTCCGCAAATTTTTCGGGCTCCCTAAACCTTTTGCTAACGCCGTCTGCCGATGCTGTCCGGCGGGCGAGGCCGCCTGTTCGGCAGCACGCGGCGATCTGAGTGCGTTGGGGGTATGTGATGGGGACGTCCTGGGACTACGGCGAACGCGACTACCGCGCGATCGAAGACGCGCTGATGCGATCCGACTACGGACGCTGGTTTCTCGGCGAGTATCTGGCCCGCAACCGGTCCGACGAAACACAGCGCCTGCTTGACGCGCTGGGTCGTCTTGAAGCCAGCCTTGCGGCCAGCATGGAGCCCAACCACCTACCACGGCTGCGCGAAATATCGCTTGAAATCGATGCGGCCCTAGATGACGCGCTCTCGCATATCGTCCCGGATGAGGCGAAACCTGCATCCGCCAAAGCGCCGCCGATCGACGCCATTCTTGAGGCGGTGGAAGATATCAACGGGTTTCTCGAAGCGATGTCGGCGCGACGGGTTCATCAACGGTTCCCCGAAAAAATCCGCGCCCGGCTGGCCGCGATTCAGCGCTGCTGCGCCCATGTCGACACGGCGTCTGAAAGCAAGCCGGCGCTGGTTGAGGTCTTGACGACGCTGCGTCAGCGGCTCGCCAGCGCGGGCCTTGCGTTAGCGGCTGAGACGCCGGCCGAACCTGCGGCGACGAGCGCACGGTTGCCCAGCAAGCTGATAAACGAATTGGCCGCCGCATTCGCCGATAAGCCGGTATTTTCTGCGAACTACTGAGCCCAGAATTCGCAGAAGGTTTGCGGATCGACATTGCCGCCTGAGAGCACCACGCCGACCGCGCCGTCGACCGGCGGCTGAAACTGTCCGCTCAGTAGAGCCGCCAGTCCGACCGCCCCTCCCGGCTCCACGACAAGCTTGAGCTCTTCGAAGGCAAAACGCATGGCCTGCCGGACCTCTTTATCGCTGACGGCAACTCCGCCCGCCAGCAGGTCCTTGCTCAGCCCAAACGTGATCTCGCCTGGCTGTCCGATCAGCAGGGAATCGCAGATCGAGCCGGAAAGGCGGGCGTTGCGCTCGCGTTGGCCGCTCACGAGTGAGCGGGCATAATCGTCAAAGCCTTCTGGCTCCACGCTATGCACACCGCAGTTTGGCGCGAGATGGCTCATGGCGAGCGCAACGCCAGAGGCCAGACCGCCGCCGCTCGCCGGGACCAGCACCGCGTTGAGAGCGGCTCCCGCGCCCGACGCCTGTTCGTAAAGCTCCAGCGCTACCGTACCTTGTCCTGCAATGATGTCGGGATGGTCGTAAGGCGGGACGTACAGCGCATTGCGCTCGCCGCAAAGGTGGCACGCGAGTTCCTCGCGATCGTCATTATCCCGATCAAAGAAAATAACTTCTGCGCCGGCGCGGCGCGTCCGCGCGACTTTGAGGGCAGGCGCATCACGTGGCATCAGAATAGCTGCCGGCAGCCCGGCCAAGCGCGCAGCTTCGGCGACTCCTTGCGCGTGATTGCCAGAGGAGCAGGCGACAACACCTCCGGGCGCGCTGCCGGGGACGATCCGCTGGATGCGGTTATGCGCCCCGCGAAACTTGAAAGAGCCGGTCCGTTGGAGTGTTTCGGCCTTGAGCAGAACGCGACAGCCGATCCGGGTATTCAGCATCTCCGACTCAAGCGTGGGCGTGCGGCATGCGTGCGCAGCGATCCGTTCGCGCGCCGCGTAGACGTCATCAACGGTGGGCATATCCTGCCCGGACCCGGCCTCTGCGTTTTTCGCTGAAGCCTGGTGGTCCTGAACCTCGGTCATTGCGGCCTCCCATCGGTCGCCGGGAGGTTGCCGCGTCTTAGGCGCAGGCGCGCAGCGGCTCGGTCTCGGCGGTATAAATATTGTTCAGCAACTGGCGCGTGCTGACTTCCCAAGAGAATTTAAGCGCATAGTTCCGACATGCGTCACGGTCAATATTCAAGGCCGCGCGCGCCGCCCGGCCAAGATCCTCATCAAGAACGCCGACGCGGCCTTGCACAACGATATCGCGCGGTCCCGTGACCGGATAGGCCGCTACCGGCGTGCCGGCCGCCAGCGCCTCCAGCAGTACAACGCCATACGTATCGGTCTTGCTCGGGAACACAAAAACGTCAGCAGAGGCGAAGCAGGCCGCAAGCTCTTCGCCGAACTTCGTCCCGGTGAAGATGACATCCGGATACCGGCTGCGCAGCGCCTCAAGCTGTGGCCCCGGACCGACCACCACCTTCTTGCCGGGCAGGTCAAGATCGAGAAACGCCTCGATGTTTTTCTCCGGCGCTACCCGGCCGACATACATGAAGACCGGCGCATCGCTGCCGAACAGCCGGTCATTGCGCGGGCGGAACAGCTCGGTATCAACCCCGCGCGACCATTGATAGGTTTTGATGAACCCGCGCGCGGCCAGATCGTCGCGCAGCGACTGGGTCGATACCATGATGCCATTGCCCGCATTGTGGAACCAGCGCATGTAGGCATAGCCCCATGAGGCCGGGATCGGGGCGCGGGCCGCCACGTATTCCGGGAAGCGCGTGTGATAGCTGGTCGTGAACGGGAGGCCGGCACGCAGGCAAAACTTTCGGGTCGCAACGCCGATTGGACCTTCGGTGGCGATATGAATGAACTCCGGCTGTATGCGCTCGATTTCTCTGCGCACGCCGCGTTGCGAAATCATCGCCAGGCGAATTTCCGGGTATGTCGGGCATGGCACACTCGGGCGATTTTCAGGGTTGAGGAAAATAACCTCGTGGCCCATCGCCCGGGCGTGTCTGGCGAACTGCTCGTAAACGCGCACGACCCCGTTGACCTGAGGGTACCAGGCATCCGTGGCTACCATCAGACGCATACGCTGCGGATTAAGCATCTTTGACGAAGAACTCTCTGCTTTTTTGTTGGGATTTAGGCGGCTTCGGTCACGTCGCTATGGCTTTGGTCGGTATCGCTACCACGCTCTGCGACATCCATCCAGCGGATCATTTCAAGCTTTCCATCCGCTGTTTCGCCCACGGCAGTACCGCTTTCAACCCAGTCCCCCGTGTTGACATAAAGAATGTCCTCGAACTGGCGCATCGCCGGATGGTGAATGTGTCCGCATATCACGCCGTCGGCCTGTTGCCTGCGCGCCTCGCCGATAAGCGCGCTCTCGAAATCGCCGATATAGTTCACGGCTTTTTTGACCTTGTGCTTGAGATAGCCCGATAGCGACCAGTAAGACAACCCAAAGGTGCGGCGAATTCTGTTAAACACAGTATTCACGCTCAAAGCGACGACATATGCCCAGTCGCCCAGCATCGCAAGCCATTTGACGTAGCGGATAACCACGTCGAATTCATCGCCGTGCATGACGACAAAGCGGCGGCCATCGGCGGTTTCATGGATGTCATTCAGTTTGAATTCGACTCCGCCGAACTGCTGGCCGCAATAAGACCGCAGCGCTTCATCGTGGTTGCCCGGAATGAAAATAAGCTGCGAGCCTTTGCGCACTTTGCGCAGCAGCTTCTGAATGACATCATTATGGGCTTGCGGCCAATGCGGGCTGCGCTTGATGCGCCAGAAATCGATCACATCTCCAACGAGATAGATCGTGTCGGCATCGAAATTGCGGAGAAAATCCAGTAGAGCCTCGGCCTGACAGGCCTTGGTGCCAAGATGGATATCGGACAAGAAAAGCGTCCGGTAATGCTTCGTCGGCTCTGCCGTCAGGGCTCTCTCCTGCACCGCGGAATATCCTATTAACGCTGAATTTAAACCGATTCGTATTGCAGAGGTATGACAGGATCACGGCGCTGACTGCAGTCATGTTCACACTGTAGACGCGCACGTGTCGCAAAATGGCCGCAGCCGCGCGTTATCACTAAGGTATGTTGTCCTTCAGATGTCGCATGCAGGTGCAATTCTGCAACATATATGTAGTCTACGCGGCTAAGAACAATCCAGATGATCCGGCGTTATAAAATGATGCGAACCACTTTGCCAATCATAGCCGTCGCCCTGATTGTGTTGAGCAACGCCCCATCGGGCGCTCGCGCGTCGGAGATTTGCGTGACTTGTGTTGCGCCGGCGCAGACCTATCGCTGCACGGTTCTCGGTGACGGCGCACCTGCCGACCGGCGGCGTCAAGGGCTATATTGCGCCTATCGCATCGCGCAGGAGGAGGCGCATGCGTCCTGTGCCTCCGCGCGCAAGGAAACCCAGTGCCAGGGACCAGAACGGCAATACGTTTTTGACGACGCTGCCGCGCCGAACAGCCTTGCCGTTGTCGAGCCTGACGCGGATGCCGAGGCCGCCACGGCGGACAAAGAAAAAGATGGCCCGCCCAAGACAGTCGTCGAACTAACTCGCGAGACGGCCCGCCAAACCAGCGAGGGGTTGAAAACCGCGACAGATAAGACGGTCGAGACGACGCGCGGTCTGGGTCAGCAGGTTCAGGACTCGGTCAAGGGCGCTGCAGATGTCGTTGACAGCGCGGCGCGCGCCACTTGGCGGTGTATCGGCTCGTTGTTCGACGACTGCTGAGAACAGGTCTGGCGTCGCCGCGCGCGCTGCAGGACGACAGCCCCGCCCGTGGCGATCCGGTTTGCGAGCGCGGCAGGCACGTTCATGAAGTTGTGCACTGCGTCATAAACGTGCGACACTTATGAGATATAGGTGAAGCACCATGACGATCCGCAATCTCGACTCCATGTTCCGCCCAGCCTCCGTGGCCCTGTTCGGCGCCAGCGAACGGCCCGGCACGGTAGGCGCGACGGTCGCAGCGAACCTCCGGTCGGGCGGTTTCAATGGCCCGATCTGGTTCGTGAACCCGAAGCATAGCGAAGTTCAAGGGCAGCCGTGCTATGCCAGCGCGGAAGATTTGCCGGGGCGTCCTGACCTCGCGGTAATCGCGATTCCTGCTGCTCACATTCCGGATTTGATCGCCGGCTTGGGAACCAAGGGGTGCCGCGCCGCCGTCGTGATGTCCGCAGGCGTCGAAGGTGAGTTGGAAACGAAGATGCTGGAGGCCGCACGTCCGCATGGGCTGCGCATTCTCGGGCCCAACTGTATCGGCATCCTGATGGGCGGCTCTGGCTTGAACGCCAGCTTTTCCCACACCGCGCCAATCCCCGGTGACCTGGCGATCATCTCGCAGTCCGGGGCGCTGCTTACCTCGGTGCTTGACTGGGCCAACGGGCGGCAGATCGGCTTTTCGCTGATGGCCTCGGTTGGGAACATGGCCGATGTCGATTTCGGCGACATGCTCGATTATCTCGCCGGCGATGTGTCCAGCAAGGCTGTCCTGATCTACATGGAGGGGATCAAGCACGCTGCGAAATTCATGTCGGCGGCCCGGCGGGCGGCGCGCTCGAAACCGGTTATTGTGATCAAGACAGGGCGGCACGAGAGCGCCGCGAAGGCGGCGGCATCGCATACTGGGGCGCTGGCAGGCTCGGACAAGGTATATGATGCGGCCTTCCGGCGCGCCGGGGTGCTCCGCGTGCCCGATCTCGATGAATTGTTCATCGCAGCGGAAACGGCGCAGCGCATCGGTGCGATACCGGGCGAGCGTCTCACGATCTTGACAAATGGCGGCGGCGTCGGTGTGCTCGCGGCGGATGCTCTGGCAGATGAAAACGGTGAATTGGCCGAACTCTCCGCGGAGACCAAGGATGCCCTGGACGAAATCCTCCCGGCGACATGGTCTGGCGGCAACCCCGTCGATATTATTGGGGATGCCGGCGCGGATCGCTACAAACACTCCATGAACGTCTTGCTGCAGGATCAGGCCACCGAGGCGATTCTGGTCATGAACTGCCCGCAAGCGCTGGCTTCGAGCGACGAGACAGCCCAGGCTGTCATCGAGGCCGTGAATGAAACCAAAGGGCCCGGCAGGCGCAAGCCGGTGGTGGCCAATTGGCTCGGCGCGCAGGCCGCGGCCAAAGCGCGCCAGATGTTCGCGGAAAACGACATTCCTTCGTTCGAGACGCCGCGCCAGGCCGTCCGCGGCTTCATGCATCTTGTGCATTACTCCCGCGCGCAGACAGAGCTAATGCGGGCGCCGCCGATGCTGCCGCGCCAACTGTCGTTTGACTCGGATGAAGCGCACGAGCAGATCAAGGCTGTGCTGGCGGCCGGGCGCAGCATGATGACCGAGCCGGAAGCCAAACGGCTGCTCCAGGCCTATGATGTGCCGGTTGTGCCGGCCTACGAAGCCGGGACGCCCGTGGAGGTGCGCACGGCTGCCGACGCGATTCTCAAGGCGTACTCAGCGGTGGTCCTCAAGATCATCTCGGATGACATCAGCCACAAATCGGATGTTGGCGGCGTACGCCTCGACATCGCATCGGCGGATCGGGCGGCGCAAGCCGCTGAGCAGATGCTGGCGCGAATTGGCGAGGCGCGGCCCGACGCCCGGATCGAGGGCATCAGCGTCCAGCCGATGATCCACGGCAAGCTGGCGCACGAGCTGATCGTGGGCATGACAGAAGACGCCACCTTCGGCCCGGTCATCATGTTCGGCGCAGGCGGCACGGCGGTCGAGGTCGTCAAAGACACCGCAATGGCGCTGCCGCCGCTCGATCTGAAGCTGGCCCACGACCTGATCCGCGAAACACGTATCTCGCGGCTGTTGCGCGGCTATCGCGATCGCCCGGCGGCGGATATGGACGCGATTGCGCTGACTCTGGTGAAGATCAGCTATCTGGTGTCGCAGCATCCAGAAATCCGCGAACTCGACATCAACCCGCTGCGCGCGGACGAAAATGGCGCCGTAGCGCTCGATGCGCGGGTGGTACTGGCGAGCGCCGCGCAGGAGCCGCGCGCGCCCATGGCGATCCGGCCCTATCCGCACGAATGGGAAAAGGCCGTGACCTTGGAGGGATGGGGCGAGGTGTTTATTCGCCCGATCCGGCCGGATGACGAAGCGCTGTACGAGCAGATGATCGCGCGCATGGACTCTGGCGACCTACGCCTGCGCTTCTTCTCGCCGCAACGCCACCTGTCGCGCAAGTTTCTGGCACGGCTGACCCAGATCGACTATGGGCGTGAAATCGCCTTCGTGGCGCTTACTCCGGCTGAAACGGAGATGCTGGGCGTGGTGCGGTTCTATGCCGATCCGGATTACCGCAAGGCCGAATATGCGGTGATGACGCGCTCCGATCTGAAAGGGCGTGGTCTGGGCTGGCAGCTGATGCGCCATCTCATTGATTACGCCAAGGCGGAAGGGCTTGAGCGGCTATATGGCTCCGTCCTGAGCGAAAACGCGACGATGCTGCGCATGTGTCGGCAGCTCGGCTTTCAGACCCGCCACGACCCCGAAGATCCGACGGTATTCCAGGTTGAACTGCCGCTCAACGCCACCGACAAGGCCGGTGGCTGAGCCGCCTTTGTCCTTGCGAAATCAGCGCCCGCGCGTCAGTCTGACACACAAACGTGACGCTGCGTGTTCGCCGCTGGCTTGAACGACTGCGGCATTGACGCTACCCACTGCGGCGGACGTTGTGAGGCTTCGGCAGGGAGATTGTTGGAATGGCCCGTAACAAGATCGCATTGATCGGCGGCGGCATGATCGGCGGCACGCTCGCGCATCTCATCGGCGTAAAGGAACTGGGCGACGTCGTGTTGTTCGATATCGTCGAGGGAATGCCGCAGGGCAAGGCGCTCGATATCGCGGAATCGCTGCCGGTCGAGGGCACCGACTGCCAGCTTAAGGGCACCAACGAATATGTCGATATCCGCGGCGCGGATGTGGTGATCGTGACCGCGGGCGTGCCGCGCAAGCCGGGCATGAGCCGGGACGACCTGCTGGAAATCAACCTCAAGGTGATGGAACAGGTCGGCGCGGGCATCAAGAAATACGCGCCGGAAGCGTTCGTCATCTGCATCACCAATCCGCTCGACGCCATGGTCTGGGCGCTCAACCAGATCACCGGCCTGCCGCGCCACATGACCGTGGGCATGGCAGGCGTACTCGACAGCGCGCGCTTCCGCACCTTCCTAGCGGAGGAATTCGACGTCTCAGTCGAGGACGTCAACACCTTCGTCATGGGCGGGCACGGCGATACCATGGTGCCGCTGACGCGCTACACCACCGTCGCTGGCATCCCATTGCCCGATCTCATAAAAATGCATTGGATCACTCATGAACGGCTCGGCGAGATCGTCCAGCGTACGCGCGACGGCGGCGCGGAAATCGTCAGCCTTTTGAAAAGCGGCTCGGCCTACTACGCACCCGCGGCCTCCGCGGTCGCGATGGCGGAATCCTATTTGAAGGATAAGAAGCGGGTGCTGCCGTGCGCGGCCTATCTGAACGGCGAATACGGCGTGAAGGGGCTTTATGTCGGCGTGCCTGTCGTGGTCAGCGCCAAGGGCGTTGAGCGGGTCATCGAGATTGATCTGAACTCCGGCGAGCGCGCGGACTTCATGCGCTCGGTCGAGGCGGTGCAGGGTCTTGTCGATGCGTGCAAGCGGATCGCGCCGGGCCTTGGCGGGATTTCCTGATCGGGACGCAACAGACCGGGAGCAACAAGAATGAATATCCACGAGTATCAGGCCAAGGACATCCTGCGCGATTACGGCGTACCGGTGTCGCAGGGCGCGGCCGCTTTCACGCCGGAAGATGCGGTCAGCGTCGCCAATGAACTGGGCGGCCCGGTTTGGGTGGTGAAGGCGCAGATTCACGCCGGCGGTCGCGGCAAAGGCACCTTCAAGGAGCCGCAGGCCGGCGGGCAGGGTGGCGTGCGGCTGGCGAAGTCGATGGACGAAGTGCGCAACGCCGCCGACCAGATGCTTGGGCGCACACTGGTGACGCATCAGACCGGGCCGGAAGGCAAGAAGGTCCAGCGTCTTTACATTGAAGAAGGTGCCTCTATCGCGCGCGAGCTTTACCTCTCCGCGCTCGTGGATCGCGGCTCCTCACGGATTGCCTTCATCTGTTCGACAGAAGGCGGGGTGGATATCGAGAAGGTCGCCGCCGAAACGCCGGAAAAAATCCTGACACTCAGCATCGACCCGGCAGCCGGTTATTCGGCGTTTCATGGTCGGCGCATTGCGTTCGCGCTTGGACTGCAGGCTGATCAGATCAAACAATGCGTCAAGCTGATCGGCAGCCTTTATCGCGCCTTCACCGAGAAGGATATGAGCCTTTTGGAAATCAATCCGCTGATCGTCACCGACAGCGGCGACCTGCGATGCCTGGACGCGAAAATCAACTTCGACGACAACGCGCTGTTCCGCCAGAGCGCGGTGGCCAATCTGCGCGATATCGACGAAGAAGACCCGGCCGAGGTTGAGGCTTCACGGCACGGTCTCAACTACGTCAAGCTCGACGGCAGCATCGGCTGCATGGTCAACGGCGCGGGCCTTGCGATGGCGACGATGGACATTATCAAGCTGTATGGCGCCGAACCGGCCAACTTTCTCGATGTCGGCGGCGGGGCCAATAAAGAGCAGGTGATGAACGCGTTCAAGATCATCCTCTCCGACACGAGTGTTCAGGGCATCCTCGTGAATATCTTCGGCGGCATCATGCGCTGCGATGTGATCGCCGAAGGCATTATCGCCGCGGCGAAGGAGATGGATATTCGCGTTCCGCTGGTGGTCCGGCTGGAAGGCACGAATGTGGAGCTTGGCAAGCAGTTGCTCAGCGACTCTGGGCTGGCGATCATTCCGGCCGACGATCTCGCGGATGCAGCGCAGAAGATTGTCGCCAAGGTCAAGGAAGTGGGGTGACGTAAAGCCGGAAACGCCTTGACGCGGGCGCACAGTTACACATATCCTGTGCTCATGGGTTCCGCGGGTTTCGCGCGGCGTCTGCGTCAGGGAGGCTTGGCGATGAAGAATATAACGCTGTCTGTTGATGAGGCGGTGCTGGCGACGGTGCGGGGCTATGCCGCGCGCAATGGCACAACGGTGAACGCGCTGGTCCGGGATTACCTGGAGCGGATTGCTGAGCGCGAGGATAAAGCGGCGCAAGCGCGCCTGCGACTGGTGGAACTGGCCGCGCAGTCGTCCATGCAGACCGGATCGTGGCGCTGGAATCGGGACGAAATCTATGACCGTAACGTGCTTCCTCGACACCAACGTTCTGATCTACGCGGCTTCGCAGAACCCGGACGAGACGAGGAAGAAGAAGATCGCAGTTGAGCTGCTTCAGGACACGGCATTCGGGGTCTCGGCCCAAGTGCTACAGGAGTTTTACGTGGTGGCGACGCGCAAGGCCGAGGTTCCGCTGAAACCCGCTGCCGCCCTTGATTGGATCGAGCAGCTGGAAGTTTTCCCCTGTGTCGACATCAGCCCCGCGCTTATCAAGCTGGGCGCAGTCATGTCTGAGCGCTATCATCTCTCCTACTGGGATGGCGCGATCCTGGCAGCGGCGGAAAGCCTGGGCGCGCCGGTTGTCTACACCGAGGACTTGAATCACGGCCAAAGCTACGGCGGGGTTCGCGCCGTCAACCCATTCGCCGAACTTGCGTCACACGGCGGCTTTCACGAAAGGCCGCAGAGCTATTCCGAGGATTGAGACAAAGCCGAGCGCAACGACGAAACGAAAAGGTTGAAACCATGGCGGTGCTTGTCGACAGCAATACGAAGGTGATTACCCAAGGCATTACCGGAAGTCACGGGACCTTCCACACCGAACAGGCACTGGCCTATGGCACACGCGTCGTGGGCGGCGTAACACCGGGCAAGGGCGGAGCTGAGCATCTTGGCCTGCCGATCTTTGATACGGTCGCCGGCGCTGTCGCACAAACCGGCGCGAATGCGAGCGCGATTTACGTGCCGCCGCCTTTTGCGGCCGATGCCATTCTGGAGGCCATTGATGCCGAACTGCCGCTGGTTGTGGCGATAACCGAAGGCATCCCGGTGCTGGACATGGTTCGGGTCAAGCGCGCGCTGCAGGGGTCAAAGACGCGCCTGATCGGTCCGAACTGCCCTGGGGTCATCACGCCGGACCAATGCAAGATCGGCATCATGCCGGGTCATATTCATAAGCCGGGGTCGGTGGGCATCGTCTCGCGCTCTGGTACGCTCACATACGAAGCCGTTGCGCAGACCACCGCGACAGGGCTGGGGCAGTCGACCTGCGTGGGCATTGGCGGCGATCCGGTGAAAGGGACGGAATTCATCGATGTGTTGGAGATGTTCCTGGCTGACGGTCAGACCGAATCGATCATCATCATCGGGGAAATCGGCGGCGCGGCAGAGGAAGAGGCCGCGGCGTTCCTGAAGTCGTCGACGGTCAAAAAGCCAACGGTCGGGTTCATCGCGGGGCTCACCGCGCCCCCGGGCCGGCGCATGGGTCATGCCGGCGCGATCGTCGCGGGCGGCAGCGGCGGGGCAGAAGACAAGATCGAAGCCATGCGCTCCGCCGGCATCGCGGTTGCCGACAACCCGGCGGCACTGGGCTCGACGTTGGTGAGTCTGCTACAGGCGGCGTGAGCGCGTGCGCAGCGCGTGTCACGACGAAGTGTGCGCGGCGAACGGCATCGTGAGGGGCCTGAAGGCCGCAAACAGGTTTATATGAAGCCAGCGCCGCCTGTTGGTGGCCTGGGACCAGAAGACGGAAGAGGTTATGCGCAAGCAGCAGCTCAACGAGACATTCGCGCTCAGTTCCTTCCTGCATGGCACCAATGCTGCCTATGTCGAAGATCTTTATGCGCGCTATCAGGACAATCCGGGCGCCGTGGACGCCGAATGGCGCCGGTTTTTCGCGGGTTTGAAAGACCAGCGCGAGGCGGTTCTGGCCGAGCATCGCGGCCCGTCTTGGCAGCCCGAGCATGTTGGCGTGGATGGCGACGGCGAACTGCTCGCCGCGCTGACTGGCGATTGGGGCGCAACAGCCCAGGAGGTCGAGGGCAAGCTCCGCGAGAAGGCGGCTGAAGGGGGGGTCGAACTCAGCGAAGACGAGATCATGCGCGCCGTTCGTGATTCTGTGCGCGCGCTCATGCTGATCCGCTCACACCGGGTGCGTGGCCACCTGGCGGCCGATCTCGACCCGCTGCAGCTGACGCCGCCGGTTGACCACCCGGAGTTGCAGCCGGAGACCTACGGCTTCACCGAGGCCGATTACGACCGGCGGATCTATCTCGACAAGGTGCTGGGGCTGGAAACCGCGACTCTGCGCCAGATCGTCGAGGTGTTGCGTCGCACCTACTGCGGTAAGATCGGTATCGAGTTCATGCACATTTCCGTGCCCGAGGAAAAAGGGTGGCTGCAAGAGCGCATCGAGGGGGTTGGTAAGGAAGTCCAGTTCACCCGGCGCGGCAAGGAAGCCATTCTGCAAAAGCTGATCGATGCGGAGAGCTTCGAGAGCTACCTGGACAAAAAGTATACCGGCACCAAGCGCTTCGGGCTGGACGGGGCGGAAGCAATGGTCCCTGCGCTTGAGCAGGTCATAAAGCGTGGCGGCAATCTGGGTGTGCGCGAAATCGTCATCGGCATGCCGCACCGCGGCCGCCTCAATGTGCTCGCCAACGTGATGGGCAAGCCCTACCGCGCGATTTTCCATGAATTCAAGGGCGGCTCGGCGCATCCGGAGGACGTCGAAGGCTCGGGGGATGTGAAATACCATCTCGGCACATCATCCGACCGGGTTTTCGACGGCAACGAGGTTCATTTGTCGCTGACGGCGAACCCATCGCATCTTGAGGCCGTTGATCCGGTGGTGCTGGGCAAGGTCCGCGCGAAGCAAGACCAGCATCATGATGCCGATCGCACCGCCGTTCTTCCGCTGCTGCTGCACGGCGATGCAGCCTTTGCCGGACAAGGGGTCGTCGCCGAATGCCTTGGCCTATCCGGTTTGCGCGGCCATCGAACGGGCGGCTCGCTGCATTTCATCGTCAATAACCAGATTGGCTTCACTACCGCGCCACGCTTCGGCCGCTCATCGCCGTACCCATCTGATGTCGCCCGTATGGTCGAGGCGCCGATCTTCCACGTCAACGGCGACGACCCGGAAGCGGTCACGCACGTGGCGAAGGTCGCGACCGAGTTCCGCCAGCGCTTCCACAAGCCGGTGGTCATCGACATGTTCTGCTACCGCCGCCACGGCCACAACGAGGGGGATGAGCCGTCCTTCACCCAGCCACTGATGTATAAGCGGATCCGCCAGCACCGGCCAGTCGTGGAGATCTATGCCGACCAGCTCGTTGAGGAAGGTTTATTCGAGCGCACCCAGATCGACGAAATGCGCAGCGTGACGCGTACGACGCTGGACAATGAGTTCGAGGCAGCGGAGGCGTACCGGCCGAACCGTGCAGACTGGCTCGACGGCCGCTGGGCGGGCATCGGTTTTGCCGATGAAGGCCCGCGCCGCGGCAAAACCGAGGTCGAGATTGAGGCCCTGAAGGAGATCGGTGCGAAGATCACCACGATCCCTGAGACCGTGAAAGCGCACCGCACGCTCAAGCGCATTTTCGACAATCGCCGCAAGGCGATCGAGGCTGGCGAGGGCATCGACTGGGCGACCGCCGAGTCGCTCGCGTTCGGAACATTGCTGGACGAAGGGTTCCCGGTGCGCCTGTCAGGTCAGGACAGCGAACGCGGCACCTTTTCCCAGCGCCACGCGGTGATCGTCGATCAGGAGACCGAAGAGCATTATCGCCCACTGAACCATATTTCAGACGATCAGGCCCGCTTCGAAGTGATCAATTCGATGCTCTCGGAGTTCGCCGTGCTTGGCTTTGAGTACGGCTACAGCCTGGCCGAGCCGAATGCCCTGGTGCTGTGGGAGGCGCAGTTTGGCGACTTCGTCAATGGCGCGCAGGTCATCATCGATCAGTTCATCACTTCTGGCGAGCGCAAATGGTTGCGCATGTCCGGGTTGGTTATGCTGCTGCCGCACGGTTATGAAGGGCAGGGGCCAGAACACTCCTCGGCCCGCCTGGAACGCTTCTTGCAAATGTGCGCGGAAGACAATGTGCAGGTGGCGAATTGCACAACCCCTGCCAACTACTTCCACGTCCTGCGCCGGCAGCTGCATCGCAAATTCCGCAAGCCGCTGATTATCATGACGCCGAAATCGCTGTTGCGCCACAAGCGGGTGATTTCCGCGATCGAAGATTTCGGTCCCGGCTCGACCTTCCACCGCGTGCTGTGGGATGACGGCGATAAAGGCGAGAACGGCGCAAAGCAGCTTAAATCCGACGATCAGATCAAGCGTGTTGTACTATGCTCGGGCAAGGTCTATTTCGATCTGCTTGAAGAGCGCGAAAACCGCGGTATTGATGACATTTACCTGATGCGGATCGAGCAGCTCTATCCGTTCCCGGCGCGCGCGCTCATCACCGAACTTGGCCGATTCCCGAATGCAGAGATGCTTTGGTGCCAAGAAGAACCGAAGAACATGGGCGCCTGGAGCTTCGTGGAGCCGAATATCGAATGGGTTCTCAACCATATCGACGCGGCGTATAAGCGTCCGCGTTATGTCGGTCGGCCGGCCTCAGCGGCCACGGCGACCGGGCTGATGTCGAAACACCAGGCCGAGTTGAAGGCCTTTGTGGACGATGCGTTGACGCTTTAAGACGAGGATAGAGCCGCGCTCTGCCAGGTGCAGACGCGGCGAAGGGATACGACAACAAAATGGCACAGGAAATCCGCGTACCGACCCTGGGCGAGTCCGTGACCGAGGCAACGGTCGGCCAATGGTTCAAGAAATCCGGCGAGCACGTGAAGGAAGACGAGCCGGTGGTAGAGCTTGAAACCGACAAGGTTACGGTGGAGGTTCCCGCGCCGGTGTCGGGGACCATCTCCAGCATTTCGGTGAACGAAGGGGAGACCGTCGAAGTCGGCGCATTGCTTGGTGCAATCGAGGCTGGCGCAGAAGCCCCGGCTGGCGCGGCGCAGGCAGAAGCGCCTGCAGAAGCAGAGACGCCCGCCGAGGCGGAGGCGCCCGCTGCGAAGGCCCAGCCGTCCCCGCCGGAAGCCGCGCCGCGAGGCGCCGCGGATGAAGCGCAAGCCGAACAGCCCATGTCGCCGGCCGTGCGCAGGCTGGCGGAGGAACAAGGAGTCGACACCAGCCAGATTCCCGGGACGGGTAAGGACGGCCGCGTCCTCAAGGGCGATATTCTGTCAGCGCTTGATGCTGGTCAGGTCTCGGCCGAAGCGCCCGCGCAGCCGCAGCGTGAGCGCCAACCTGTAGCCGACGCGGACGCGGCGCGCGAAGAACGCGTGCGTATGACCAAACTGCGCCAGACCATCGCCCGCCGGTTGAAGGAAGCGCAACACAACGCCGCCATGCTGACGACCTTCAACGAGGCGGACATGTCCGGCATCATGGCGGCGCGCGAACGGCACAAGGCGCTGTTCGAGAAGAAGCACGGCATCAAGCTCGGCTTCATGGCGTTCTTCGTAAAGGCTTGTGTGCGTGCGCTGCACGACGTGCCTGCCGTGAATGCCGAACTCGACGGCGAAGACCTTGTCTATAAAAACTATTACCACATCGGCGTCGCGGTCGGGACCGAGCGCGGGTTGGTTGTGCCGGTTGTCCGCGACGCCGAGACCATGAGCTTTGCCGAGATTGAAAAGAAAATCTCCGAATTCGGCAAACGCGCGCAAGAGGGCAAACTCGGCATCGATGAGATGCAGGGCGGCACCTTCACGATTTCCAATGGCGGTGTTTACGGTTCGCTGATGTCCACACCGATCCTGAACGCGCCGCAATCCGGCATTCTCGGGATGCACAAGATTCAGGAGCGGCCGGTTGCCGTGAATGGCGGCATAGAGGTGCGGCCAATGATGTATCTTGCCCTGTCTTATGACCATCGGGTGATCGACGGCAAGGAAGCTGTGACGTTCCTCGTACGCGTCAAGGAAAGCCTGGAAGACCCGGAACGGATGCTTCTCGACCTGTGATTGGGGATAAGCGTTATGCGTATTGCGGCAGCGTTGTTGATCCTGGCGGGGCTTGGCACGCCGGCAGCCTCGGCCCAGAGTTTTGATTGCAGTAAGGCATCTTTGGCGACAGAGCAGGCGATTTGCGCAAGCGTGGAGCTGGGACAGCTCGATGAACAAATGGCGTCGCTTTACTTCGGGATGCCCACGGACATGCGCGAGACCATGAGAAAAAGCCAGCTTGATTGGCTGCGGCGGCGCAATCGCTGTGGTTTTGACGAAACCTGTATCGCGGATGCCTATCGCAGCCGGATCCAGGTTCTCTCGCAATACTAGCGCGCTTGAGGTGGACGCAGCCGCAGCCGCAGCCGAACCGGGGGCACTTTGACAGTTGAGCTGACCATGCTGGTGCTGGCCGTGCTGCTCGCCTATGTGCAGCTCACGATTTACGCCGTCAGCGCCAACCGCGACTACGGTCCGGATTACACCATGAGCCCGCGCGACCGCGCGCCGGAGCGTGCGGCGTCTGCGCTCACGGGGCGTCTGCGCCGCGCTTATGAAAACCACCTGGAAACGCTGCCATGGTTCGCCATCGCTGTCCTGGTTGCCCATGTCAGCGGTGCGTCGGGTCCGGTCACGGCCATTGCGTCGCAGATTTATCTGGCGGCCCGGATCGTTTATATCCCGTGCTATGCATTTGGCTGGCGGCTGCGCTCGCTCATCTGGAGTGTCGCGGCGCTGGCGATCCTCGTGATCTTGGGCGCGACGCTGATCTGACAGCGGTGGGCCTGCCATCCAAACCTGTTGATTAAGAGCTAAGAGGCGGTGTCATGGCGGAAAACTACGACCTGGTGGTTATCGGATCCGGACCCGGCGGCTATGTCTGCGCGATCCGCGCAGCGCAGCTGGGTATGAAGGTCGCAGTGGTTGAGAAGCGCGAGGCGCATGGCGGCACCTGCCTCAACATCGGCTGCATTCCGTCAAAGGCGCTCCTGCACGCTTCCGAACTGTTCGAAGAAGCTGCGGACGGATTTTCCGCCCTGGGCATCGACGCTAACCCAAAGCTGGACCTCGCAAGAATGATGGGCTTCAAGGACGAGGCGGTTGAGGGCAATACGCAAGGCATCGAATACCTGTTCAAAAAGAACAAAATCGAGAGCCATCACGGCATTGGCCGGATCGCCGGGCCGGGCGCGGTCGATGTGAACGACGGCAACGGATCAACATCCACGCTTAATGCCAAGGCCATCGTCATCGCCACGGGCTCGGACGCGGTACGACTGCCCGGGATTGAAGTGGACGAAAAGCGCATCGTGACATCGACAGGTGCGCTCGACCTTGAGGAAGTGCCGAACAAGATGCTGGTGGTCGGCGGTGGCATCATCGGCCTGGAGCTTGGCTCGGTGTGGCGCCGGCTGGGCGCGGAGGTTCAGGTGGTTGAGTTTCTTGACCGCATCACGCCGGGCATGGACGCCGAGGTCTCCAAGCAGTTCATGCGTATCCTGAAGAAGCAGGGCATGGAGTTCACGCTTGGCCATAAGGTCACAGGCGTCGATGCAAGCGGCAACCGCTTGAAGGCGACCATTGAACCTGCGAGTGGCGGCGAGGCGGAGACGGTCGATGCCGATGTCGTGCTGGTCGCGGTCGGGCGTTCGCCCTACACCGAAGGGCTAGGACTTGATGAGGTCGGCATCGAAACCGATCAGAAAGGCCGCGTCGCGGTCGATAGCCACTACAAGACAAGCGCGGAGGGCATCTACGCGATTGGCGATGTGATCCACGGCCCAATGCTTGCCCATAAGGCCGAAGAAGAGGGCGTTGCGGTCGCAGAAATACTTGCCGGGCAGGCCGGTCATGTGAATTACGGTGTGATCCCCGACGTAATCTATACCTATCCCGAGGTCGCCAAGGTGGGCCAGACCGAGGAGGAGCTGAAAGAGCAGGGCATAGCCTATAACGTCGGCAAGTTCCCGTTCACGGCGAATGGCCGGGCCAAGGCGAACCGGCAGACCGACGGCTTCGTCAAGGTGCTCGCGGACGCCAAGACCGATCGGGTGCTGGGCGTGCATATCGTCGGCCCGGACGCTGGCAACATGATCGCCGAGGCTGCCGTGCTGATGGAATTCTCTGGCTCGGCGGAGGACCTGGCCCGCACCTGCCATGCGCATCCGACCCTGACCGAGGCGGTCAAGGAAGCAGCGCTTGCGGTGGACGGGCGCGCGCTACACATGTAAGGCATGAAACCGCGTTTCCTCGTCCTCACCATAAGCACACTCGTTGCCTTCGCCATCCTCGTCTCGCTCGGCGCATGGCAGCTGCAACGTCGCGACTGGAAGCATGCGCTGATCGAGCGCATCGAATCGCGTGCAGAAGCTCCGGCCAAGCCGCTCGATGACGTGCTGGCGCGCTGGCAGCGCGACAGCGACATTGAGTATATGCGCGTGGAAATGACCGGCGAGCTGCGCACCGGGCAAGAGTTCCATATCTACACGATACGTGACGGGATCGCCGGCTGGCGGGTGGTCTCCCCGTTTGAGACGGACGGCCGTTTAGTGATGCTGGATCGCGGCTTTGTGCCGGAGCCGTTGAAGGATCCACAGGCGCGCGCGGATCAGCCGGTGCCGCACGACGTTTTCACCGTGACCGGATTGGCCCGTGCGCCGGGTGAGAGCAACTTCGTCACACCTGATAACGAGCCGTCGCGCAACCGCTGGTACTGGCGCGACCTAGAGAGCATCGTCGCACAGCTTCCGGCCGATGAGCGTCGCCGCGCGGCGCCGTTCTTCGTGGAAGCCGAGGCGGGCGCGCTGCCTGGCGAATGGCCGCGCGATGGAGTTACGCAACTGCGTCTGCGCGACAAGCACCTGTCGTATGCGCTGACCTGGTTCGGTCTGGCATTGACGCTTCTGGGCGTTTACGGCGCTTATATCGTCTCGCGGCTGCGCGACGCAGGGCAAAGGATACAGGCCGGGTGATTTAGGCTCGGCGCAGCGGTTGATGGCAGGTTGCTGATCCGCCTTGCCCGGCGTAGTTTACCGAGGCTATGGGTAATGCCGATAGCTGGCTAGGCCGGCACAGCGGTGCGCAAGCCGCATGGTGATACGGGGTTTCTCTCGTGAAATACGTCAGCACGCGCGGCGACGCGCCCCGCCTTGACTTTGAAGACGCCGCTCTGACCGGCCTTGCGCGCGACGGCGGGCTTTACGTGCCAGAAAGCTGGCCAACGCTCAGCCGCGCGCAGATCGCGGGCTTCGCAGGCAAGCGCTACGCCGAGGTCGCCGCTGAAGTGATGGCGCCGTTCATGGGCGAGACGCTGCCTGCCGCTGACCTGCGGGCGATGCTTGCGCGCGCCTATGCCTGCTTTCGACATCCAGCGACCGCGCCGCTGGTGCAGACCGGCCCGAACGATTTCATCCTTGAGCTGTTCCATGGCCCCACCCTGGCGTTCAAGGATTTTGCCATGCAGGTGCTCGCGCCCATCATGGAACGCGCGCTGGCCCGGCGCGGCGACCGGGCGGCGATCATCGCGGCAACTTCGGGCGATACCGGGGGCGCGGCAGTCGATGCCTTCAAGGGATGTGACAATATCGACCTCTTTGTGCTGCATCCTGCGGGGCGCACCAGCGAGGTGCAGCGCAAACAGATGACCACGGTGGACGCGCCGAACGTGCACAACATAGCGGTGCGCGGCAGTTTCGATGACGCGCAAGCGATCGTGAAGGCTCTGTTCAACGATCATGCGTTTCGCGACCGTCATCGCCTCGCGGCCGTCAACTCCATCAACTGGGCGCGGATCATGGCGCAGGTGGTCTACTATTTCACCGCCGCTGTCTCGGTTGGCGCACCGCACCGCCCCGTCAGCTTCACAGTCCCGACGGGGAACTTCGGCGATATCTTCGCCGGGTTCGTGGCGCGGCAAATGGGCTTGCCTGTTGACCGTCTAGTGATCGCCTCCAACATCAACGATATTCTGACACGGACCATGGCGACAGGCCGATATGAGCCGGCCGGCGTGGTGGCGTCGTCGAGCCCGAGTATGGATATCCAGGTATCGAGCAATTTCGAGCGCCTATTGTTCGAGATGAGCGGTCGCGATGCCGATCTGGTGCGCGCGCAGATGGAGACGCTCCGGCAGTCGGGCGGCTTCACACTAGCGCCAGGGCAATACGCTGGCCTAACCGGGACATTCGCCGCCGCACGGGCGGATGAAGCGCAGACCGAGAATGCGATCCGCGTAATGTATCACGCGACCGGCACCATCCCTGATCCGCATACCGCCGTCGGCCTTCACGCCGCATGCATGCGCCGCGGCGATGAGGCGGTTCCGATGATCTGCCTGGCGACTGCGCATCCGGCGAAATTTCCCGACGCTATTGATAATGCGATCGGCATATCGCCGGAATTGCCGGAAACCTTGCGTGCGCGTCTGTCTGCACCGGAACGCTACGACGTGCTCGATGCCGAACAGGCGCAGATTGCCGCGTACATCGCCTCGCGCGTTAAAGAGAGTGCCGGATCGCCCGCATGACACTGGTGAGCAAGCCTGAAGTCACGACCCTCGCCAATGGCCTGCGCATTGTGAGCGAAGCCATGCCGCATGTCGGCACCGTGTCGCTTGGCATATGGGTCGCCAGCGGCTCGCGCGCGGAGGCCGCCGAGGAACATGGCATCGCTCACATGCTGGAACACATGGCGTTCAAGGGCACGCGGACCCGCTCGGCCCGGGACATCGCCGAGGAGATCGAGACGGCCGGGGGGGAAATCAATGCCGCCACGGGAGTTGAGACCACCGCATATTTCGCAAGGGTGTTGAAGGAAGAGGTGCCGCGCGCACTCAACGTACTCAGCGATATTCTGCGCAATCCGGTTTACAAGGATGAGGATCTGGGGCTTGAACGCACCGTCGTGCTCCAGGAGATCGCCGCAACGCGCGACAACCCTGAGGATGTCCTTTTTGACAGCGCGCAGGCCATCGCGTTCCCGGATCAGCCGCTCGGGCGGCCCGTGCTGGGCACTGCGCATAGCGTATGGAATTTGCGCCGTGACAATCTGATCCGGTTCCGCGATGCCAATTATGGCGCTGAGCGGATGATCCTGAGCGCGGCCGGGGCCGTGGAGCATGAGGCGCTCGTGCGCCAAGCGGAGCAGCTGTTCGGCGACATGCCGCGTCAAAGCGCGCAGGCCTGGTCTGCGCCCGTCTACGGCGGCGGCTACAGCTCGACGCACCTGCCTCTGGAGCAATCGCATGTCCTGATCGCGCTTGAGTCGCCGGCAGTGGGCGATGCGGATTACTACACCGCACAGGTCTGTGCCGGCCTGCTCGGCGGGGGCATGTCCTCGCGCCTGTTTCAGGAGGCCCGCGAACGCCGTGGGCTCTGCTACGCGATTTATGCGTTCTGCAGCGGTTTTTCGGACACCGGCCTGTTCGGCATTCACGCCGCCATGGACGCCGATGATAGCCCGGCGCTCATCGAAGTGGTTGCCCATGAGCTGAGCAGCCTCGCCAGTGAAGGGCCGCGTGACGACGAGGTCCAGCGCGCCAAAGCGAACATGAAAGCCGGTCTGCTGATGAGCCTGGAGAGTTCACCGGCGCGAGCGGAATTCCTGGCGCGGCATCTGTATCTGTTCGGCGTATTGCCTGAATTTGACCAACTTATCGCGCAGATCGAGGCGATCGACGCTGTGCATATTCGAGAATTTACACAACGACTGTTGAATTCTGGGACGCCAACCTGCGTTCATGTGGGGCCGCGGACCGATGCGCCTGAGTTGCGGCCGATTGCAGACGGGGCTTTGAGGCGCTAAGCGCAGCGCCAGCGGGCCCGCCTGCGCGATGGATCAGATAACACGCACGGAACGCGTTCTCATGTCCGGATTGGTCACATTTTCGTCGCGTTCACGCCGGCGCGTTGGAAACCCCTCGAAGGCGCGGATCGGGCTTTTGCTGAGACTGCTGTAAAGGTCGCCCATGGCATTTCTGCGGTCGCCGCCAACCTCAGAAAATGGTCCCCAGATCGAGAGGGAGGGACTATTGCTGCGCATGCCGCGTCTCGGCGATTACGAGGCCTGGGCGCACCTGCGCGCAGAAAGCCGCCCCCATTTGGAGCCGTGGGAGCCGGCCTGGACGCCGGATGAGTTGTCACGCGGGGCCTACCGCATGCGCTTGAAGCATTATCAGCGGGAAATGCGTGAGAACATCGGCTATGCCTTTTTTGTGTTCAAAGCCGATGATAACACCCTTCTCGGCGGTGCAACTTTGAGTAATATTCGCCGGGGCGTCAGTCAGTCGTGCTCGCTGGGATATTGGGTCGGCGCCCCGCATGCCGGACAAGGAGTTATGACCAAGGGTGTCCGCGCGATCGCCGGCTTCGTGTTCGACAGTTTGCATCTGCACCGTCTGGAAGCGGCCTGTCTGCCGACCAACGTGGCCTCGATCAGGGTGCTGGAAAAGGTCGGGTTTACCCGGGAAGGGCTGGCCAGGCAGTATCTCAAAATCAACGGCAGGTGGCAGGATCATTTTCTCTACGCTTTGCTTAAGGACGATCCGCGGCGGTGAACGCGACAGGCCTGCGGCGCTGACCTCAGGGCAGCGCTGGTTGGCGCGCGCGGGGGCGGGTGCGCTGGTCATGCTGCTTCTGTTCGCCGTCCTCGTGGTCGCAGGCTCGCCGGCCCGCGCGCTGGAAGCCATTGTGGTGGGGCCGGATCAGAAGAAGCTGGATATCACCCTTCTCGGCGAACTCTACGAAGGGCGCGGCGACAGTCTCAGTGTGGAGACCGCTGCCGGCGCGGATGGCATTACCGGCCGTATGGCCGTACAGGCAACGACGCCTGGCACGGATCCCAATTGGGTCGTGTTCGCGCTGACCAACCCAACCGACAGCCGGATCGAGCGGATTCTCGCAGCCCAGCGCTATGAGTTGTCAGACAGTCAGGTGATCTGGCCCGATCTCGATGCGCCGCGTATCGCAAAGATCACGCCATCGATCGGTTATAAACCAAAGCGCATCCCGGCGGATCAGGCGGATATCTTCCAACTCACGCTGGAGCCGGGCAGCACCGTCACGTTTATCGTCGAACTGCGATCCGTCGATTTCCCCCGGCTCATGCTGTGGGAAGGGGCCGAACTTGGCAAGCGCGCGGTTGACCGGACCTTGCTTAACGGCATTTTGCTCGGCATTGCCGGGTTGCTGGCGATTTTCCTGACCGCAATCTTCGTGGCCAACCACCGCGCCATGTTCCCGGCAACGGCTCTGGTGGCTTGGAGCGCCGTTGGCTATTTGTGCGTTGACTTTGGGTTCTGGCACAAGTTGTTTCAGCTGTCCCCGGATCAGAACGCTGTCTACCGCGCCGGAGCCGAGGCGGCCTTGGCGGCCAGCATAATTGTTTTCCTGATGATCTATCTGCGTGTGCGGCAATGGCAGCCCTGGCTGCTGCCGGTGTTTGCAGGCTGGGCGTTCTTGCAGGTGGGGCTGATCGCGTTTGCTGTTATCGACGCACAGATGACGGCCGGGCTGGCGCGGCTGTCATTCCTGCCGATTGCCGGCATCGGTACGGCCATGGTGTTGCTACAGGCGCTTCGCGGCGAGGACAGGGCGCTAACGCTGTTGCCAACATGGATGCTGTTTCTGGTCTGGCTGTTCGGCGCAGGCGTCGCCATCATGGGGTATCTCTCGGGCGACATTGTCGTGCCGGCGCTGTCTTCGGGGCTGGTGCTGTTTGTGGCGCTGCTAGGCTTCAGCGTCACCCAATATGCCTTTTCGCCAGGGGATTATGCGGCTTCTGGCCACGCTGCGCATCTCGGGCGCGGGGCGGCCGCGCTCGAAGCCTCCGGCGCCTCGGTATGGGAATGGGATGTGCGCCGCGAAGAGATCAAAGTCGGCTCCGAGATCGAGCGGGCGCTGGGCTATGCCAAGGGCACGCTGAACTGCGGGACCGAAGACTGGTTAAAGTACGTTCATGAATCGGACCGCGAGCGCGTCAAGCTGATGCTGTGGACCGTGCGCGAACGCGAAGGCGGCGAGCTCGAAATCGACCTGCAACTGCGGCGCAGCGACGGCAGCTACTTGTGGTACGAGCTGCGCGGACGCGCTGTGAAGCTGCCACAAAGTCAGATCCTGCAGTGCATTGGTTTGCTCCGCGATATCACTGCGCAGAAGCGCAGCGAGGAACGCCTGACCCACAATGCCGTGTACGACACGCTGACGGGCCAGCCCAATCGCGAGCTATTCCTCGACCGCGTCAGCCAGGCGATTCAGCGCTGCGAAGCTGATGACACCAAGCCCACCGTCATCGTGATCGATATCGATCAGGTGCGCAGCGGCGGTCATGCGCCCGAGACGGTCATCAGTGACAGCATGCTGCTAACGGTTGCCCGCCGGCTCAGCCGTCATGTTCGGGATATGGATACGCTGGCGCGGGTCGGCGTTGATCAGTTCGCCTTGTTGCTGACCTCGGAGACAGATCCGCGCTACATCGCCATGCTGGCCGAGCGCGTCCGCCGTTCGCTGCGCTCCCCGATGAAACTGAGCGGGCGCGAGATGGCTCTGATCGGGAGTATTGGCATTTCGGTGTATGACGGCCGCCAGGCAGACGGGCTGGCGCTCGTCGCAGAAGCCGAACTCGCTGCAGCGCGCGCCAAGCGCGCGGGCGCCGACCGGATCGAGCTCTACAAGCCCGATGCAAGCGGCGGGCGCGACGACCGCGCGGATCTCGACAAGGACTTGGCAAAAGCCATCGACCGCCGGCAGATCGTCCTGCTTTATCAGCCGATCATGCGGTTGTCGGACAATCAGTTGGTCGGCTTTGAAGCGCTTCTGCGCTGGAACCATCCGCGCCAGGGCCTGCTGACCCCCCGCGAATTCATGCATGCGGCTGAAAAGGGCGAGCTCACGGCCGAGCTTGGCCGCTATGCCGCCGAGCGCGCGATCCGCCAGCTTCACCGATGGCAGAAGGCGTGGACGCGGCGTGACGAGCCGCTCTTCGTCGCCCTGGATATCTCACACCGCGCCATGCTGCGCAGCGACGCAGTCCAAGAATTGCGCACCGTGATCGGCCGTAACACCGTTCCAGAGAACTGTTTTATGCTAGAGGTCAGCGAGACGGTGGTTATGGAGAACCCCGAACAGATCGTCGAAGCGCTGGCCAGCCTGAAAAGTGTTGGCGCGCGTCTGGCGCTGGACGAATATGGCAGCGGCTATTCCTCGGTCGCCTATCTCCACCGCCTGCCACTGGACCTGATTAAGATTGACCGGTCCCTGGTGCGCTCTGCTAACGCCGCCAGTTCCGATCCGATCATCCTGCGTTCGGTACTGGCAATGGCGCATGAACTCGGTCTCGATGTCGTGGTGCAAGGCGTTGACTGGGAGCGTGACGCGGCTTATCTGCGCGCGCTCGGCTGTCACTTCGGCCAAGGCTTTTATTTTGGCGAGCCGATGACGGAGAAGGAGGCGGTGGCGTTGATCAACACCCTGGCGCGCAACGCCGCCAAGACTGGTCCGGAAAGCCAGCGGCGAAGCGCGGAGCGGCCGCTGGCGCTGCCGCAGCCAGGCCAGGGCAGTGCGGCGAGAGGGCATGGACGGCGTGAGCAACCCCGCGCCGCGCCGCGCGAGAGTGGACAGGGCCAGAGCGAGCGGATCCGGCCGAAAGAGTTGCCGCGCCCGGAGGGCGAGGTCACGGTCCGGCCCCGGAGATCTGCGCAGCAGCGTCCCGAACGGGGGGATAACAACGGAACCACCCCGCCGGCAGGACGTCCGGCCGAGCGCGGGGACGACGCACAACGTGGGGATAATGCCAACAATGGGCTTGATCCTTACGCGTACGGAGCAAAACCGCGAGGGCGGGCGCCAGGGGCTGCGCGCAGCCGACCCAGAGCGGCGGTTTCGGGGCGGCAGCCGCCGCCGCCGGAGGCGGGAGAGGATGCGTGATCCGCTGCGCGCTCTGAAGTGACTGTCTGAGCGCACAGTTGGGACCGGAGATCGCATGCTGGTCTGGTTCTTGCCGGCGGTCTGCGCCAACCCCGAGCCGGCGCAGCGTCCGGCTAGTGGTCCGATTCAGACATTTGCCTCCCTTTGCAGCACCCGCCCGAGCAAATGTCTGAATCACAAGGACCACTAGCAAGCTATTGAACCTAGTGGAGCTTTTGAATTTGACATTTGTGCGAGAGCCTGGCCGCAAGCGGGACTCAAATGTCAAATTCGCTCCACTAGGTCGGATCCTAATGTTTAAGCGTTGCCGGCCTGTGTGACGAGGAACGACGG
>CAYXPZ010000019.1:0-36161 GCA_964466965.1 uncultured Hyphomicrobiaceae bacterium
GCCCGAACTCGATATAACCTAGCCGCTGATAGAATTCCGGGGCCTGGTAGGAGAAGGTGTTGAGCCAGGCACTATGACAGCCACGCGCGGCCGCCTGGACCTCTGCGGCTTCCATAAGAGCACGCCCATAGCCCTGCCCACGCAGATGTTCTGCGACGGAAAGGGCGCTGACATACATCCAACCCAGCTGCGTTTCGGCGAGCAGCCCGCCAACGATAGCACTCTCTTCACGGAGGAAGAGGTTGAGAGGTTTTGGATCCCATACACGGCCGAGCGCGCGCGAATGCCTGTCGAGGGGAGCAATCACGCTGCTCCGCTCTGCGTCCGTCAGCGTGTCAGTTTGCTCGATACGGATCATAGGTTTACCTATGCATTGGCAAGACCGGGCTACACTTGCGAATCTGCGCCGGCCAGCTCCTCAAGGATCGCGCATTCGGGATCGTCATCGCCCGGACACGCCGCCGCCAGCGCCGCCAGTTCGCCCCGCATGTGCTGAAACTCCGCGATCCTGCGGTCGATCTCGGCGATCTTCGCCTGCGCCAGCGCCTTCACGTCGCGGCTGTGGCGGTTCGGGTCGCGGTAGAGCGCCACGAGCGTGCGGCACTCCTTGATGCTGAAGCCGACCGCGCGCGCATGGCGGATGAAGCGCAACAGCTCCGCGTCAGCCTCGGAATAGTCGCGGTAGCCGTTAGCGCCGCGCTGCGCCGGGCCGATCAGGCCGATGTCCTCGTAATAGCGGATGGTCTTCGCGGGCACGCCGCTCTGGCGCGACGCCTCACCGATGTTCATGGCTATCTCCGGTAAATATGCGGCGGCGCTTAAGAGCCCGCGCCCAGTCGCGAGCGCTGGCTGCCATTCGTCATCCACGCGACCAACGCCCGGGTGACATCATGGAACGCGGTCGTGATCGCGGCAACCCCGTCGCTCGCCGCGTCGGACGCAGCTTGCACCCGCGATTCAAACCGCTGGCTGGCGACGACCTTGCCCACCCGCTCATCGACAATCTTCGCCGACAGATCGACATGCCCTTCCGGCGGCTTGCCGTTCACCGACATCTCAAAGGCGCGAATTGCGATCTGCAAGGAATAGCTGCCCGTGACACGGTCATCCTCGGTCACCACGGCCTTGAAATGCCCGCTATCTTCCAGCGTTTCGGCGATGCGGGCGCGCAGCAGGCGCGGCAGCCGGTCCCCCCAGACGGCATCGGGATAATAGCTGATGCGCTCGCTGGCTGGGCGCACCAGGATACGCTCGTTGTCCAGCGCGCGAACCGCTGTCGGGGTCCGCACGACAATGTGCACCGGAATGGGCTGGGCCCGAACCGCGGCGATATCGGGCGGGATCAAGTCATAGGTTTGCGGCGGCGCACCGTTGACCGCCAGCGCGCAGCCGCTCATCGCCAGCGCCAGAAACAAACCGACAATATTACGCGCAGCACGCATGGGTAGCGCCTTGGATCCGTCCCGCCGCAGAGTCTCGCACGCCTGCAGGAGGGACTATCCGGCGCATGGTTGTCAATCGGGTTATTGTGACGGGCTGTACTCCGGCACCTGCGATCCGCCGAGCAGCAATTGCTGCGGATTCTCTTCCAGTTTCCGAACGACCCGGTCCAGGCTGTCCGCTAAACGCCTGCCATCCCTCATAAAAAGCTCGAACTGCTTGATGCCGCGCTGTGCCGACAGGGTGAGATCATCGGCGCGATCGCCCAGCGAACGGTCGAGTTTCTCCGCCAGCTCGCGAAAGGATTGCGCCGCTTGTTGCGCCTCTGCCACAACGGAGTTCTCGTCGTCGGCGACGTATTTCGAAAATTTGTCGATGGTCGTCTCAAGCTTTGTCGCCATGCGCGAAACCCGTTCAGAAACGCCGCGCGTGTTCTCGACGATCGCGCCGATGTCCTCGCGGTGATCGCTCAATGTCGCCGTGAAGGTTTCGACATTGTCGATGGTTTTGGTGATCGCCTTTTCATTGGCCGCGATCAGATCGTTCACCCGGCGGATCAGCGCCCGCGCCTCACCAAGCGCCTCGGGCGCCGCGCTCAACAATGATTTCGACGAGGCCACGTCGGCGTAAATCACCGGGTATTGCTCGTCCGCCTTGGCCTGCAGGCGCGGTGAGTCCGCCGCGCCCGGCGTGATCTCAAGCGCCACTGTTCCCGCCAGCCCCTGCTGCACCACCTTCGCGCGCGACGTCTCGCGCACGGGCGTGGTCTGCTTCACCGAAATCAGGCCCCGCACCTTGCTGGTATCCTCCGGAATGATCGCCAGGCGGTCGACTTCACCGACGCGAATCCCGTTGAACAGTACGGCGCTGCCCTCCGTCAGCCCCTGCACCGAGCCGGAGAAAATCACGTGATATCGCTGTGCGTTTGCGCCGCCCGCCGAGTTGTTGATCCAATACACGAAGGCAAAGCCCAGCCCCAGCATCGAAAGGACGAAGAGGCCGATCAGAACGTGGCTCGCACGCGTTTCCATCAGTTGTCACCTTGTTGGCTGCGGTGAACGCGGGCCCGCTCGCCGCAAAAATATTCTTCGACCCAGGGGTGGCGCGGGTCATCGACCAGTGCAAACGGATTGCCCTGACGCACGATCACGCGATCGGCCAGCGCCGCAACACGGTCGCAGGTCGTGAAGATGCTGTCGAGGTCGTGGGTGATCATGAACACCGTCAGGCCAAGCGTCTGCTGCAGGCTGATGATAAGTTGATCGAAGGCCTCCGCACCGATCGGGTCCAGACCTGAGGTCGGCTCGTCGAGGAACACGATCTGCGGGTCGAGCGCCAGCGCGCGGGCCAGACCGGCGCGTTTGCGCATACCGCCGGAAAGCTCCGATGGGTATTTGTTGGCCGCGTCGGTAGGCAACCCCA
Source organism: uncultured Hyphomicrobiaceae bacterium (assembly GCA_964466965.1). Lineage (GTDB taxonomy): Bacteria > Pseudomonadota > Alphaproteobacteria > Rhizobiales > Rhodomicrobiaceae > Dichotomicrobium. Next base: position 2,863 of record CAYXPZ010000019.1, read on the forward strand.
CCAAAGCGATTTTGAGCATGGCCAGTTCACGGCGCACCTCCGGCGGTAGATGCAATTGCTCACGCATCGGCACTTCGATATTTTCGCGCACCGTGAGCGATGAAAACAGCGCGCCATCCTGAAACAAGACGCCCCAGCAATTGGTGCGGGCCAGACGCAATCTCGCCTTCCGGCCCGTTGCATTGAGTTCGAATATGCTGATTTCGCCGGCGTCCGGTTTGAGAAGTCCGGTGATACAGCGCATCAGCACCGACTTGCCCGTACCCGACCCGCCAACAATTCCCAGGACTTCGCCGCGGTAGACGTCAAGGTCCAAGCCATCAAAGATCTGCTGGCTGCCGAGCCGCTTGCGCAGCCCGCGCACGCGGATCACCACCTCGCGGGCTTCATGCGCCCGCTGAGCCTCGCGCGTTGGGGGCGAAGCGGATTCTGACGCGATTTCAGCCTGGGTCATGACAATCAGTATCCCGCAGCGGACAGGAAGATGGCGAACACAGCATCCATAATGATGACGAGGAATATTGCCTTAACGACGGCGCGCGTGACCTGAAACCCGAGCGATTCCGCGCTTCCCTGGACGCGCAAGCCCTCGAGGCACCCGACAAGCGCAATAATCAGCGCGGCGAACGGCGCCTTCACCATCCCGATGAGGAAGTGGCGCAGGTTGATGACATCATGAAGGCGCTGAATAAAGACGTCCAAGTCGTAGCCCAGATAAACCCAGGCCATGGCGGCGCCGCCTGCTAAACACATAAGATCGCCCCAGAATGTCAGCAACGGCAGCGCGACTAGCAGCGCCAACAGACGCGGCATCACCAGCGTCTCCATCGGATCGATGCCCATGGTGCGCATCGCGTCAATCTCTTCGCGCATTTTCATGGTGCCGATCTCGGCGGTAAACGCGGATGCCGAGCGCCCCGCCACCATGATGGAGACCAGAAGGATGCCGACCTCGCGTAGCGTTAAGATGCCCAGCATGCTGACAGAAAATGTCTCCGCGCCAAAGTAGCTGAGTTGCACGATGCTCTGCTGCATGACGACCGCGCCGATCAAGAAGCAGATCAGCGAGATGATCGGGATGGCGCGCAGACCGGCATGTTCCAGATGATGAACGAACGAGACGCCGCGAAACCGCCACGGCTTGACCAGCAGCCGCAAGAACACGGCCGTGGCCGCCCCGAGAAAGCCGGCTAGCGCAATGCCGTCGCGAAGAAAACCGCTGCCGGCGCTTGCGGCCGTTCCAAGGATATCCAACAGGCCGGGATGCCCAGTCGGCGGGGCTTTGGTGTCTTTGTTACGCGCATGGATTTCGCGCATGAGCCGACGCTGCGACTCGCGCACGCGGCGCAAAGTGACCTCATAGCCGGCTGCGGTCAGGTCGTTGATGAGCTTGAGCAGCCGCCAGGCGCCCGCTGTATCGAGCGCGCCGACATCGCCAAGATCGAGCTCCAGCGGTGCGCCCTTCGTCTGTGCCGCAGACGGCGTCGCCGCGCCCAGATCCGCCTCTATCCGCTCCAGCGCGCGCACGGTCCAATCGCCGGCCAGGACCAGGCGCGCCTCTCGGTCTCTAATCAACCGGGCAAACGGCGCAGAAGCCGTTACGCTCGTGCGCTGATCCGTCGGGTTGGACGTAATCGCACTCATCTCCGCGACATACTCCATGCTCGGCGCAAGCACCGGGTGAAGCGCGCCTAGCCTGCTATTTGCGCGCGCAAACCTATCGGCTCGGCGCAGGCTTGGCAAACACCTGAATAGCTTGACAGGTCAGGCATGCGCGCGAACAAGCATCCGTATGGAATGCATCAAGCTTGAAGATGGCCGCACGGTGTCTGTGCGCTTGGAAAGCTGGCCGATCGCGGGGGCGTTCACGATCGCGCGCGGGGCGAAGCACGCGGCGGAGGTCTTGGTGGTCGAGATCACCGGGCCGGCGCGCGGGCGCGGCGAATGCGTGCCCTATGAACGCTATGGCGAGAGCGTGGCGGGCGTTATGGCGCAAATCGCCGAGGCGGCGCGGGCGCTCGGAGCGCAACTGCACCGCGAAACGCTGGCCAAGGCGCTTGCGCCGGGCGCGGCGCGAAATGCGCTCGACTGCGCGCTTTGGGATTATGAGGCGAAGGCGGCCGGCGTACCGGTCTACGCGCTGGCAGGGCTGGACACGCCGAGGCCCGTGCTAACCGCCTGCACCATCGGCCTGGGATCGCCGGAGGAGATGGCCGCGAAGGCCGCCGACTGCGACTTCCCCTTACTCAAACTGAAGCTGGGAGCCGCGGGCGATGAAGCCCGGCTGCACGCCGTCCGCGCCCGGGTGCCGGACGCACGGCTCATTGTTGACGCGAATGAGGGGTGGCGCGCAGCGCATCTCGCCCACCTCCTGGAAGTTTGCGCCGACGCAGGCGTTGAACTTGTCGAACAGCCGCTGCCGGCCGGTGAGGATTCAGTTCTGGCGGATATGATCCGCCGCGTCCCGGTGTGCGCCGACGAGTCTGTGCATGCGCGCGAGGGGCTGGACCGCTTGTGCGGCCGCTATGACGCCGTGAACATCAAGCTGGATAAGACCGGCGGTCTTACAGAAGCGCTTGCCACGCGTCATGCAGCCCGGCGGTTGGGATTTCGGATCATGGTTGGCTGCATGGTCGGCACCTCGCTGGCAATGGCCCCGGCCCTGCTGTTGGGGCAAGACGCGGACTGGACCGACCTCGACGGGCCGCTTCTGCTCGCCCGTGACCGCGATCACGGCCTGTCTTTCGACGGCGCGGTCATCCGGCCCGCGACAGCCGCACTTTGGGGGTAACGCGCCCGCGCGCAGGCAGCCTTGAGTTGATCGCATTTTCCTGAAACATTGCCGCCAGATTCGAAAACTGGATTAGGCGAGACGGGGCCTACCGTGATGATCGACCCTCAGCGGCAAGTTCAGTGGCGCGCAAATGTGCGGGTGAGCATCGCCGCACTCGTGCTGCTCGGACTGTTCCTGATCGTCCTGCCGGTCATCGGCCCCCTGCTCTACGACAGCTATGCATTGCGTTTTCCGCTGGGATACCTGCTGGCTTCGATCGGTAGTGTGATCGGTCTTGTCGCGCTGATTTACTGGGTCGCCATGCGCCAGGACCGTCTCGACGCGCGTTACAACATCTCGGGCGATTACTAACGAGCGAACGGACCTATCCGAAATGGCTCTCAATTATCATTATCCGGTCGTCAATCCGCGGATCGGCACGAGCTTTGCGATTTTCGCAAGCGCCTATGTCTCGCTGGTTCTGACCATGCTCATTCTGGAGCAGCTTGGGCTGGCCGCGTTCTGGGTGAACCAGGTGATGATCATCGGCCCGGCGCTGCTGTATCTTGTCATCGGGATGATGGTGCGCACCACCAACCTTGAGGACTTCTTCGTTGCTGGCGAACGGGTGCCCGCGCTCTACAATGGGCTTTCGATCGGAGCGACCGTGCTGGGTGCCAGCGCTCTGGTGCCAGCAATCGGGGCGCTGGTGTTTCTCGGTTACGACGCGCTGCCGCTGATCCTGGGGTGGTGCGCGGGGCTCGCGCTCGTCATCACGGTATTTGCGCCGTATCTGCGCAAAGCAGGCAGCTTCACCTTGCCCGGCTTTGTCGGCATGCGCTTCTCCTCGCGGGTGGTGCGAACAATTTGCGCTGTTCTCGTCATTATTCCGACGGCCATGCTGCTCACGGCTGAACTCAAAATTGGCGCCATGATCGCGGCGCTATTCCTGCCGCTGCCGGAGGCCATGCTGATCGCCATCGGCGCGGGCTTCGCCATGCTGACCGTGCTGCTCGGCGGCTTGCGCTCGTTGACCTGGGTGCAGTGTGCTCAGATCATCGTGGTGCTGCTGGGGATTTCCGCGCCGCTCGTGATCGTGTCGCTTCAGGTCACCAACCTGCCGGTGCCGCAGCTGAGCTACGGGGCAATCTTGGCGGATATCACCGCGGCGGAACAGGCCAAAGACATAAGCGCAGCCAGCCCGACGCCGCTGTCACAGGCACTGCCCGGCGTCGATCCCGAGCCGATCTCCAAACCGTTCCTGCAGGCCTTCGGCGCGATCAGCGCGCTTGACTTTGTTTTTCTCGGCGTGTGCGTGATGCTGGGCATAGCCATGCTGCCAGCGCTGCATACCCGCCTGAGCACGACGCCGACCATCGCGGCGGTGCGTGGTTCCATGGGCTGGGCCGGGCTCGTCGTCGGCTTCATAGCGCTTAGCTTGCCGGCCTATGCGGCGTTCTTGCACGCCGCAATCGTTCAGCAGGTGATCGGCACGCCGCTTGCGGAACTGCCGAACTGGGCGCGCTATGCCGGAGATCTGGGCTTGATCACGCTCGAAACGGACGCGCTGGACCCCACTTTCGGCGCTGCGAACGCGCTGATCGATCGCGACCTCAGCGCGCTTCTGCTCCCCGTGTCGGGCTCGCTGCCACAGGTGTTCGCCGGCGTCGTGGCGGCTGCCCTGCTCGCCGCCATGCTCGCGGGGGCGGCGGCCCATATTACCGCAATCGGCAACATTCTAAGCAATGACCTGTTTCACCCGTGGCTGCGGCGGCCGGCGACAGCGGCGCAGCGCTTAGCGGTCGGACGCATCGGCATGATCCTGGCAGCGCTGTTAGGGGCCTGGCTGGGCCGGGCGCTAGACATCGATCCGCTGCGCTGGGCGCTTCTGGCCTTCTCGCTGCTGGCAGGCGGTTTTTTCGCCGTTGCCGTCCTGTCGATCTGGTGGCAGCGGATCACAGTCGCCGGTGCGGTGGCCGGAATACTGGCCGGCTTCGGCGTAACAGCGGCGTACGCGGCTCTCATCGGGGCGAACTCGGCCGGTGGAGCATTCGTTGATCCTCTCACCGCGGGCATCCTCGGCGTTCCGGCGGGCTTCATCGCTGCAATCGCCGTGAGCCTGATTTCGCCCAAACCAGACGAATTGACGGCAGAGATCGCTGGGGAGATCCGCACCTCGGGCGCGGAGACGCTCCACGCACGCCTGACCCGGTTGGCCGGCCGCGGCAAGGCGCCGCGCCCTTGAGCATCGGGCGCGCGCACCGCAGCGGACGTTGACAGCCGGATCGCGATGCGCTCACCTTCGCGAATGGTCGGAACTTGCATGATGCGCGGCAGGCGAACCTCGCTGGCCGGCAGCGCCATCACTTAAGGGCTACAGTCTTGGACTTCCCCGCCACAGAAGAGCGGCTGGATCTGTATCCGCCGATTGCGCAACCGAACGCCAGCGGCTTCCTGCCGGAACAGGACGGCCATGAAATCTATTACGAGGAGTGCGGCCATCCCGATGGCATCCCTGTGGTGCTGCTTCACGGCGGGCCCGGCGGCGCGATTTCGGATGTCATGCGCCGCTTCCACGATCCCCATGTTTACCGGATCGTCCTGTTCGATCAACGTGGCTGCGGCAAGTCGCGCCCGCGCGCCAGCCTCGAACACAACACGACCTGGCACCTGATCGCCGACATGGAGCGGTTACGCCAGCATCTGGGGATTAGGCACTGGCAGGTCTTCGGTGGCTCGTGGGGCTCAACCCTCGCCCTCGCCTATGCGCAACGCCATCCCGAGCGGGTCTCAGCGCTGATCGTTCGGGGCATATTCACGCTGCGCCGGTCAGAGCTTCAGTGGTTTTATCAAAGCGGCGCGTCCTGGCTTTATCCGGATGCCTTCGAGAAATTCCTGGCGCCGATCCCAATGGAAGAGCGCAACGACATGATCAGCGCTTATTATAAGCGTCTGACCGGCTCTGATGCTCAGATACAGCTAGAGGCCGCGCGGGCCTGGAGCATGTGGGAAGGCTCAACGCTTGCGCTGCAGATTGATCAGACCACCGTCGATAAATTCAGTTGCAGCGCTTATGCCCTCGCCTTTGCGCGGATCGAATGCCACTACTTCTATCATGGCGGCTTCTTCGAGTATGATGGCCAGCTATTGAACGAAATGAATAAGATCGCTCATCTGCCAGGGGTCATCGTGCAGGGGCGCTACGATCTCGTCACGCCGACCGCAACGGCTTGGCAACTCGCTAAGCTCTGGCCCAATGCTCAGCTGGAAATTGTGCCGGACGCCGGGCATGCCATGACGGAGCCAGGGATCATCGACCGTCTTGTCCGCGCGACGCGGAGATTTGCCCAAAACTCTTAGGATTTGGGGAGGGGGAATGGGGGTCATTTCGATGCTTGGGCCGATCGTGGCCACCGTTGTTGCGATCGCCCTTGTCGTGCTCGCCATACTGATGATCGCAACGGTCACATCCCAGAATTTCCGGCTGTGGCCGACGCCGGGCAAAAAAAGCTGGCAAAGCTATACGTTCTGGCCGTTATTCCGAACAAGCATGGGCGGCTTGCCGGTCGCAGCCGCGCTACTGGCGGATTTGAGCGGGCCGCTCTGGTGGCTGCAGCTTTTCATCGGCATTCCGCTGATCGTCGTCGGATTCGGCGTGACGTTATACGGCTATTTCGATCTGGGCATCGAGAACACCTATGGCGCGGACGAAAACCTCGTGACCGACGGGCTTTATCACTACAGCCGCAACCCGCAATACGTCGCCTCCATCATCGGTTATCTAGGGATCGCGGTCGCGGCCGGATCCTGGGTGATCTGGGCGCTGGCGGCACTGGCGGTCCTGGTTTATTCACTGATGCCTTTGGCGGAAGAGCCATGGCTGCGCAAGCGCTTCGGCCAGAGCTATGATGATTACATGCAAACAACCCCGCGTTTTTTGAGTTGGCGCAAGCTGCCATTCATACAAATGCCGCAGCAGTCGCGTAACTGAACTTCAAATCGGAGAAGATCATGCGGGATTTTCGCTACCTCTGCCCTGCCGGACTCACGCTGGCTGCGCTGCTTTTCATGGCTGGGCAAACGCACGCAGAAGACCGTCCGGCAAAGCACGTGTTCGGGTTCATCATGGATCCGTTGCCGATGGAGGCGCGAGCGATCGGCTCGTATGCGCGCGGCTGCTTGGCGGGCGGGCGCGAGCTTCCGGTCAATGGGCCCGCCTGGCAGGCGATGCGGCTGTCACGCAACCGGAACTGGGGGCATCCCGCCCTGCTCGACTATATCGAGCAGCTTGCGCGCGACACGCAGAAGCTTGATGGCTGGCCTGGCCTGCTGGTGGGCGATCTGGCCCAACCGCGCGGGGGTCCGATGCTGACCGGGCATGCGAGCCACCAGATCGGGCTGGACGCGGACATCTGGTTGAAGCCTATGCCAGACCGGCGTCTGAGCCGCAAAGAGCGGGAGCGCATGTCCGCCGTGTCGGTGCTGGCCGACAACCGGCTTTCGGTTGATCCGAACATCTGGACGCCAGAGCATGTTCGCCTGCTGAAGCGCGCAGCGTCTTACGATGAGGTGGCGCGCATCTTCGTTCATCCGGCGATCAAGAAGGCGTTGTGCGAAGCTGCCGGCTCCGAGCGCGGCTGGCTGCGCAAGATACGCCCTTGGTGGGGGCACCACTATCACTTTCATGTTCGGCTGAAATGTCCGCCAGGCTATTCGGGATGCAAAAATCAGTCGCCGCCGCCCGCCGGCGATGGCTGCGGCCAGCCGCTCGATTACTGGTACCGGCTGTTAACCGCCCCGCCTAAACCCGACAAACCGACAAAGAAGAAGGCGCCGATGACACTGGCGGACCTGCCGGCCGCGTGCCGGCGTGTGGTTGGTCAAGACATGCCGCCGATGGGCGCGCCGTCGGGCGATGTGCCGGTGCCCAAGCGACGCTCGCAAGCGCATAACCTGAGCGGGGAATAACCTGATGCGACAACGCTTATCGGCGGTGCTGTTGTTACTGGCGATCTTTCCCGGCGCTGCATACGCCGGAGCGCGCGACATCCGCGTTGAAGCCCAGCCGCTCATGCTCGACTCCGCCGACCCGGAGCGCGCGCGCTTTGGCAAGCTGACCTGGCTTGGCGGATTCGTGCTGAAGTCCTCGGCGGGCGCGTTTGGCGGGTATTCAGGCCTTGCGGTGAGCGCCGATGGTTCGCAGCTGCTCGCCCTGTCGGACAGAACATCATGGTTGCGGCTCGACCTAAAAGAACGGGGCGAACAGATCGTGGATGTCGGGGCCGCCAGAATCGGCCAGCTGCAGGTCCGCGACGAGTGGGACAGCCCGGAAACCGGACGCGGCCTGGAAGATGCGGAAGCGCTGGCCCCGCTACAGCCCGGCAAACTCACGGGGAGTTACTACATTGCCTTCGAAGGCAAACATCGCATCCACAAGTACACCTTCGATGGCCAAGATTTTAGCGCCCCGGTCGGCGCGATCGAGCTGCCCGCGGCCGCGCTGCGGCTGCCGGGCAATAAGGGGCTGGAAGCGCTGACGGTGCTGCAGGGCGGGCCGCATGCCGGCGCGGCAATCGCCTTTTCCGAACAACGCGCGCATATCAGTGGCGATAGTCTCGGCTGGCTGTTCAGCAATGGAACCGCCGAGCAGGTCCGTCTCAAACGCAGCGGCATGTTCGACATCACCGATATCGCTGCGCTGCCCGATGGCGGCATAGTTGTGCTGGAGCGCTTTTTCGCGGGCCTGCAAGAGGGCGTGTTCATGCGGGTGCGCAGGATCGCCGCCCCGGATATCGCGCCGGGCGCGCGGCTCGATGGCGAGGTGCTTTACGAAACCAAGAGCGGCCGGATGGTCGACAATATGGAAGCGATCGCGGTTCATACCGACAAAGATAATCGGACGGTTCTGACGATCATGTCAGACGATAACTACAATCCGTTGCAACGCACGCTTGTGATGCGGTTTGCGATCAACTAGGGCCTCGACGCCCCAGTAGCGACGGATTGGGCGCGCCGAGAGCTTGGCTGGGGGAAGCCTGCAGCTCAAGATGTCAATTTGACTTTCGAACCTAGTTGACAGCTAATCTGCTTTTGCCGTAACGACGTGTCTGTAATGGGGTGGCACAGGTGATTGCCCAAGAACGAAGGACTGAAAAGCTGTTCAGGTTGTCGATTTAATTCGATCACAGCCATCTACAAAAAAGCCAAGGTCCTTTTTTTACTCTCTCAACAACAAAACGGCCTGCTTGCCACCCAAGTATACCGGCTCTCGCGAGATGGCCATAACGGCATTTCGGCCATAGCCTGCGAGTTCGGTTGCACATTAGGTTGTTTTGGCACCCGAAAACGCCAAAAGGTTTGTTTTCGCGGGTCTGAAATGTATTTGGGGCAGTGAAATGGCGCTCGAAGACAAGCATATCCAGACATTTAATATTGTGGCCCTCATTTTTCTTGCGGTGATCTTGTTTCCCGCAAGTAATGTTAAGTTTTCCACCGACTCAATGACGTATATCCAAAAAGCCCTGTACATTGCTGAAGACTTTTCATACAAGGATCTCACCCGCGGCCCTGTTTTTCCAGCGCTTTCTGCATTATCAATCAGTTTGTTTGATTACAGCGCCTTTGTGTTGATGGCGCTGGTGCGCGTTATGTACGTAGTCTGTGTGTTGGCTTTTGCCGCATTGGCATGGCGTTTGTATGGCTGGGTTGGTGGCTGGGTTGGAGTGTTATACTTCGCCCTCGCTCCGCTTTTGCAGTGGCCGGCGACGAAATTCCATGTCGACATCTTCCTTCTGGCGTTCGTACTAACGTTTATGCTGTGCCTCTATGAAGCGCATGCACGACGGCACCGTGGTCTGGGACTACTTGCCGGAGCACTGCTTGGCCTAGCATTTCTCACGAAAGAAACGGCGCTCCTCCTTTTCCCGCTTCTGGCCGTGACGTGGCTGCTGTTTCCCGGTGCCAAGCGGAGCTTATGGGCAGTCTCACGCGCTTCAATTGCGGGGTTGCTGGTTATCCTGCTTCCCTGGTTTCTGTTCGTCCTCTTCTCAACCGGCAGCGGATCCGTTGTTTTAGGACAAAACATCAATGAGTCAGGAACTTTTGGAACATTCTTAGGGAAGTTTTTCGGCGACCCTATTCATATGTTTTTATTTTTATTCGATCATTTCATTCGTTTTATAAATATTTACTTGATTGGGACTGGCCCGTTGGTAGCAGGGATGGGGGCTTATGGTTGGCTCTTGATTGCCGGGGTTGTGTATCTCATGGTGCGAACCGCGATCTACAGACGCCCTGGTGATATGCTTCTGCTGCTCGCGTTACTGCTGCACGGCCCGTTCATGATTTATCTGGGCTGGGCAACTTACGATCACCGGCAGGCTGTGGTGATTTTCTCACTTGCCGCCTTTGGCGTCCCAGCGATCGCTTCCGACCTGCAGGCCTGGTTGGCGCGGTCCTCAGTCACCCGCAACTCGTGGGTGAATGCATCACTGTGTCTCGGACTGTTTTGCGGTATTGGGGCGGCGCTAATGGCACAGACACCTTCATTCCCCTCACGTTTCGGCGGTCATTTTCATTCATTTACCCTTTTTCTACCTGGCGTGCCGTCTTTTAAGACTAACGGGGCACTGTCACCAAATCTTGTAGAGGCCGCTGAATGGCTGAGAGATCACACACGATCGCAAGACGCTATTATGGCCGCACACCGCCGGCCAGGGCGATATCTTGAATTTGCCCTCACAAACAAAATTATTTTCCCACCAGAAGAAACATACAATCTTAAATCAAGACGTCAAAGCGATTTGCGGCAGGTTGGCACTTCGTTCCGACAGCACGCCGAGCTGATTTATATTCATGTCAACAGGTCTCCGGACGGCCCAGTGAATTGTGTAGACGAAACAAAAACCGTGAAGGGCATACGTTTCTGCAAACTTTACTATTTGAGGGAAGACGAGTTCATAGAGAGTTTAAAGAATTACGGTGCCAGGTACTTTCTTGTAACACCAAGATACGAATTCTTCACTGCTTACCTTGATCAGAATGCAGGTTTTGAGAAATTAATAGATTTTGGCTCACCTACGCAGAATCCGGACGCCGTCCACTTACGAGATAAAGTAACCATTTACAAGGTGGGAGAAGTGGCATCAGTTGGAGATCATTTTCGCCCCATTGTCAATTATAGCTTTCCAAGATTCATGGATTTCTACAGCAAGTTGAAACCTGAGGAAGCAATCCTGTGGACACGAGCGATATTGTCGCACAAGTTTGGAGCCTCCGAAAAACAGATCGCTGCTATACAGTCAGGAAAGGTAGATTGTTTTACTTACGACCTGACACGTCCTGCATTTCAAGACTGCATGAGAGAGAGGTAACGATTGGCTATGAATTCCAACCAATCTCTGGACGAAACGTCCGTTTGTTTCATTATAGGTGCCCCAAGATCGGGAACGACGATCTTGTGTGACGTCTTGGGCCATCATCCGGAAATCGAGAGCCTGAGCGAGCCATATTTCATCTGGGACTGGACGTCCGGCGGCGGAGCTGACGATGTAAGAACCGCGGCAGATGCCAACCCGCAGACGATCGAGTTCATTCGAGGTGAGTTCGAATGGACACTAAGGACATCCGGCAAAAAAGTCCTGGTTGAGAAAACACCGGAGAACTGTTTTCGGGTGCCGTTCATGCAGGCAGTATTCCCGAATGCAAAGTGGATTTTCCTATACCGCGATGGTCGCGATGTCGTTTCGTCCATGTACAAGGAGTGGGCGACGCGCGCGCAAATGGTCGAGCAACGCAATGTCCGTCAGTTGGCGCGAACAGCAGGACGTATGCTGTCTCGCCAACGTTACTGGCGGAATCGGGGCCGGGCACTGGCTCATGAGCTGCGCAATAACGTCTCGCTGAGACCGGGCCGCTTTTTCAATAAGGCGAAATGGAATGGCCGAGCGGCCTGGGGACCCCGGTTCCCCGGCTGGGAAGAAGCGCTCGATGCGGCACCGTCGGATCGCGCCTTCAACGCGATGCAGTGGCGTGAATCCATTCGCTTCGCCCAGCGCGGGATCAGAGCCCTCCCGCCTGCCAATGTGTTGCATATCCGCTACGAGGATTTGGTCTCCGACCGCGCCCGCGTGCTTGAAGGGGTGTTCCAATTTCTCGGCGTGTCTCAGAATTCCGAAGTCGGGGCGGAATTGGCAAGTTCGAGCGTCGGCAAATGGAAGACACGTTTTGACCACGAAGCCCTTGCAGAAATCGAGCAGGTCATCGCAAACGATTTGCGCGATCTCGGTTATGAACCGGTTACAGCGAAGGAGACAGAACAATGATCGGCGATGATGTTTCCGGTCTTCGTTGGCTCGCAATAGGTTGCGGCCTGCTTATGATTCTTGCCGGCATATGGTGGGGGCGTCGCCGGCAAGTCGGAACGACGAGCCCGCTTGTGTTAGCAGGGCTTGGTATTGGCTTGGCGTTGGTTGGTGCTTTTCCAGCGTTTGCTCAGATCCCGGCTGCGTTCTTTGTTCTGGACGAGATGGACGGCGGCGCGTTGATCCTGCTGCTCATTGTCTCCTCTATACTGCTCTGGTTGTCTGTTCTGTGGAACCGCGCAAAGATTGACTTCCTGCGCAGCCGCTTGAACGGAACGCTGGTCAATTTCGCCGCGCAGGAATTTCTGCGTGAGCTGCCAGAGAAGTCGCTGTCTGGTACAGATGACGAGCTACCGACGCAGAGCGGTGAAGTCTATGTCGTCATTCCGGCACTCAACGAAGCGGATCATATCCAGCACGTCATCAAAGAGATTCCCGAGGCTGTTCACGGGCGCACGATCCGTACGATTGTGGTCGACGACGGAAGCACGGATCGCACTGGCGCTGTGGCGCGCGCTGCAGGGGCACTCGTGCTGCGGATGCCCATCAACTCAGGACAAGGCTCTGCTTTGAAAGCGGGCTATCTTGCATCGCTTCAACTCGGCGCAGAAGCCGTCGTCACCTTGGACGCGGACGGGCAAAACCGGCCACGCGAGATCGGCGAGGTTGTCGGGCCAGTCCTGTCAGGCGATGTAGACGTGATGATCGGGTCTCGTGTGCTAGGCAAATATGAGCGCACAAACCTGAGCCGAACTGTGGGAGTTTATGTGTTCAACTCGCTGCTTACCGTTCTAACCGGCACGCGGATTACGGATTGCGCAAGTAGTTTCCGGGCATTCTCAGCAGATGTGCTGAGAACCGTGAATCTTCAACAGGAGCAGTATCAGTCACCGGAGATTCTGATTGAAGCAGCTCGTGCTGGCTTTAAAGTATCCGAGTGCCCGATCCACTGGCGTCGTCGTCAAAAAGGTGAAACCAAAAAAGGCGGCACCCTTAAATACGGCCTGTTCTTCATGAGAACGATCGTGAAGACATGGGCCCGATAAGTGCACACAATTAGCGCGCCGATATGCTTGTCAGTGCCGCCAAATTAACAAAACGGCAGCTTTATCGCATCGGTTTGCTATATATCGTACCGCGTGTGGCAAAACTAACGGGGCGCCAGGTTGTCCATTTCTTGCACGTCGGCAAGACCGGCGGCACAGCGATCAAGGGAGCGCTCTCCGGCTATCCGCTTCCCTGGAGAACAGAGCGCCGATTGGTCATCGTGTTCCATGGGCACGGCACCACTCTGGAGGATATTCCGCGTGATGACCGCTTCTTCATCTTTCTGCGCGATCCGGTCGCACGGTTTGTAAGCGGTTTTAACAGTCGGAAGCGAAAAGGTTTGCCGAGACGCTACGTGCCGTGGAGCAAGAATGAGCGCAGGGCATTCGAACGCTTTGCAACGGCTGGTGAACTGGCCGATGCCCTTCAGTCGATGGATGCGGAAACATCCCGGCTGGCTCGCAAGGCGATGCAAAGCATAGAGCATGTCGCGTCTTTTCAGGCAGACTGGCTGGGCCGAGTGCCCTCCGAATTAGAGCAGCGCGCAGCGCAATTGGTTTTGCTGGGACGTCAGGAAACGCTTGAGGCAGACTTTGAAGCGCTCAAGTCGGCGCTGGGTCTGGACCCCACTTTGGAATTGCCCACGTCTGAACGCAGTGCACACCGCGCGCCCCCAACTGCACCATTGACCCCGCAGCAAAGCGCGACAATCCGTAATTGGTATGCACGAGACTACGATTTTCTCGAGTGGGCCGAACAGAAACTCCGGTCTGGCCCAAAAACCACTTCACAAGGTGTAGAGGATCATGACCGGGCAGCCATCTAGAGGGCAATCCTCCAAGACCTTTCTGCGATCGGCCGGCGACTTCCTACGTAGGCACAGGCCTTTCTGGGCGATTTTTTTGCTTTTAGCTGCTATTGCAGTCCTATACTGGCTTTTTGAGCAGAAATTCGTGGCAATTGCTGACAAGCTCCAGCCGTATTGGCTGGTGTTTGCTTTCCTGAGTTACATAGCAGCCACGATCGCGCGGACGGCACGGTTTGCTTTCCTGGTTCCGTTGCCGATTACTAAGTTGGCGATGTTCCGCGTGACGGCGTTCTACCAGATGTGGCGGTCGACGGCGCCGGCCCAAAGCGGAGAACTGAGTTATCCACTTCTCCTGAACAAAGCCGCGGGTGTCTCCAAAGGCGAAGGTCTCGGGCAACTCGTCCTGGTGCGCCTTGCCGACATGGCCGCCCTAAGTTCGATACTGGTGATCGGCGCGTTGTGGCATTTCGCAGGAGCTGCCATGCCGGTAGGACAGGTTATAGCGGCAGCGATGATCGCGCTGATCGCGATCGTTGCCGTATTTGTCGCTGGAAATTTGCTTCAAGCATTCCACCGAATTATTCCTAAAGTTTTCGGCGGCTCGCGATTTCAAGGCCATGCGGATAAAATTAGCAAGTTTGTCGCAAATATTCAGCGGGCTTTCACACAGGTTGGGCGACGCGAACTGGCCTTGGTGGTTGCCACGACCATCGCTTCCGTGGCGCTTGCATCCTGCAGGGTCTATGGACTTCTGATGAGTGTTGGTATCGGACCATCTCCAGGTGCGCTCTTGTTTATACTTGGCGCAACCCAACTGCTCTCACTTGTGCCGTTGAGGGTTACCGCCGGAGTTGGGATTAAGGAAGCTGGTTTCCTTGGCCTGTTGCTTTTGCTCGGATACCAGACCGGCGAAGCGATTGCGGCGACAGCAATTTTCGCAATGAGCAGCATTGTATTCCCGGTCATGCTCTGTGCACCCCTCCTCTTCCGGTCGGGCGACCTGCCGAGCATGGAGGAACGCCGTTCGTGAGCCATAGGGCTCCGCGCGCTGCGCGGTTCACTTGTCCTGATTGACGTGTCTGCGCATAATTCAGGCGCGGGCGAAACTAACTTTGTGGGATAATGGCTCGGCTGAAAGACCGGCTGAATGGCGAAGTCTAGCCCCCCATCGCCGCGGTAGAGACAGCCCCCCTTTCTCATACCAGAGCACTCTCAGCCAAAGTGGAACCCGGCTTTACGTCCGAAGCCGCAGGTCGGCGTGAAGCGACGAAAGTGCGACCAATCAATAACGTAGACCCTGTTCAGTGGTTCGGATCTCATTGAACAGGCTCCAGTCGGTGAAGGAATGCCGCCGCCGACTTGATCCCGCTGTAGGACGAACCCATTTCCGCGGGAGGGTTCGAAGCAATTCGGAGAAGGTGCCGCAGCCGGCGATTAAGACGTTTCATGCGACCGATGAGCATCCAGCATCAACAAATGGGTTAAGCTATGGGACTTTTCACGCCACGCAAAAAACTCGAAATGCCAACCTTTGAGACGGCGCTGCCGGGACGGAGTGTGCCGATCAACACCGCTAAGCACCACTTCGTCAATGGCGCACCGCTCAAAGGGCCATACCCGGAGGGCATCGAAACAATCATCTTCGGCATGGGCTGTTTTTGGGGCGCAGAGCGGCTGTTTTGGCAGATCCCTGGCGTCTATGTCACCGCCGTCGGCTATGCTGCGGGTTACACGGCCAACCCGACCTACGAGGAGGTCTGCTCCGGGATGACCGGCCACAACGAGGTGGTGCTCGTCGCGTATGACCCGGCGAATGTTTCGCTACAGACATTGCTTGAAGTGTTCTGGGAAAGCCACGATCCGACGCAGGTCATGCGTCAGGGTAATGATGTCGGCACGCAGTACCGCTCCGCGATTTACTATACCACGCCCGAACAGCACGCAGCGGCAACGGCCTCACGAGACACCTATGCTGAAGCCCTTAAGGCGGGCGGCAGAGGCCCCGTGGCCACCGAAATCGCTCCGGCGCCTGCGTTCTACTTCGCCGAGGACTATCATCAGCAATATCTGGCAAAGAACCCGGCGGGCTACTGCGGCATTCGCGGCACAGGTATCGCGTATCCAGCGTCGGTCGCCTGCCCCGCCCCACCCGACGCGCAGTTGTCTTAAGGCTCGCGCTCGCTGCTGTCGTCGGCAGCGCCGGGCATCGGTTCGGTGAGGCGTCTCGCGCGCGCCTCTCCGCCAGCCGCTTTCATGTGGATTTTCAACTTCTTGATCCGCCGCGGATCAGCCTCTAGCACCTCGAACTCAATGCCGCTCGGATGCGGCACCACCTCCCCGCGCAACGGCACCCGCCCAACCAGCGTGAAGACTAGCCCGCCCAGCGTATCGACTTCATCCTCATGCTCCGGCGCGACAAGCTCCTCGACGCCGAGCCGTTGTGACAGATCTTCGATCGGCGTGCGCGCGGACGCAATCAGCCCGTCTGCCGCCTCGCGGATTGCCAGGTCGCCATTTGTGTCGTGCTCATCTTCAATGTTGCCGACGATTTCCTCGATGAGGTTTTCGATTGTCACCAGACCATCCGTGCCGCCGTATTCGTCGACAACGATGGCCAGATGGATCGGCTGGCTCTGCATGCGCAGCAAAAGGCTTACGACCGGCATGGAGGGCGGCACATAGAGCACATCGCGCACCAGCAGCGAGGACGCGATCGGTTGTGACAGGTCGACCGCGCCAAGCTGCAGGGCTGTTTGGCCGTTGTCGTCTTCGCCTTCGGCCTGCTGCGGCTGCTCCGCCTGCGTCGCAATCCAGGTGAGCAGATCCTTGATGTGGATCATCCCGGTCGGCGCATCGAGCGTTTCGCGATAAACCGGCATGCGCGAGTGCCCGGCCTCGCGGAACAGCCGGATGAGATCGGACAGCGGCGCGCTCTCATCGATGGCGACAATATCGGCGCGCGGGACCATCACGTCCTCAACCCTGAGGCCGCCGAAATGAAGGGTGTTCAGCAGCCAGGTCCGTTCCTGCCGATCAAAGGCCTGGGCTTCCCGGGTCTCACCTTTCAGGGCCCGCTCCAGGCGTGTCCGCAAGTCTTCCTCGCCTTCGAAGCCGAGCCGCTGTGCGAACTGGCTGAAGAAATTTGCTCCGTTGCCGGAACTGTCGACCTCGGGTTGTGTTTGCGCCCCCTCGCCATTAGCGGAGGCCTGTGAAATATCGCTCATCGCTCGTCAGAAAAAAGAGTGGTGTTCAGGTTTCCGCATGTGTTGTCTCGCCGTACGGGTCTGGCAAACCGAGCCGCGCCAGTGCGGCGATTTCCAGAGCTTCCATACACGCGGCGTCGTGATTGGTATCGTGCGTGTAGCCAAGCAGATGCAGCACGCCGTGCACCACCAGATGACTCGTATGCTGCAGAAAAGTCTTCTCTTGTTCGCTCGCTTCGCGCGCAATGGTATCCTGCGCAAGGATCAGATCACCCAAATAAGGCGGGTCGCCCGGCTGAGTTGCCTGGTCTGAGGCGGCAAAAGACAAGACATTGGTGGGTTTGTCGGAACCACGAAACTCGCGGTTCAGCCTACGTGAATCCTCATCGCTGGCGAGCACAATGGTGATGGCGCTGTCGTCGGCCCCCGCCGCATTCAGCGCCGCCTCTGCGGCCGCACTTAAGTAGTCCGCCAAAGCGCCGCTCTGCGCGCTTGCCGTTTGATCCTCGGGTAACAGAATCTCGATTGCGTGGCCTGACGCAACAGCGGCGTTGTGCACTGCCGCGCCGTTCATACTTTGCCCAGGCTCAGACTCGCTCATCATCTCAACGGGCTTTATTATAAGCCTCGACAATCCGGGCAGCCAGTTCGCTGCGCACGACATCCTGATTCGAGAAAGCGATGTGGTCGATCCCTTCAACCCCATCCAGAACAGACGTCGCATCAGCAAGGCCGGATGTCTGTCCAGGCGGAAGATCGATCTGAGACGGATCTCCCGTCACAAACATCTTGCTGCCTTCTCCCAGGCGAGTCAAAAACATCTTCATTTGCATGGTCGTGGTATTCTGCGCCTCGTCCAGGATCACGACCGAATGACTAAGCGTGCGCCCACGCATGAACGCCAAGGGGGCGATTTCGATCACGCCTGTTTCCATGCCGCGCTGAACCCGCTCCGGCGGCAGCACATCGTAAAGCGCGTCGTAAAGCGGCCGCAGGTACGGATCGACCTTTTCGCGCATATCGCCGGGCAGGAAGCCAAGCCGCTCCCCCGCTTCCACAGCCGGACGCGACAGGATCAGGCGCTCGGTTTCGCCGCGCTCCAGCATTGCCGCGGCCTGCGCCACAGCCAGATAAGTTTTACCGGTGCCGGCGGGCCCGGTGCCGAACACCAGATCGCAGTTTTGAAGCGCCTTGATGTAGGCGGATTGCGCCGGCGTGCGCGCTGTGATGACGCGCTTGCGTGTAGCGATCTCGCCCGGACGTCCCTTCTGACATGCATCGGCCAGCATTTGCGCCTGCGCCTCGTCTTTCGCACGGCGCCCGGCCCGCGCGTGGCGCAACGCGCCATCGACATCGCCGGGGTTAACCTGACCGCCCGCCTCCAGACGGGAATAAAGCGCTTCGAGCACGTCGCGCGCGACCTCACACGCCCCGGATGGGCCGTCCAGCATCACAACATTACCGTGGGCGACGGCCTCAATCCCCAGCTTGTCCTCAAGCATGACGAGATGAGAGTCGAACTCGCCGAGCAGCGCCGCTAATAGCCGGTTATCTTCGAAGTGCAGTTGGAAACGGTCTTGCGTTGGCAACGTTTGATGTGCCTTCAAAGGCGAGCGCTGTTGCGGCATCCGCGGTGGTGACCTCTCACAGGGGGTTGTTGACGGTTTGCCGACCGGCTCCACACCCCCAATATGTTGAGACGGTATCGGCTTTTCACAGCGGTTTTATGACACCTTTCAGACTATTGCCGCCGCTCTCGGCGATGTGCACATCGTAGATATTTCCGATGGCTTCTGCCGGCGCGTCCGTATGAACCGGCTGCAGATATGGGGACCGGCCAGTCAACTGACCCGCTTTTTTGCCATTCGCCTCAAATAGCACCGGCAAGGCGCGACCCACCATCGAGTCGTTGAAAGCGCGCTGTTGCGCGGCCAAAAGCTCCTGCAGCGCGTGGAGACGCTCCAGCTTCGCATCCTCCGGCACCTGATCGTCCATTTCCGCCGCCGGCGTGCCCGGGCGGCTGCTATACTTGAACGAAAAGGCGCTGGCGAAATTGATCTCGCGCACTAATTGCATTGTCGCCTCAAAATCCGCATCGCTCTCGCCGGGAAAGCCAACGATAATATCTGTCGAAAGCGCGATATCAGGCCGCGCGTTACGCAGCTTGGCGATCGCGCGGCGATATTCGTCAGCTGTATGGCGGCGGTTCATCCTTTTTAAGATGTGGTCGCTGCCGGCCTGAAATGGAAGATGCAGATAAGGCATCATCTGCGGCAGGTCACGATGCGCCGCGTAGAGATCATTTGTCATATCGAGCGGATGGCTCGTTGTATAACGTAGCCTCTCAATGCCCGGAATGTCCGCGAGCGCATGTATCAGGCGCGCCAGCGACCAGTCTTTTCCGTCCGGCCCCTCGCCATGGTAGGCGTTCACATTTTGACCCAACAGCGTCAGTTCACGCACCCCGAACGCCGCGAGCCGTCGCGCCTCCGCCAGCACCTCCTCGACCGGCCGGGAGAACTCAGCGCCGCGCGTGTACGGCACAACGCAGAACGTGCAGAACTTGTCGCAACCTTCCTGGATGGTGAGAAAAGCGGTCGGACGGCGCGTGGCGGCGCGCTGCGGCAAATGCGCGAACTTGTCCTCTTCGGGAAATTCGGTCTCGACGATCTTGTCGCCCCGACCGGCGCGGCTCACCAGCTCAGGCAACCGATGATAGCTCTGGGCGCCGACGACGATATCGACAGCAGGCGCGCGGCGCATGATTTCCTCGCCCTCCGCCTGCGCCACGCAACCGGCCACGGCAATCAGCGTGTCGCCCGCCCCGGCCTCGCGGCGGCGCTCGCGCGCGGCGCGGACCCTGCCCAGTTCGGAGTAGACTTTCTCGGCGGCCTTCTCGCGTATATGGCAGGTGTTGAGGATGATGAGATCCGCATCGTCCATCGACTCGCCTGGCGCATAGCCCATCGGGGCCAGCGCCTCAGTCATGCGGTCGCTGTCATAGACATTCATCTGACAGCCGAATGTCTTGATGAAGACTTTCCGGTTTGCGGAAGCTTTCTGCCCTTCAGACAACGATGTTACCTCTCCTTATCGGTTATCGTCGCATATCGCAACGCCCGCACCACCGCGCAATAGCTCACTCGGCCGCCATCCGCGCCGTCAACAACTCAGAGAAATTCCGCCGGACCTGCGCCTCGGAAATGGCGGCGAGCTTCTTGCGGTCGCGCACATTCTCCAGCCGCAACGGCGCGCCGATCCGCACCTGCACATCCAGCGGCCCTTGCCGCATCAGACCCCAGACATGGCTCATCATGTCCATATCGCCATACCATGCCACATGCGTGCGCGCCACACGACCCATCGGCAGTCCGTAAACGCGCGTGTAGGCCAGGGCCAGGGTCTGAACATCGGCCCCGTCGCCTTCCTCTTCGGCAGCCAGAGCCGCCGCTGCAATCAGGGCGCTCTTGAACGGCAGAATCTGGTTGCCGTCGCTGCTGGTACCTTCAGCGAACAGCACCATCCGCTCCCCAGCCTTCAACCGTTCGGCGATCTCGTGCGCCGTCGACTTCACCGACGTCCGGCGCTCACGATCGACGAAGAGCGTGCGCTGAAGCTTGGCCAGCAGACCGAAGAACGGCCACTCGGCAACCTCGCGCTTCGCAATGAAATGGACCGGCGCGAGCGTGCTTATCACAATGATATCAAGCCACGAAATGTGGTTGGCGATGAGCAGAACCGGGCGGTCGCGCGCGATTTCGCCGCTCACATGGACTCGCACGTCCAGAAGCCAGCAGATAATCCGGTGATAGTAATACGGGAGTGTCTCGCTCCATCGCGAGCCGAGCCAAAGCAGGAGCATCTGAACTGGCATGGCAAGCAATGTAACGAGCAAAAAGCCGGCAAGCAGCACCGCCGCGCGAATCCGATCCATACCTATGTCTCCGCGCCAGAACCCGCGCTGGTCTTATGCGTCGCGTTCTTCATCCTGATCGCTGCCCTTTCGGTCTCCCTCACGCTGGCGCTCAAGCGGCACGCCGTAAAGCTCCATCCGATGGCCGACCAGCCGATAGCCCAGCTCGCGGGCAACGCGTTCCTGAATGCGCTCGATCTCGTCGTCGCGAAACTCAATGACCCGGCCCGTATCCATATCGATCAGGTGATCGTGGTGCCGGCCCTCGGCCTCTTCATAACGCGCGCGGCCGTCGCCGAAGTCATGACGCTCAAGAATGCCCTGTTCTTCAAACAATCGCACTGTGCGGTAAACGGTGGCCAGCGAGATTCGCGCGTCGATCTTGTTGGAGCGGCGATAGACCTCTTCAACATCAGGATGGTCCTCTGCGCCGGACAGGACGCGTGCGATGGTCCGGCGCTGTCCGGTCATGCGCAGCCCCTTATCTTCGCAACGCTCTTCGATCCGGCTCCGGCGCGTCGTTTTTGCCGGCATCATCCCCTCAACATTCATAGGGCGCCTCGCTCGTCACGGCGCGACGTCGCACAACGCGTAGCGTAGCACAAGCGCCGCTGCGCTCGCGAGCCTGCCGGCCGTTTGGCGTGTGTAATACCCCTCGCGCCGGCCGACACAGCGAAATCCTGTCCGTCCGTACAGCGTGCGGGCCGCGAGGTTGTCTTCGCCGACTTCCAGAAACAACGCCCGCGCCCCGCGCGCACGCGCCTGTCTCACAGCGGCCGTCAAGAGCTTGCGGCCCAGGCCCTTCCGCCTGTCGCCCGCCGCCACGCCGAACGTCAGTACCTCCGCCTCATCCACCGCCGCCCGGCACAGGATAAAGCCATGCAAGCTGTGGCCGCGTGCGCCGACCCCAAAGACTGCGGCATCCTGCAAGAACTGGCTGAAATCGGCTTCAGGCCAACCAGGCGGAAACAGCCGCGCATGAAGCGCTGCAAGCGCGTCAGCCTCGGCCGCCGACAGGGGCGTGAGCCTTATCGAGGACGGCCGCGCCGCCCCGAGGTCGCTCACTGACCCAGACGCGCCACGGCGAAGCCGGCTTGCGGCTTGGCGTCCGGCGCACGCAGATAAAGCGGCGTGAGTGGCGCGGTCTCTGGTGCGCGCTCAGCGCAGATCGCGGCGAGATCGGCGGCGTCAGGCAGCCTGTCGGCGTCCAGCACAATCACGCGGTGCGCGGCTGCCCCTGCCAGCAGCGGCGCGCCACTGCCAACCGCCACGCAATGCTCATGCGGGAGTGTCGCGGCGCAAGCCTCCGGCGACAACGCTTGCGCATCCGACACCGCGCACCCGCGCGCGAATTGCTGGCAGTAGAGTTGGCCGCGCCGCGCGTCCATCGCCACGACGAACGGCTCGCCACCCTGTTCAGGCTTTAAATGCCTGCTGGCGCCGCGGGCAATAACCTCCAGACTGGTCGCCGCGACTACCGGTTTTTCCGCCGCTAGCGCCAGACCGCGCGCCGCCGCGACGCCCACCCGGATGCCGGTAAAGCTGCCTGGTCCGCGTGTTACCGCGATCGCGCACAGGTCGGCGAAGCTCACGCCCGCGTCGGCCATCACCTCACGGATCATGGGGAATAGCGTCTCGGCGTGACCACGCATCATCGGCCTGAAGCGATGCGCGAGCAGGCCGTCGCGCCATACGGCCGCCGAACACGCGGCCATGCTCGTATCGAAGGCGAGCAGCGTCATGCCCGCCTCCGGGGACTATCAGATGATGCTGGCGATCTCATCGAACTCGAAGCGCGGCAGGCGCGGATGCAGGACGCTCGGGTCGCCATAGCCGAGATTGCACAGAAAATTCGACTTGTAGCGGCCATCCGGAAAGAACTCGCGGTCCACGCCGTCATTGTCGAACCCCGACATCGGACCGCAATCCAGCCCCAGCGCGCGCGCCGCCATGATGAAATAGCCGCCCTGCAGCGTACCGTTGCGAAAGCCGTTCATAAAGGCGGCGTTGTCGCTGCCGGTGAACCAGTCGCGGGACTCCGGAGCGTGCGGGAACAGTTTCGCTTGGTAGTCGTAGAACTGCGTGTCCCACGCCACGATCGCGCACACCGGCGCTTGCATGGTCTTGTCGCGGTTGCCGCCCATCAGATGCGGTTTCAGCCGTTCCTTGGCCTCATTTGACTTGACGAAGACGAAACGCGCCGGTGAGCAATTCGCGCTGGTTGGCGCCATTTTCATGAGGTTGATGACCGCACGGAGCTGGTCGTCACTGACCTCGCGATCATGCCAGGCGTTGTGCGTGCGCGCTTCGCGGAAGAGCTGATCTAATGCCGCGTCGTCAACTGGCTCCGCCATAAGTCCCCCGTATTGACTGCCAAGCTGCGAGTCGAGTGTACCGGCAGCGTCGCATCACATCACCGGGCGAACCGACTGCACCTCTGGGACAAAATGGCGCAGAAGATTTTCAATACCCTGCTGAAGCGTCGCCGTTGAGGACGGGCAACCTGCACAGGCACCGCGCATATGCAGATAGACCACCCCATCGCGGTAGGCGTGGAAGGTGATGTCGCCGCCATCTTGCGCAACAGCCGGGCGGACCCGCGTTTCCAGAAGCTCCTTGATCGTGTTGACCGTATCGGTGTCTTCTTCGGCGTAGTTCTGCTCGCCGCCGGTTTCCTGTTCACTGTCAGTCACCACGGGCGCTTCGGACATGAAATGTTCCATGATTGCGCCGAGCACCGCCGGGCGGAGATGCTGCCAGTCTTCGCTATCGGTTTTGCTGACCGAGATGAAGTCCGTAGCCAGGAAGACCGCGTTCACGCCGTCAATCTCGAACAGCCGCGCAGCTAACGGCGATACCTCGCTGGCTTCTGCGGCATCCCGGAAGTCGCGCGTGCCGGAGGGGAGCACCTCGCGGCCCGGTATGAACTTGAGCGTCGCTGGATTAGGGGTCGCTTCAGTCTGAATGAACATTGTGCACCTCGACAGGTTAGGGTCGCCGGCGTCTGCGCGCCGGATTTAGAACTTTTATAATTTACCCTCAGTTTGGGCCCGAAGGTGGCGAAATGCAACCCGCCACGCGATCAACTCAGAGATTTTGCGTCCGGCCCAGCTAGTGGTCCGATTCAGACATTTGCCTCCCTGCGCAGCGCCCGCCCAAGCAAATGTCTGAATCATCAGGACCACTAGCAACTTACCTAAATCTCGCGGAGCTTTTGAATTTGATTTGAGTTCCGCTTGCGGCCAGGCTCTCGCTCAAATGTCAAATTCGCTCCACTAGATGGCCGGCTGATCCGGATCCGTGATCCGCGCGGCCGCCAGCACATCGACCGCGGCCGCGCCTGCAGCTTTCAGAGCCACTGCGCATGACTCGACCGTCGCCCCTGTCGTTATCACGTCATCAATCAGCAGAATCCGCTTGCCGGCCAGAGCTGCGGCGCGCTCCGGTACAACGCGAAACGCCCCCTCCACATTTGCCCGTCGCTCCTCAAAGGACAAACCGACCTGTTGCTTTGTATGCCGAACTCGGTTCAGGCCGAGGACGACGGGCTTATCGGCGGCCCGGCCCAGCCGGCCGGCCAGGATTGCCGACTGGTTGAAGCGCCGGCGCAGCAATCGCCATGGATGGAGCGGCACCGGCAGGATGACATCCGCGTCAGTGAGAAGGCCGCGGCCGGCATCGCTCATCCACTGCGTAAACAGAGGAACCGCCTCGTGCCGGTCAGCGTATTTGAATCCGTGGATAAGATCGCGCATCACGCCATCGAAGGCGAGCGCGGCCCGCGCGCGATCATAGAACGGCGGATGGCGCAGCGCCATGGACGAGACCGGCTGATCTCCGGCATCATAGTGTAACGGGATACCGAGACGTTCGCAAAGCGGCGGGCGGATAAAGCATAGCCCGCTCCAGCAGCGTGGGCATAGCGCATTATGGCGATCAAGCGGATCGTGGCAGGCGATGCACATGGGCGGCAGAATAAGATCGGCAAGATAACGCAAGCCAGCGCCGGTACCGATCATGAGCGCCGAGCCGAACGTGATGTGTAAAGATTTGCCCATCAAATTCACCTTTCACGCGAGACATAGCAAGTTTTCCGACCATGGCTAGCCCCACTGACCTATTTGACCGCAGAATGCTTGTCCGCCAGCGCGAGCGTGCCGCGGCTGGCATCAAATCTCATGATTTCCTGCTGCAACGCGCCGCAGCGGACATCGCAGAGCGGCTGGAGGTGATCCAACGTGAATTCCCGGTCGCCGTGGACCTGGGCGCGTATCACGGCGTGTTATCGCGGGCTCTCTCGGCTCTGGCGAGCGTTGGCACGGTGATCAGCGTCGAGGACAGCGCGGCGCTGATGCGCCAATGTCCACCGCCGCGCGTGCGCGCCGACATGGAGATGCTGCCGTTTGCCGGCGAGCAGATCGACCTGATTGCATCTGCGCTGGCGTTGCACTTCGCGAATGATCTGCCAGGGACACTCGTTCAAATCCGGCGGGCCCTGAAGCCGGACGGCCTATTCATCGCGGCGCTTCTGGGCGGCGCAACGCTGCAAGAACTGCGCGCCGCGTTGATGACCGCCGAGACCGAGGTGACCGGCGGGGCCGCGCCGCGCGTCGCGCCAATGGCCGATATCCGCGACTTCGGCGGGTTGTTGCAGCGGGCTGGCTTTAACTTGCCGGTAAGCGACACGGACGTCGTGAAGGTCAGCTATGAGACACCGTTCGCGCTGATGAATGAATTGCGCGGCATGGCTGCGGCCAACGCGCTAAGACAGCGCTCCGGCCGCCTCATGCGCCGCGATGTTCTGATGCGCGCGGCCGAAATTTACGCGGATCATTACGGCGCGGACGACGGGCGCGTTACCGCAACTTTCGAGATCGTGACGCTGACCGGCTGGGCCCCGCATGATAGCCAGCAACAGCCGCTGCGCCCCGGCTCGGCGCAGGCGCGTCTGGCCGATGCGCTGGGGACAGACGAACACAGTGCAGGCGACAAAGCCAGCCCCGGCTCGATCAGAAATTCGGACTGAAGCCGGCTGCCTCCAGCGCGCCGATCAGTTTGCCAGCGGCCGATGGGGCCAGCGGGCGGAGCGGCGGGCGCACCGTGCGCAGCGATGGCGCCCCGCGG
The DNA here is from genome assembly GCA_964466965.1 of uncultured Hyphomicrobiaceae bacterium. Taxonomy (GTDB): domain Bacteria; phylum Pseudomonadota; class Alphaproteobacteria; order Rhizobiales; family Rhodomicrobiaceae; genus Dichotomicrobium. The sequence continues at coordinate 29,093 of CAYXPZ010000019.1, forward strand.
TAATGCGCGAGCACGGCCTTGAGCGCCGGGATGGTGCCCGACTCGCGGATTACCGCACGGATCTTCGAGATCTCGGCCTGTAACGGTTCGGCGTTCTCGTGTTCCCATTTTTCGTAAAGTTCAGCGATCATCGGCGCGTTTATGTTCGCCATGGCGGTGATCGTGCCCGCACCGCTCGCACGGCGATTGTCCAATAGGAAATCCTCGCTGCCGGAGAACACCGCGAAGTCCGGAACCGCCTCCAGCACAGCCTTCGTGTAAGCCCAGTCGCCGGATGAGTCCTTGAGCCCCACCACCGTCTCGGGAAACTCGCTCGCCAGCCGCTTCACCAGATCAACCGGCCAGCCGACCTGCGCGACCGGCGGAATGTGATAAAGGTAGATGTGCAGCGTGCGCGTATCCATCCGGTCAATCAGTTCGCTGACATATCGGAACAGGCCCTCATTGGTAACAGCCTTGTAGTAGAACGGAGGCAGGAGCAGCACGCCGCGGCAGCCGAGTTCAATCGCCTGGCGGGTCAGCGTCAGCGTGTCGGCAAGCGCGCACAAACCGGTGCCAGGCATCAGATCGTCCGGCGAGACACCGCTATCCACCAGCCCTTGCAGCAGCTGCTTGCGCTCGGTCATGCCCAGCGATGTCGCTTCGCTTGTGGTGCCAAACGGTGCGAGCGCGTCGCAGCCATTGCTCAGCAGCCATTGGGCATGCTCATAAAAGCGGCTTTCGTCGACCGTGCCGTCGTCCTTGAACGGTGTTACCACCGGCGCGATCACACCGCTCATCTGGTCATTATTGGCCATCGTTGATCCTTTGTCTCAGGGCATCGGGAGCTTCTGATCAGAGCGCGGGACATTGTAACCGCGCTGAACCGCCGGACGTTCGGCCATCGCCAGGTACCACCGCTTTACGTTCGGATAATCATTGAGGTCGATGGTCTGATAATCGAAACGCGCGATCCACGGGAAAATCGCCATGTCGGCGATGGTGTAATCGCCAGCGACAAAGGCATGGTCAGCGAGGCGCCGGTCAAGCACACCATAGAGCCGCTTGCCCTCGTTCAGGTAGCGCTGCTCGGCGTATTCGCTCACGCCCGGATTGAACTTCACGAAGTGATGCACCTGCCCAAGGAACGGTCCCGGTCCGCCCATCTGCCACATCAGCCATTCGACCGTGCGCCATTTGCCCTCGAAGTCCTGTGGCCAGAACTGCCCGGTCTTCTCGGCCAGATACATCAGGATCGCGCCGGACTCCATCAGCGCCAGGCCGGTATCGTGGTCGCGGATCGCCGGGATCTTGTTGTTGGGGCTGATAGCCAGAAATTCTGCTGAGAACTGCTCGTCCTTGCCGATGTCGATCGGAATGACTTTGAAGTCCAGCCCCATCTCCTCCAGCGCAATGGAGACCTTGCGCCCGTTCGGCGTCGCCCAAGTGTAAAGGTCGATCATGTTATTTCCGTCATTGGCTCCAACTCCCCGCGTTATGACATGGGGGTGGCCGCGCACGCCAGCGCTCGTATCTTCAGGGCATCAGCCCAGCGAGCCTCATCGCGAAAATCCAGCCCGTCACCGTCAGCGCGCTGAGCACGGTGGTGAAGAACACAGCCGCTGAGACGAATTGCGGCTGCGCCCGGTACTGCGCCGCGAAGATCGCCAGCATGATCCCCGTTGGCGTCGCGGTCCCAACCACGAAGAACGCGACCATCGCATCGGAAAATCCCGTGGCAACTGCCAACCCCCACGTCACCGCCGGCGCGGCCAGCAGCTTCAGTGCCGCCGCGCTTGCCAGCGGACCGCGCGCTGTCTCCGCGGTCACCGTGGTGAGCTGCGCGCCCAGCAGGAACAGCGCCAGCGGCGTGAACGCATCGCCCATAAGTTGCAACGGCGTCGCAATCGCCACGGGCAGGCTGACCTCAAAACCCTTAAGCACCAACCCTATCGCGACAGCGGGCAGGACTGGATTGCCGAACAGCAGCTTCTTGACACTCGGCCCATCCGGGCCGCCGCGCGCCATCAGCCAAATTCCCAGCGTTGAGATCAGCACCATGTGCGTGCTGGTAGCGATGGTCTGATGCAGCAGAAAATCTGACGGGAATGTCAGTGCGATCAGCGGCAAGCCGTAATTGCCGCTGTTGGCGAAGGCGACCGCCCAGCCCAGAAGGTGTCTGGTCTCCGCGTGCCGCCCCGTCGCAACGCCCAGCGCATAACCCAACCCGTAATGCGCCGCGAACTGCAGCAACATGAACCATGCCGTTGGCCAGATGTCGATGAGCGGAATTTCAGCCGAGGTCAGGAAGTGCACCAACGCAGCGGGAAGGATAACGTTCACGGTCAGCCGGGACAGCGTATCTAGTTCAAACCCAAGCCGTTGTTGCGCCAGAAACCCGAGCGCGACAAGCATGAGCACGGGCAGCGTGATACCTGTCAGAATTTCAGTGAATATCGCCAATCGATCGATCCCCGTCCCCGGCCCGCGCCACCGCATAGAAAAAGCCCGCCGGCGCACCAGCAGGCTCTCAGTTGCGCTGAACGTTCAGCGCGGCAACGCCGATCAGTTGTCGTCGCCGTCGTCCTCAGCGGCCTTGCCGACCTGAAGCTGGGTATAGCCCTGCTCGCCCAGCCGGTCGATCAACCCGATCTGCGTCTCCAGCCAGTCGATATGCCCTTCCTCGTCATGCACCAGGTCCGTGAACAGATCGCGGCTGACCAGATCGCCGGCGTCCTGACAGGCGCTTGCCGCCTGCGTGTAGACCTTGCGCGCTTCGTGCTCATCGCGCAGATCCGCTTCAAACATGTCGCGCAGGGTCTGCGAGCGATCGACTTTATTGATCGAGGTCATGTCGGGGTTGCCCTCGAGGAACAGCATCCGCTCGATCAGCATGTTCGCGTGGCCAAGCTCCTCGTGCATTTCCTCGGTCATCTTCTCGCCGAGCGCCTCCAGTCCCCAATCCTTGAGCACATGCGAATGCAGAAGATACTGGTGGACAGCGGTGAACTCCATCGTCAGGGCCTTTTGGAGGTGCTGCAGGACAATGTCTTCGCCTTTCATGGATGTCTCCTTTTATCTGGCATCGGAAATCGCAATCAGCATTGTTACACCCGCACGCGGCGCGAAACCAATGTCAACACGCACAGACGTAAAGGCGCGCCGAACAACCACGAAGCCGCCAGTTCAGTTCCCGCCGCGCGCCGGATTGACACGAACGCCCGGCGCCGGCCGCTCCAACAGGACCTCCCGGCGGAAACGATAGAGTTGTGCGGGCCGTCCGCCGGTAGCCTGTTCGATGCCGCCCGCCGGCTCCACCAGACCAGCATTTGCCACCAAGCGGCGGAAGTTTTGTTTGTGCAGGCGGCTGCCGAGAATCGCTTCCACGGTGCTTTGGAAGGTCGACAGCGTAAACCGCTCTGGCAGCAGCTCAAAGATGACCGGACGGTATTTGATCTTGCCGCGCAAACGGCTCATCGCGGTGGCCAGGATGCGGCGGTGATCGTATCGCATAGGCCTGCCCGGGCGCACCGGATCATCCCAGCTCCGCGCTGCTTCGCGCCCGTCATGGAGGGCTTCGGCGGCGAGACCAGCTTCATAAATCAGCTCGTAACGCTCCAGCGCCTTTTCTTCGTCCCAACCGCTATCGCCCAGCCCGAAGCAAATGCGCAGCCGGTCGCACCGCCGCAGCGGACGCGCAGGCTCACCCGGGGTCGGGGGGCGCCCGGCCCATTGCTCAAGCAGAGGTATGAAGCGGGTCAGGACACGCGGCGTCTCTCCGCGGTGGTCTTCCCATGGGAAGTAATCATACCAAGGCCGCCATACCGCCCCGCTATCGCAATGAAGGGTTTGCGCCCGGGTCAGAGCGAGATAGCCGATTGACATCGCATGCGGCCCGATATCGCCGTACCGCGCATGGCGGCCGCGGTCCCCGAAGGTGTAGAGTTGCTCGACATAACCAAGCTGCAAACCAGTCTGCTCGGCCACCCAGGAGCGCAAGCCGATTTCCAGCGTTCGGTGGACGAGCGGATTGAATGGGCCGGACGGCAGTGCGTCCAGTCCGTCTTGTCCGTCACTGCGCACAACCAGGATTTGCGGTGCACCCTTCTCGATGCAGATGATCGCCGCGCTCAGGCCGATCTCGACGGCGGGCACCTGCGACGTCTGTGATTGTGCGCCGCGTTCCGGCGTAGAGGCAGAACGTTTGTTAACCGTGGGAGCCCTGACCAACCTCGGACCCTTGTGCGGCCGGCTCGACCGGCCGTGATGCTGCGCTTTGCGACGCTTGGGCGGGACGCGCCTGCGTAGCCGTCTCGCGCCGTGCTGGACGCAGAGCGATGAAAAAACCTGCAATCACGTCAATAAAAGCAGCGACGGTGATAATCACAAACACAGACGTTGCGGCGCGTTCCAACATCAAGAACTGGATCACGCAAATAATCAAAACAATCGTTGAGAGGGCCTGATCCGTCATCGACATGCCGCGGCGCCGCGCCGCCTTCATCAGTTCGACGAACAGAAAAACCAGCGTCAGCAGAATGATGGTATCGCCGATGCTGAGCGACCAATCGGCGCCGGACATCAGCGGGATTGTTAGGATTTCGCCCTGCATCATGGCCTGCGCCCCGGCTGCGCCCGGCCCGGCGAATACGAATACGGCAATGTCATAAATGATCAGTGCAACCGCGATCCAAGGCACTGCCGCGAGCATGATAGCCTCCGTTGATCCGCAGGGCAGGTGCGGCGTCAGTACTCGTCCTTCGGTTCGAGCACCTGTCGGCCGCGGTACATACCGGTTTTAAGGTCAACATGATGGGGACGGCGCAGTTCGCCCGTCTCCTTATCCTCGACATAGGTCGGCTTATCGAGCCCGTCATGCGCACGGCGGTTGCCGCGCTTCATGCGCGAGACTTTGCGCTTGGGGACTGCCATGGTCGTTCTCCTAAACTGTTCAGCGCGCGTCTGCGCGCCCTTGCTTTATGCGGGTATATAACGGGAATTGATCCGGTTGGCCAGACTTTCACACGGCCTTCTTCGGCGCAAACTGGAGCTTTTCAGCGGCTTACTTGTCGCCGCCCCGGAAATTTGCGACACAAGGTAAGAGGTGATGCGCATCCCAGTGGATCTCAACCTGTATCTCATGGCGGCCAGCGATGTTTAAAGAGCGCTTGGCGGAAAATGCGCAGCGGGTTGAAACCCGGTTGCAAACCCTGCTCAGCAGTGACGGCGGCGCGCCCGCACGGCTGGCCGAGGCCATGCGCTATGGCACGGTCGGCGGCGGTAAGCGGCTGCGTCCGCATCTCATGATCGAGAGTGCAGCGGTGTTCGGCGCGCCGGCGGAAACCGCGCTCGATGCAGCGGCGGCGCTTGAATGCGTGCACTGCTATTCGCTGATCCATGACGATCTGCCGGCCATGGACGACGATGATCTGCGCCGCGGCCGGCCAACGGTGCATCGCGCATTCGACGACGCCACCGCAATCCTCGCGGGGGACGCGCTGCTGACATTGGCGTTCGAGATCATGGCGCGCGAACAGACCCACCCCGACCCGGCGGCGCGCGCCCGGCTCACGGCGGGGTTAGCGCAGGCGGCCGGCTGGCGCGGTATGGCTGGCGGACAGATGCTGGACCTGATGGCGGCTGGGCAGAACCTCGATGCCGGCGGGATCGCCCGCTTGCAGGCCATGAAAACCGGCGCGCTCCTTAAGTTCGCCTGCGAAGCCGGAGGAATCATCGGCGCGGCCGACGCCGACGACCTTACCGCGCTGCGGCGCTACGGCGAATTGATCGGGCAGGCGTTCCAATTAGCCGACGACCTGCTCGATGCAGAAGGCGATACCGCCATGCTCGGGAAGGCGGCAGGCAAGGACGAGGCCGCCGGCAAGGCGACGCTGGTGACGCTGCTCGGGCTGGATGCCGCCAAGGCGCGGCTGCGCGAACTTGAGGCGGAAGCGGTGCGGGCGCTGGAGCCATTCGGCGCGCGGGCCGAGATGCTGGCCGCCACGGCGGATTTCATCATCCATCGCAAGCACTGATCCGGCGCAGTAACTGGTGTCACGCGATACGCTGCGTTGCTTGCGTGCTCGCAATGACGGGCAACCGTCATCCCGGGTGCTGCGCAGCACGCGCGTGGTGCGCTGCGACCACGGGATCGGGACGAGTCTGGTCGGAAGCGCTCCCGTGCCTTCGAAGCGGCACAATGCGCCGCATCGCGCACGGGATGACAACGAGCCTTGTGACGTTCATCTGAAGCATTGTCATGTCTGCAAAGTTGGAGAAGCTTGCTTATGACGCGCGCTATTGGCAGGCACTCCAGATGCAGTGCGATCTTTGAGAGGTGAAGCAGGCCAGAGCGATCAAGGTGCAGCGGCTGAACTGGAAGGCGAACGCCGCCGCTTGATCCAATCACTCAATGATGGCCGCCCGCACGCTCGCGGTAGCGCGACAGCACGAAAACACGGATCGCGCTCGACAGGCCCGACGCCCCGCGCGCGCCGTCGATCTCCGCGACGATCTCGCCGACCGGTCGGCGCTCCTCCCGCGCAATATCACGCAGCGCGAGCCAGAACGCGTCCTCCAGCGAGATCGAGGTGCGGTGCCCGGCGATCTTCAGCGAATGCTTCCGCGGCCGCGCCCCGCCCGGAACTGCAGTCATGACGACGGTCCCACCATGTTACCGGGCTGGACGATCTCGTCAAACTGATCTGCACGGACATAGCCGAGCCTGAGAGCTTCTTCCTTGAGCGTGGTGCCGTTCTTGTGCGCGGTCTTGGCGATCTCGGTCGCTTTGTCATAGCCGATATGCGGCGCGAGCGCGGTGACGAGCATCAGGGAGCGCTCCATCAGCTCGGCGATACGCTCGCGGTCCGGCTCGATCCCCTCGATGCATTTGTCGGTCAAGCTCATACAGGCATCGCCAAGTAACCGCACGGATTGCAAAGCGTTATACGCCATCACGGGCTTGAACACATTCAGCTCGAAATGCCCCTGACTGCCCGCGAATGTCACAGCAGTATGGTTGCCCATCACCTGCGCGCAGACCATCGTCATCGCCTCGCACTGGGTCGGGTTGACCTTGCCCGGCATGATC
>CAYXPZ010000020.1:0-27476 GCA_964466965.1 uncultured Hyphomicrobiaceae bacterium
TCCTGCACTCCAAGGACCTGTGCATCGGCTGCGGCTACTGCTTCTATGCGTGCCCGTTCGGCGCGCCGCAGTTCCCGCAGGCGAGCAACTTCGGTTCGCGCGGCAAGATGGACAAATGTACGTTCTGCGCCGGCGGCCCCGAAGAGGACATGTCCGCGGTCGAGTTCCAGAAATACGGACGCAACCGCATCGCCGAGGGCAAGCTGCCGCTTTGCGCGGAGATGTGCTCGACCAAGGCGCTGCTGGCCGGTGATGGCGATAAGGTCGCCGACATCTATCGCCAGCGCGTCGTGGCCCGCGGCTTCGGCTCCGGCGCCTGGGGTTGGGGACGCGCCTACCCGGGTCAGTCCGGCTAACAGGCGGTTTGTCCGCTGATACGAGCAAGCCGGGGCGGTTCTCTGCAGGGAGCCGCCCCGCGCGTCTGTTGGAACAAGCTGTGCGCGCTGGCGATCGCGCGTACGGGGTGCCGACAGTTCGGGATGGAGAGGCTGAACGGACAGCTTAAAACCTGCTGGGACAGGTGAGTTGTCTGAACCACACAAGGTGTTCCAATGCAAAGCGTTCCAGTCACAAGCTTCGGCGCGCTGCGCCTGTTGAGCTTGCTCATGCTTGCCGCGCTGCTGATCGGCGCTGCGGCCGCGGGATCCGCCACGGCTCAGAGCGTGCGGCCGCCGGCCGGCGCGACAACGAATGTTGTGCCGGGAACCCCGGGCGATCCGGAAACCTCGCGGCCGCCGCAGCAGTTCGAGAAAGGGCCAGAAGCGCGCGAGGCGTTCGGTCAAAGCGAGGGCGCGATATCGACCTCGGATTTCTGGAGCAAGCTGCGCCATGGCGAATCGGGTTACTCCGCCGTTACCGCACCTGGCGGGCAGGCCGGGCTTGCAATTCAGAGTACGGGCGAGAACTGGCGACAGTTCCGCAATTCCGACTTGGCCACGTATGGCTGGTGGGGCCTCGCCGGCATCACCGCGCTTTGCCTGCTGTATTACCTGATCGCCGGGCCGATCCGCATCGAGGGCGGACGCAGCGGCAGGGTGATTGAGCGGTTTGCGTTTTCCGAGCGCACCGGCCATTGGGTTCTTGCCATTTCATTTATCGTTCTGGCGATCACCGGCCTTAATATGCTTTACGGCCGTACGGTGCTGATGCCGGTCATGGGCAAGGATGCTTTCGCGGCATTCACGCTCGGCGGGAAATGGGCGCACCACATTTCCGCGGCCTTCTTCGTCGTTGGCCTGGTCTGGATCACGTTTCAATGGATCCGCTATAATCTGCCGCACTGGACGGACATTGTCTGGCTTGCCAAAGGCGGCGGCTTCTTCAGCAAGAACGTCCACCCGCCAGCCAAAAAGTTCAACGCCGGTCAAAAGATCATCTTCTGGCTTGTCGTCCTGGGCGGCGTATCGGTGACGCTTTCGGGGATCGCGCTCCTGCTGCCCTTTGAATTCGCGATGTTCGGCAAGACATTCGCGGCAGTCAACAGCGTGCTCGGGACCGATCTGCCAACCAATCTCTCTGCGATGGAAGAGATGCAGCTCAGCCAACTCTGGCACACCATCGTGGCGCTGTTCCTGACCGCGGTCATCATCGCGCACATCTATATCGGCTCGATCGGTATGGAAGGCGGATTTGAGGCCATGGGCTCCGGCCAGGTTGATCTCAACTGGGCCAAGGAGCACCACAGCCTGTGGGTCAAGGAGCTTGAGAAGGGCGACCAGCCGCCACGCGCGCCGACAGGCGCGCCGCAGCAGCAGCCGGCTGAGTAGCGTCGCTTGTGATGTGCGGCCTTGCGTTGAAAGCATCGCGCTGGCTGTCGGGTGTCGCGGTCGCCGCCATTGCCTCATTAGGGTGGGCGGCGGTCGTTTCCGGCGTGGAGCCTCCCGAAGCCGGCGAGACGCGCAATCTGGTGGGGCACGGCGGGCCGGTGCGCGGCCTGTCCGTTGCGGTGGATGGCGAACATGCGCTGACCGCCAGCTTCGACTACGCCGCGATGTACTGGGACCTCACAGCCCAGCCGCCCCGCACGCTGCAGCGGCTGATTGGGCATGACGGCCCTGTGAACGACGCCGCCTTCGTCCCGGGCGGGCGCGCCCTGACCGGAAGCGACGACGGCACGCTAGCCCTGTGGGATCTCGGCACCGGCGGGATGATTCACCGCTTCAAGGGCCATGCCGCGAAGGTCGTCGATGTCGCGGTCTCGCCGGACGGCAAGCGCGCCGCGAGCGCAAGCTGGGACCATACGGTGCGCCTCTGGCGCGTGGCTGATGGCGAACTCCTCGCGCAGCTTGAGGGGCATACGGGCCCGGTTAACACGGTCGCATTCTCCGGCGATGGCAAACATCTGTATTCCGGCAGCTATGATGGCAGCATCCGGCTCTGGCTGGCTGACGGCAGCGCAAGCACGCCTATACGCCCGGTGACCCATTACGGCTGGGGCATCAACGCCATGCGGCTTCTGCCGGGCGGGCGCATTGCCTTCGGTGCGCAAAACGGCGATGTGCGCGTCATCAACGCTCAAGGCGAGGAGATCAAAATCCTCGCGCCACATGAGGGGCCCGTCCTCGCGGTAGCGCTTTCAGAAACCGGCGATATCCTGGCGACGGGCGGCGCCGACGGCGTTATCCGGCTGTGGCGCACGGATGCCTGGGCGCCGGGCGAAACCTACACCAATCCGACCGGCCCGGTCTGGGCGCTCGCCTTCAAGACGCCGGGAGACCTTTATTATGGCGGTTTGGACGACTTTGCCATCCATTGGAGCGCCGATCCGCGTCTGCCGTTCGAGGCCGTGCCAAGCACATATCCCCGGCGCTTTCAGGTCAGCGGCGAGATGTCGCTCGGCGAGCGACAGTTTGCGCGCAAATGCAGCGTCTGCCATACGCTCACGCCAGCGGACGGCAACCGGGCCGGTCCTACGCTCTACGGCATCTTTGGCCGGAAGGCCGGGGCCTTAGCCGACTACCCGTATTCCAAGGGTTTGGAGAACGCTGACATCGTGTGGACCGAAGAGACGATCGGCGAGCTGTTCGATCGTGGCCCCGACCACGTCACGCCGGGGTCGAAAATGCCCCTTCAGGTGATTTCCGATGACGAAAAACGCAAGGCGCTGGTGAGTTTTCTGAAGAAGGCGACGCGCACGACGGACGATCGCCGGCGCCAAGCAGAACAAGAATAGGTGCGAGATGGATGAAGACCGGTTGAACATGGCGATCCGCAAGTTTCTCAAGGAGGTCGGCGTGACCTCGCAGCGCGAAATCGAAGAGCTGGTGCGCGCAGGCAAGACGGGCGACACGCTGAAGCTGCGGATGACGCTGACCGCTGCAGGGACCGATCTGGAGCACGTGGTCGAAACCGAAATTGACCTCAAACAATAGCCTCAAGCGGATAACGGCCGAGATGGTGCATACCGAGATCGACTTCCCGCCGCTTCTGACCGGCCATGCTTTCCCGGCCACCGAACCGCCAATGCGCGTGGCCTGCGAGGGGGCCGCGGCCGGCCGGTTCGGGGCGGGCGAGGTGATCTGGAGCCTGGAGGAGGCGCATGCCAGCCTGGCGATTGTGCTAGAGCCGGATGTGCCCCTCACGCGCGCAGTGGAAATGCTGCCGCTCGGCGTTGTGGCGGCTGGCGACTGTCTCGCCGCGCTTGCGCCTCCCAAAGTGTCAATCACGTTCGGGTGGCCGGGCGCGATCTTCGCCAATTCGGGCGCGGTGGCGCAGGTGCGCATCGCCGTCGACCGCGCGGCTGCGGAAGAGACAGTGCCGAACTGGCTGGCGCTCGGGCTGGAGGTGAGGCTGACACAGCGCCCGGGCGAGCCGGAGCCGGGCCATGACCCCAGCGTCACCACCATGAGCGAAGAGGGCTGTCCGGACTTGACGGCGGAGCAGCTTATCGAATCGTATTCGCGGCATTTCCTCTCCTGGATCGATACCTGGAATAACGACGGTTTCGCGCCAATCCATAACGCCTGGACGCAGCGCGCCGACGATCGCGCGCGCAGCTTCACCGATGCCGGCGGCGGCGGGGGTGTGAGTGGCACGTTCTTCGGTCTCGATGAGCATGGAAACCTCATCCTCAAGCGCGACGACAGCACACATGTCTCGCTGCGCCTCATTGATGCGGTGGCGCGCTGGCCGGAGGAAAAGGCGCTGCAATGAAGTTCGCGCGCACGATCCGCTTCGACAACTCTGATGACAACGTGTTCCCGCATGCGGCGCAGCCCGGCGAGTGGGCGATCTCGGGCGCCTTCGCGTTCACTGGCCTGCCGCCGGACGCGCTGATCGGCAAGGAGCGGCAGGCCTTCGCCAACGGGTTTCTGGGCTTGGGCTCGTTTGGCCGCTCGACTTTCGTGGTCGCGGCGACGATCACGCCGGAGCAGCTGGAGGCCGCCGAAAGCGTGCTGGCGCGGCACCTGCTCAGCGAATACGGCGCGCCGAACCTCGCCGCCGCGCTGGACGCCGCGCGCGAGGAAACCGCGTTCATCAGCGAGATGTGCGAGGAGGTGCGCCCAGGCGTGATTTTCGCGGTGTCGCGCAGCGTCAATGACGCCGGCGAGATCGAGGAATCGTTCCGTAAGATCGACCAGCCGCAAACCGCGCCGCTGGTTCCCACGCAGATCTGGGGCATCGAGAGCGATGACAGCTAAAGATTTCTGGCGTTCCGCTGGCCTTCATCTGAGCGAGCCAGACGCGCAGGGCTGGTTGCGCGTCACGCCAGATTATCTGCGCGCGTATTATCTGCGCCCGGAAATTCATCCGATAGAGGAGTCGTGCGATGCCGAGCGGATGCTGTTCGACGCGCTGATAGACGAGCCGTTCCGCGCCGTGCGTGAGGCCGAATTGGCTGCGATCGCCGACACGGATGCGGCCGACAATTATCGGGCCGTCTTGCGCTTTCGCGACCACCTCACGCAGGCCGGCACGGTTGAGGGCGCGTATCTCTCGCTGTTTTCCAGCGGGCCGGTGAGCGTGCCGCCGCTATTCCTCGACCAGATGGCGCATCTGATCCTGCGCCACATCCTGCGCGATTGCGACGATCCTTATCGCCTGCGCGCAGCAGAAATTTTCTTTCGCGACCAGAACGTCAATACCGACGAGGGCCGGGTCATGCTTGCTGACCAGGAAATCGTCGAGATGCGCGCGGAGCAGGGCAGTGCGCCGGGCCAGCTTGTGCTCGCGGAATTGTCGCGCGGGCCGGTTGAGATGGATGTGCTCAGCGATCAGAACCAGGAGCAGTATTGGGAGCGTTCGGAGCAGTTTGATTTCGTCATCGATTTCCGCTTCGGCCAGCCAGCGCTCGACGCCTTCGCGCGGGTGATCGAGGCATGGATCCGCCACTTCCTCAGGATCGAGGTCCGTGTGCAGCCGCGCACGGCGATCGAAAACGAAGACTGGCGCTGGCATATCGGGCTCGACGCGCAGGCCACCGGGCTGCTCAACGCGCTTTATCGTGGCGAGACGCTGGAGCCGGACGCGCAAGAGCGGATCATCGCGCTGTTCGACATGACGATCCGGGATGATGCGCTGGTGCTGGAGCAGGCGCGCGGCCAGCCCATTCATTTGGCGATGGCGATGACGCCGGACAAGCGCCTCAAGATGAAGCCACAGAACCTGCTGTTCAACTTGCCGCTGATTTCCGAGAACTGACCTTCAATCCTTGTCCTGCTCGTCCCGCTCCATGATGTAGTCTTCAGTCGTGCGAACGCGCGGCACCTCGCCCGTCTTGAACGGATCGTTGCTGCTTTCGGCCATCGCCACGACGCGGCAATTGTCGCACATTTTCAGCAGTTCGGTTTGCTTGCCGGACGAGAACATCCAGTGCTTGCCTTCCAGCTTGGCGATGATGCCTTCGATCGCTTTCTTTGAGCCGAACGGCTTGCCGCAGCGCACGCAGGCAAACGGCTCATCTTCGTTGAGGACGATCGGGCTGCCCGCCTCTTGCCGGAAGTTGTAGCGCGGCTCCAGCGTGATCGCGGTTTCCGGGCAGGTGCTCTTGCAGATACCGCACTGCACGCAATTCTGCTCGATGAAGCGCAACTGTAGCGTATCTTCGCCGTCGAGCAGTGCGCTCGTGGGGCAGGCGCCGACGCAGGCGAGGCAGAGGGTGCAGGCCTCGGTGTCCACCTTCACACGGCCATAAGGCGCGCTTTCGGGCAAGGCGATCAATTCGGCTTCGCTGCCCGCGCCTTCGTGCAGCTTGCTGATGGCCATCCGGGCGATATCGCGCTTCGAGCCGATGGGCAGGAACGGCTGCGCGCTCACAGGCGCGGACGCTGGCGTGTCGTGCAGATGGCTCTCGACGGCGTCCGGGTCGGCCTCGACCAGCACCTCGACGCGCGCCTCCTCGCCATAGCCAAGCTCGCGCATGAAGGTCTGCGCTAGGTTAGCCTGCGCGTGCAGCGCCTCCAGCTCTTCGGCCTGCTTCGGCGAAGCCAGCATCACCACACGCCCCGCTCCCGACGCCACCATAGCGCAGATCAGATCGTGTCCGAGCATCGCTACCGAATGCAGGGCGAAGGGCAGCACATTCGCGGGCAGCCCACGCCCGAACCGCGCCATCGCCGAGATCAGCTCGCGCCCGTGGCTCTGGTCATGCACGAGGATTACCGGGTCGCGTCCGCCCGCGCTGGCATATGCCTTCAGCAGCGTCTGCGCGCGGCCGATCAGGTCTTCGCGCTGGGGATAGGCATAGCTCGCTGCGCCAGTCGGGCAGACGGCGTTACACTGGCCGCAGCCGCCACAGATGGCCGTATCGATCGCGACATGCTCGCCATACGGGATGATCGCGCCAGTCGGGCACACATCGAGGCAGTTGGTGCAGCCGACCTTGCCGCTGCGGCTGTGTGCGCAAATGTCAGCGCTGTAGCGCACATACAGCGGCTTCTCGAATTCGCCGACCATGTCGGTAACCTCGAACATGGCCTGGGCGACGGCGCCGGGCTGGTTCGGGTCGGTGCGGAAATAGCCATCGCGGCGCTGGCTGGGGCTGAACAGCGGCGACTCGCCGGAGAGGTCAAGGATCAGATCGCATTCTGAACGGACATCATCCTGGGCACCCTCAAAAGCGAATTCATCACGCGATGAGGGCTTCATCGGCGCATGGCCGTTGAAGGTGATCTGGAATCCGCCAAGCGTGCCGGTCGCGCCGGCGATCAAGCCGCGATAGATGGGCACATCGACTTGCTCCGGCGGGATCGCGTCGGCGGCATCCTTCAGCACAAGCGTGACGCTCAGCCGCCCGGAAAGCTGGCGTGCGACGTCGAGCGCCTGCTGCCCAGCGCCATAGACCAGGCACACGCCTTCGGATTTCAGCGTCGTTAGCCCGGTCGGATTGGGCTGATAGGCCGCCTCGGCAATAAGTGCCGCCATTTTCGGTTGCGCATTCGCGCCTGCTTCGCTCCAGCCCGCCTGTTCGCGGATATTGACAAATGACACGTCCGCGCCGCCCATATCCTCCGCAACCTCGCTGAACACGGGCGCTTCCTGCGTGCAGGCGACCGTCACCGGCTCGCCCGATTGCACCGCGGCGCGGTAATTGTCGATCTGGCGGCGGCAGAGTTGCGTGTTGACATTCAGGGAGGTGGACAGGCCGAGCGCATCACTCAGCGTGCCGCCCTCGATCTCCATGGTCTTTTCGCAATCGCAGACCAGAAGCCGGCGGCTTTTCGGGGTATTAGTCATGTCGGGCGTTTCCCGCTCCTTAATGTTCTCAGGTTCGCCGTAGCGGCGTAATGTGTTATTATTCTAATTTAAACAAGTTAGCTGGCCGAGGGAAGCGGCGCGTCCGGCTCCCGGCCGGCCCGCCAATAAAAATGGGTGACAGCCATGAACGCCCCGCCGTCACACCCCTCTGGTACCTGTCTCGCCATTCCGATCGGCGTCATCCTGACGCGTAAGCAGTCCAGCAATCCCTGGGCTGACGCGACTTGGCGTGCCAGCGGTGTGATGCTCGATATTCCGCAGGGCCCGACATGGCGCGAACTGGCGCGCGGAGCGGGATATACACAGTACTTGGCGACGTCCGCCCAGCTTGATCTGTTCCGCAAGGAGACCGAAGCTTATATTGCCAATATCGAAAGCAGCGCGCCCTCACTGTATGTCGTGCTGCGCGAGAGCGAGCGTGAGGACACGCCGATCGAGGTGCATCTGGTCACAGCGTCGCCGTTTGAAGCGCAGGATTACATGGATAGCAGCGAGGAGACGGTCGAGCGTATCGCCATGCCAGATGAGCTTCTGGAGATGATCGGCAAGTTCATTGACGACCATCACGTTGAAGAGACGTTCCGTAAGCGCAAGCGCGACGAGGTCGACCTGAACGAGGAGAAATTCGGCAAAGAGCCGATTTTTATCAGCCGCAAGCGCACGAAAACCAATGGACACTCACAATGACGACGCATGAAAAGGATTTTCTCTCGCGCTGGTCGCGGCGCAAGCAGTCCGCGCGCGAGGGGTTGGCCGAGCCAGAGCCGGAACAGCCGGCTGTGCCGGCTGAGAACACGGCCGAGCCGGCTGCGGAGGAGGCTGTGGAGGCCGACGAGGCCGCCTATGCCGATATCGACTTTGACGCGCTGGATTATGACTCCGATTACACCCGCTTCATGGAGAAGGATGTGCCGGAGATGGTTCGCCGGCGTGCGCTGCGCGCGCTGTGGCGCTCCGACCCGATCCTGGCGAATGTTGACGGGCTGAACGATTACGACGAGGACTTTACCGACGCCGCCCTCGTGGTTGAAAATTTGGTTTCGGCGTACCGGCCGGGCCAGGGATACGTGAGCGAGGAAGATGAGGCCGAAGCGGCGCAGGCGGTCGAGGCCGAAGAGGCGCCGTCCGAGGAGCCGGTCCCCGAACACCCGCCCGCACTGGCGCAGACTGACGAAGAGCCTTTGGATATGGAACAAGCGGACAGGGTGAACGTCGCATCGGACGACGGCGACCCGCCAAAGGCATAATTACTCACGTTGCACCAGCGCTACGGCTCGCATTCGGGTATGCAAAACGCGAGCATACCCGGCGATTTTCGTGTATTCTACCAAAACTCGGGCGCATGTCTTTTTCGCATGGGGAAAAACGTCCTTATGCGCCCGTGATAATCTTCTCGGCTAATCTCGGCCGATGACACAGGGGAGGAAACACGATGAAATATGCATTGATCTTCATTCTTGGGCTGATGCTCACCAGCGCTGCCAGCGCGTTGGAGCGCACGCCTGCGCCGGAAGGGGCCGAAGTGTATATCGTCGAGCCGAAAGACGGCGCGGAGGTGAAAAGCCCCTTCACGGTCGTGTTTGGGCTGAAGGGTATGGGTGTTGCGCCTGCAGGCGTCGACATGGACGGCACAGGCCATCACCATCTGCTCGTCGACGTACCACTGCCGCCGCTGGACCAGGGCATTCCGGCGGATGACAACCATATCCACTTCGGCGGCGGCCAGACCCAGACGACGCTGAACCTGGAACCCGGCGAGCACACGCTCCAGCTCCTGCTCGGCGATAAGAACCACGTGCCGCATGAACCGCCGATCACGTCGGAACGCGTAACGATTACGGTAGTGGAGTAAGCACACTGAGCGCCGGCTGCCGTGGCGCGGCCGGCGCCCCCATGACATCGTCCGGCGCAACAGCTACATCAGGACCATGAACGCCAAGGGAACCAAGCGCGAGTCATGGCCCCGCCCCTCATCCAGCTAAACGACATCCAATTGAGCTTCGGCGGCACGGCGCTTCTCGAAGGCGCGGAGATGCTGGTTGCGCCCGGTGACCGTCTGTGCCTTGTCGGGCGCAACGGCTCGGGCAAATCCACGCTGATGAAGATCGCTGCCGGGCTGATCGAGCCGGATGCCGGCGAGCGCTTCGTCCAGCCGGACGCGACCGTGCGGTATCTGCCGCAAGAGCCGGATATGGCGGGGCACGACACCGTTCTTGCCTATGTGGAGTCGGGGCTAGCGCCGGGCGATGACCTGCACATTGCGGCACGCCTGCTCGAACAGCTTAGTGTCGATCCAGTCGCCGCGCCCGCGACGCTTTCCGGTGGCGAGGCCCGCCGCGCGGCGTTGGCGCGCACGCTTGCGCCAAAGCCGGATGTACTGCTGCTTGATGAACCCACCAACCATCTGGATCTGCCGGCCATCGAATGGCTGGAAAGCTGGCTGGGCGGTTATCGCGGCGCCCTCGTTCTTATCAGCCACGACCGCCGCTTTCTTGAGAACCTCTCGCGCGCAACGGTGTGGATCGACCGGGGGCGCACGCGGCGCATCGACATCGGCTTTTCCGGCTTCGAAGAGTGGCGCGACGCGCAGCTGGCGCAGGAGGAACGGGACCAGCAGAAACTGAACCGCAAGATCGCGAGGGAGGAGGACTGGCTGCGCTACGGCGTCACCGCGCGGCGCAAGCGCAATACCCGCCGCCTCGCCGAGCTGCACGCGCTGCGCCAGGCCCGGCGCGACTATCGCGGCGTTCAGGGGCAGGCGACGTTCAGCGCGACCGAGGCGCAAAAATCCGGCAATCTGGTTATCGAGGCGAAAAATGTTCGCAAGGCTTTCGACGATACGGCAATTGTGCACGATCTCTCGCTTAAGGTGCGGCGTGGCGACCGGCTTGGCATCATCGGACCGAACGGCACTGGCAAGACCACGCTCGTGAAGCTGCTGACTGGTGATCTTGCGCCCGATGCCGGGACCATCCGCCATGGCGCCAACCTAGCCGTGGCCACGCTGGAGCAGGACCGCGCCCAGCTTGACCCGGATGAGACGCTGAAACACGCCATTACGCGCGGCGGCAGCGACATGATCGACGTTGGCGGGCAGAGCAAGCACGTCGCTGCCTACATGAAGGATTTTTTGTTCACGCCCGAGCAGATGGGCACGCCGCTGCGGGTGCTCTCAGGCGGCGAGCGCGCCAGGCTGATGATCGCCCGGGCAATGGCGACGCCGTCGAACCTGTTGGTCCTGGACGAGCCGACCAACGACCTCGATCTTGACACGCTCGACGTCCTGCAGGACATGCTCGGCAGCTACGAGGGCACGGTTATACTCATAAGCCACGATCGCGACTTCCTCGACCGCATTGTCGGCTCGGTGCTCGCGCCCGAGGGCGGCGGCGTCTGGCGAGAATATGCCGGCGGCTATTCCGATATGCTTGCCCAACGGGGCGCTGAACTTACGAAATATAGGTCAAAGAGCGGCAAGCAGAAATCGACGGCGAACGCAAGACCTGAGCGCGACAACGCGCGCGGCAGGCTCAGCTTCAAGCAGAAACACGCGCTGGAAACGCTGCCCGGGGAAATCGAGCGGCTGCGGGCCGAGGCACGCTCGCTGGAAGATCAGCTTGCCGATCCGGACCTGTACGCGCGCGACCCTGACGCCTTTGAGCGGGTGACGGCTCGTCTTAGCGAAGTGCATCAGGCGCTGTCCGAAGCTGAAGACCGCTGGCTTGAGCTGGAGATGCTGCGCGAAGAGCTGGAACAGCACTGACCTGCCAGATGGTGGCCCAAACGCATCGCCCAGGCGTTTTTACAACAATTTGATGATAATAGGTATTCACTGGCCATTAAGCGCCGTGCCATACTTTCGGATAGAAGTCGTCGCTAATTTTTCGCCCGCGTGGGGTGTCTTCATTCCGAGGAGTTCAGGGTTATGTTGCGTTTACCTTTTCGCGGTGGCGCGCTGCGCCACTTTCGTCATTATGGGCTGGTAACAGGCGCGCTGATCGCCGCGGGATTGTCAGGGGGCGCGGGGCCGGCAAGCGCTCAGGGCGCGAGTAGCGCCGCCGCATCATCCGATCCCCTGAAGATCATCGTGTCGCTGAAAAAGCAGCAGATGCAGGTTTTCCGCGGAGCGGAGCAGATCTACACCACGCGGGTCTCGACGGGCAAACGCGGCTATTCCACACCGGCCGGCGTCTACAGCATTCTGGAGAAGCGGCGCTGGCATCGCTCCAACATCTACTCGGGCGCCCCGATGCCGTTCATGCAGCGCCTGACCTGGTCGGGCATCGCCCTGCATGCATCGGGCCATGTGCCGGGGTATCCGGCATCGCACGGCTGCATCCGTCTGCCGCGCGGTTCGGCGAGCGCGCTGTTTCAGAAGACGCAGGTCGGCGCGCATGTCATCGTGACGCGAGACGAAGCCTCGCCGCGTCCGGTCGCCCACAGCAAGCTGTTGCAGCCGCAACCACTTCAACTGGTGACAATGGATGCCGAAGAGGCGCTGCGCAAACGGCTCGCCTACGAAAAGGGAGATGTCGTCAGTATCGCGTTGCCCGCACGCGCGGATCGCGAGAAGAAGTACGCTGCGCTGAGCGAGCGGCAAGACCAGGCGATTATGAGTGACGCCACGACCGCGCCGGAGCCGATGTCGGTCAAGGAAGGGGCGCTGCTGATGGCGAATCTGGAACACGATATGCACCGGCTGGAAAGCTATGTCGCGCGCTCGAAAGAGCCGGTTCGCATCCTCATTACGCTGCGGCTTGGCCGGGAGCGCATCCGCGACGTGCAGACGCTGTTGAGCGAGTTGGGCTACGAGCCTGGTCCGATCGATGGGTTCATGGGCCGGCAGACGGGCGCGGCGATCCAGGCTTATCAGGAGGATAACGGTCTGCAGACAACGGGCGCGTTCTCCGACGAGCTTCGCGAAAAGCTGTTTATGGATGCCCGTGGCGAGCCGGCACCCAGCGGCCACATCTATGTGCGCCAGGGCTTTGACACCGTCTTTGACGCGCCGATCGGTCTGACAGATCCGGACGAGCCACTTGGCACCCACCTTTACGTGGCGCAAAGCTTCGAGCCGACCGACGAAAATGTGCGCTGGCTGGCCTTAACGACGGAGGCCGCCCAAGGCATGGATGCGCTCAGCGCACTCGATCGCGTGAGCATCCCGGACCACCTGCGAAACCGGCTGGAGCGGATGCTGACGTCCGGCTCCTCGCTGATCATCTCGGATGAAGGTCTCGGACCGGAAACCGGGCGGGGAACTGACTTCGTTGTGCTCAACTAAGTCGTGTTGAACGCATAAGCCAACACTTTGTAAGCCAGCTTGGCTGCGGTGAAATCGTAAGCGTGGAAGCCGGGGATAGGGGCGAATTCGACGAGATCCGCTCCGACAATCCGGCCCGCGCCGCTAGCCGCGCGCAGAACCGTGCAGACCTCGTCGAATGACAGGCCGCCAGGTTCCGGGGTGCCCGTTGCCGGCATGACCCCTGCATCGAGCACGTCGATATCGAGGCTGACGTAAATCGGCCGGCCGCGCAGCGGCGCAATGATCTCTTTCACCGACCAGCGCGCGCGCTCCCGCGCCCACCAGACCTGAACGCGATCGGTATGTGCGTTCAGCACTGGCACCTCCTCCACCGAAATCGCGCGAATGCCCACCGAGGTGATGTCCACGCCCTGCTCCAGGACGCGGCGCATCGCGCAGGCGTGCGACAACGGGTTGTTCTGATAGCTGTCGCGCAGGTCTGTATGCGCATCGAAATGCAGAACGGCGAGATCTGGATAACGCGCGGCCAGCGGTCGGATCGCTCCGGCGCTGAGCGTGTGCTCTCCGCCCAGCACCAGCGGCAGGTGCCCCGCCTCAAGCGCCGCAGCGCTCAGTCCGGCAATCTGGTCGAGCGCCTCGGCCGCCGTCTTCGCGATGTCCGGCGCATTCAGGGTGGCGATGCCGAATTGCCGATACGGCTCGCACCATAGCTCATCGTCGAAGAATTCCAGCTGCGGGCTAGCCGCAATGATCGCCTCCGGCCCGCGCGCTGTCCCGCCGCCGAAGCTGACGGCTTTTTCCATGCCGAAGGGTATGATGAGAGCGCCCGCGTGTTCCGGGGGACCGGCCTCTTCTGCAGTGAGGCCCAGAAACCCGTCCTCCGGCGGGCGATAGGTGAGGGGCATCGCTTTAGCCCAGCGCGCCCGCTGTCTCGGCGGGCTGAGCCTCGGCGTCTTCCGCGTACATGCTCAACATCGGCGCGTCGGTAAGCGTCACGCGCTCATATCTGCCAAAACCATTGAAGGGCGACGCCATCACATGCCCATACGCGCCGATATTGCCAATCTCGATGTAATCGCCCTCGGCGATGTCAGCAGGCAGCATAAACGGTCCTGGCAGATAATCGAAGCTGTCGCAGGTGGGGCCGAACAGCGCAAAGCCGGTCTGCGGCCCCTCCATCACCGCGCCGCCAGCGCGCAGCGCGCGGGCCGGAAAGGTGAAGTTCGCATGCGCGGCGTCGAATAACGTGCCGAATGCGCCGTCATTGATGTAGAGGGTGTGGCCCTTGCGGGCCTCCACGCGCACCAGTACCGATTCCGCCTCCGCGACCAATGCGCGACCCGGTTCAGCCCACAATTCACACGCCTCGCCAACCCAGAGCCGGTCAAAGCTCTCGGCGATCGCCGCGACGAAAGCACTGAGCGGGGGCGGCTCCAGCCCGGGATAGCGGGCCGGGAACCCGCCGCCGACATCGACCAGGTCAATGCGCGCCGGCGCGGTGGCGATATAACGGGCCGTCACGCGCAGCGCCTCGCCAAAGCCTTCTGGCGACATTGCCTGCGAGCCAACATGGAAGGTCAGACCGAGCCGGTCTGCAGCAGCGCGCGCGCGCATCAGCAGATCGGCCGCATCGCTAAGCGCCACGCCGTATTTGCCCTCCAACGGGATTTCGCTGTGCGTGTTTGGACAGACGATCCGCAGCATCAGCGTTAGGTCGCGCGCGCCGCCCGTTTCGCTCACGATTTTCTCCAATTCCTCGGCGCTGTCGAAGGCGAAGGTGCGCACGCCATAATCGAAATAGGCCGACCGGATCAGCGTCCGCGACTTCACCGGGTTCATGACATGTGCGCGTGCGCCGGGCAGCGCGGCCACGCAGGCGATCTCATCCAGCGATGCGGCATCGAAGTCGCGCAAACCGGCCGCATGAAGTGCGGCGAGGATATCCGGCGCGTCGTTGGCCTTCACCGCGTAGAGCGTGCGGCCGGGAAAGCTCTCGTTGAACCAGTTGACCGCCCGCGCGGCGGCACGCGGACGCGTGCACAAAACCGGTCCATCCGGCGTGCGATGGGCGAGCAAATCTGCGGCGCAGGAAAACGGGTCCATTGGCATACCTCCCGCAGGAGCGGCGTTGAAGTGTGCAGCTTGTTCGGAAAATCGGAATGCGTGGCGTAAAAGTCAAAGGCGGGCTTGTAAAGACTTTTCTGCGCCAACCCGGTTGCGCCTCAGTCACGGCGTCGCTGCATGCGTCTAAAGCATATCAGCGCCCTCCACATGAACCGCCGCGAATGACTGTGGCGTTAGCACCACAAGAGCGCGTCTAGTGATGCGATTAAAACACTGGCCTCACGCGCGCAGCATCCGCCCGAGCGAATGTCTGGATCAAGAGACCCCTCACAGGTTTATGAATCTCGTGAAGCTTTTGAATTTGACATGTGAGCGAGAGCCTGGCTGCAAGCGGAATTCAAATGTCAAATTCGCGTCCCTAGGACGTATTCATGCTTGAGTGATGTCGCGCTTTGCTGTCCTCTCTGCGGTCCAGACCCCACGACAAAGGAAACCCCATGAGTGGCTTTACGGTTTTTGCGCGGTGGATTTGTTGGGCGGCAGCAGCCCTCGGTATCGTGGCAGGCGCCGCCTTTACGGCCGCGAGCGCGCAACAGCCTGGGAACGGCAAGACAATCAACATGGCGCGCCCGACCTGGAACACCGGCTGGTTCCAGGCCGAGATCTACAAGCAGTTGCTCGAAAAGCTTGGTTATGACGTCGGGGAGTTCGAGACGCTCGATAACCCGGTTTTTTATCGCGCGGTCGGACTGGGCGATGTGGACTTGTGGGTGAATGCGTGGTTCCCGTTTGCCGAGGTCTACGCCGACGCCTTCGAGGAAGGCGCGAGCAAGATCGGCTATGTCGCCAAGGGCGGTGCCATGCAGGGCTACCTCGTTGACAAGGCATCCGCGGAAAAGTTCGGCATCACCAATATCAACGACTTCAAGACGCCCGAAATCAGGGAAGCCTTCGATTCCGACGGCGACGGAAAAGCCGATCTGGTTGCCTGTCCTCCGGGCTGGAGCTGCGAGCTGCGGATCGCCGAACATTTGGACACGCTTGGTCTGCGCGATCACATCAACCCGATCAAAGCGGGCTACAGCTCCGCGATGGCCGACGCGCTCGGGCGCTACAAAGCGGGCAAGCCGATCTTGTTCTATACATGGACCCCGAACTGGACCGTCGGCATCTTGAAGCCGGGCAAGGATGTCGTCTGGATTGAAATGCCGAATGCAACCGATGAGACCACCCATGACGATATCACCGGGTGCGTGGCCGATCCGTGCGCGCTCGGCTGGGAAGCGAATGATATTCGCCCGGTGGCGAACAACGATTTCCTGACAGCGAACCCGGCGGTCAAGACGTTACTGAAACGGGCACGTGTCCCGGTGGCCGACATTTTCGCGCAGAACGCCAAAATGCATGCCGGCGAGGACGAGCCGGAGGATATTGTCCGCCATGCAAGCGAATGGATCGAGGCCAATGCTGACCGCGTCGAAGTCTGGCTCAAAGAGGCTCGCGACGCGGCGCAGTGAGTGCCGCTTTCCTTTCCGGTGATGGCCAAAAGGCCGAAGCGGATCAGACCGGCAGCGCGGTCTCGTCCTTCAGCACCTCCATCGAGAGGCTGCTTGTCACGTTGTAGATCGAGATGCGCGCGATCAGTCGTTTATAAAACGCGTCGAACTCTGCGGTTGAGGGGACGCGCACCTTCAACAGATAATCGATCTCGCCCGCCAGACGGTGGGCTTCCTGAATTTCGGGCATCTCCTGAATGGCCCGGTGGAAATTTTCCAGCCAGCCAGCGTCATGGCTGTTGGTGCGGATCGTCACGAAGAACACCTCGCGCAGACCAGCCCGGCGGCCGTCCACGATTGCGGCCTGGCGGACAATCACGCCCGACTGCTGCAGCCGCTGGATGCGGTTCCACACCGCGGTCTTCGAAATGCTGACCTTTTTCGCCAGCCGCTCAAACGAAATCGTCGCGTCCTGCTGCATGATGCGCAGGATCTTGCGGTCGATGTCATCGAGTTTAGGTTGTGTGGTCTGTGTCGTGGCCAAACCGCTGCTCCGGGTGATCCATGTTCAGCTTGAATGCGCTCTCCCTTACCTAGTTGGAACATGGTTCTGCAAATGTCGAGATTTTCGCACCGCTGCGCGGACACATTCGCGTGATAGCCCTCAGGCCGCGACCTCGCGCGGCGGTCCGTGTCGGAAGCAGTCGATGATGTGGTCCTCCAACCGGTCATGGATGCACGAAGTCGCGCCCTTTGCCCGGCGTACGGCCAGCGCGTAGTCCGGCAAGGCGGGGAAGCCATCGCGCTCGGTAAGAACGCGCATGCCCGGCGTCACGTTGGAGCGCGGAATGGCGCCAACCGCCAGACCGGCGCGCATCGCGGTTTCGATTCCGGCAAAGCTCACGCTGGTGTAGTTGATGCGGTAGCCGCGGCCGGCATCGGCAAGCGCGCTGACCGCCCACTGCCGGAAGCGGCATCCGGGCTGGAATAGCGCGAGCGGGACTGGATCGTCCTGATGGACACAATGCTTGTCGGATGTCGCCCACACTACGGGCTCGCGCAACAGGATCGGATCGCTTTTGCCGTCGTCCCGGTCGACTTCGCCGCCTTCGGTGAAGAGGACGAAGTCAATCTCGTCCAGATCAAGCTTCGGCAGCAGGCTGCGGGTCGGCTCGCAGACGACGTTCACATGGACCTGGGGATGGGTCTCGGCGAAGCTGCGCAGGATCTTTGGGAGGAAGGCGACCGCGTATTCGTCCGGAGCGCCGATGGTGACCGCCCCGGTGAGTTCGGACGGATGGAACACTGAAAGCGCCTCTTCGTGCGCCCGCAGCACCCGGCGCGCATGGCCGAGCAGCAGTTCGCCGTCGGACGAAAGCTTCACCGAACGCCCGTCACGCACGAACAGTGACCGGCCGATGGTCTCTTCCAGCCGCTTGATTTGCATGCTCACCGCTGATTGTGTGCGGCCGACCCGCTTCGCCGCCTCGGTGAAGCGGCCGGTTTCCGCGATGGCGACGAAGGTCTGGAGCAGTTCCGGTTCAAGCACGGGCATCATCATTCATCCATTCGTGGCATTGAAGAGTAACCTATCATGCATTTGCCTGGCTAATCAATGAGGCGCTCTCAATCATCAAATTTTGTGATGTTGAGCATAAAAACTATTCGTTGGACTTATGCATTGGCCTTCCGCATCGTTGCCGCAGTGCTCGATAGTCACAGGCAACGATTGGAGGACCGAAATGGAGTTTCCCAACGGATCAAGAGACGTTTCAGCATATCAATCCTACATCCGAGCGGCGCACAAAGCCCGTTCTGACGAAGTCCGTCACCTAGCTGGCCTTGCCGCACGCGGGCTGATTGTGGCGGCGCGCCGGCTCGTCTTGCCGGTCCTGCGGCTTACGCGGTGGCTGCACCGGCTTCAGCGCCAGCGTGCAGCCCGGCGCGAGCTGGAAGCGATGGATGATCGGCTGCTGAATGATCTTGGGATCAACCGCGCGGAGATCGGCAAGGTCGTGCGCAATGGCAAGCCGACGTCTGAGCCTGAGGCGGCGCCTGCCCATCCGCATGAAGCGAAACGGGCTGCGGAGGTGGTTGAACTTCGGCGCGAGCCGGACCTGATGGGCGCGTTGATCGTCCATGGACCGTGGGGGCGTTACAGCGATCACCGCACGAAGCGCAACGATGCGGCGTAAATCTTGCTGCGGAGCTGGCCCGCGGTCAAAGCGTCAACAAACGACGAAGCCGGGATGCGTGCCGTCCCGGCTTCGTTTTTTGTTTAGCTGCCGTATTTCACCGAGCAGCCATAGGCCCGCGTCACTTGCTTGGCGATGTCCTCCCCGTTTTCCATCGCCGCGAGGGCCTCACGCACGTAATTGCGTGCCCCCTCTATATCGGAGTGCCGCGCCGTTGGGCGGTCGTCGATCGCACCCTTATAGACCAGCGTGCCATCCGGCGTGATCACGTACATATGCGGTGTTGTGCGCGCCTCGTAAGCACGGCCGATCTTGCCTTCCGGATCGAGCAGCACCGCGGTCGGCGCGGCGTCGCGTGTCTCAGTCAGCTCGGCGGCCTGCTCTGCGCTGACATGTCCCTGTTTGCCGGGCGCTGAGGAGATGATCGATAGCCAGACGACACCGTCTTCAGTCGCGTCCTGCTGGAGCGCCTGCATATTGCCGGTTTCGTAATGCTTGCGCACATACGGGCAATCATGATTGGTCCATTCCAGCACGACCGTCCTGCCACGGAAATCGCTCAGCGAATGGGTTCTGCCGTTCGCGTCCGTTGCCGTGAATTCCGGTGCTGGCGCGCCGATCTTGGGCGCTGCGGACACGGCCTGCTCGAAGCTCGCAGCGATCAAGAGCGAAGCGGCTGTCATCAGAAGCGTTTTCAAGGTTGCTGGCATGCTCAGAGTCCTCCTTTGACGTCGCCGATATGGAAACATCGATGTCTCAATTCTGCGATGTGCGAATTTCGGAGACCGCCGCCAAGCGGCGCAGCATCATGCCCTCGGTGAGGATCTGCGGCAGCACCTCAGGCGGCTGGCCATTGCCGGCATAAAGCAGGTAGAGCGGTACGCCCGCGCGACCGAACGTCTCCAGCATCTGCGAGATTTCTGGATCTTGATTGGTCCAGTCGCCGACGAGATAGGCAATGTTGCCGCGCTCCAACGCCTGGCGGAACCCTTCGGATTTCAGCGCGACCTCTTCATTGACTTTGCAGGTGATACACCATGCTGCCGTGAAGTTGACGAACACAGGGCGGCCTTGGGTGCGCAACTCCTCCAGCCGTGCCAGCGAGAACGGTTCGGCGCGTTCAGCAATGCTTGCGCTGGTCTGGGTTGTCGCGGTGGGGGCGTTCGTAGCCGCGTTCATCATGGGCGCAGCCAGGGCAAACGCCGCGACAATCATGCTGGCCGCCGCTGCATAGCGGAAAACCCGCCGCGCTTGCGTCATGCCGACAAGCCACGCGGCGAAGCCAATGGCCAACAGCACTGCGCCAGCGGCCAGAACGCCGTCCGCCCCGGTCTGTAGGCTCAGCACCCAGACCAGCCAGACGGCCGAAGCATAAAGCGGGAAGGCCAGAAACTGTTTGAGCGTCTCCATCCACGGCCCCGGCTTCGGCAGCAATCGCGCGAACGCGCCGGACAGGCTGAGAAGCGTCATCGGTGCAGCAAAGCCGACGCCGAGCACCATCAGCACGGTCGCGGCTTCAACCGCTGGCTGAGCAATGGCGTAACCCAACGCTGCGCCCATGAAAGGAGCGGTGCAGGGGGTGGCGGCAATGCTGGCAAGCACCCCGGTGAAGAATGAGCCGGAAGCGCCGGCACGCCGCGTCAGCGAGTCGCCCACGCCGATCACGGCGCCACCGAAGTTGAACACGCCAGACAGGCTCAGGCCCAGCGCGAAGAATAGCGCAGCCATCACCAGCACGAACCAGGGCGACTGGAACTGAAAGCCCCAGCCGAATGCCGCGCCAGTGGCCCGTAGCGCTAGCAGCACCCCGGCCAACACAGCAAAACTCATCATCACGCCGCCCAGATAGGCGAGCGCATGGCTGCGGTGGCCCCGGGCATCGCCACCGCGCGCCAGGCTCAGCGCTTTCATAGAGAGGACGGGGAATACGCATGGAAAGAAGTTGAGGATGAGGCCGCCCAGAAAGGCAAACCCCGCCGCCTGCCAAAGGGTCAACCCCCCTGCAGGCCCGCTGCCGGAGCTAGCCGGAGCGAGGGCTGCGACTTCCTCGCTGGGCGTCACCGCGATCTCGTAGGCGTCGCGCGTACCGTCGGCACGAGTAACACGCAGCAGCCCTTCGAGCCTGTCGATCGGTTGGCTCTTCAACTCGCCGCGCGCAAGCACCAACCGCGGCCCGTCTTGGCGCCAGTCAAGCTGCTGCGGTGCCGCATTGGCGATCAGCCCCCACGCGCGCGGGAAAAAGCGCATCGAGTCGACGCTGCCCGCGCGCAAATCGGCTGCCTGAACCGAAAGCGCCAGCTTCTCGGGCGCAACTGTAAGTGAAACAGGCCAGGGTGCTTCCTTCGGCAGCGCGCGAACCGCCGAAGCGATTTGCGCGGCGCCGGCGCCCGGCGCAAGCGGCATGCCGGCGTCTGCTACCGTCAGGTTCAGTTCCGCGTCGCCCTCTTCGGGAATGCAAATTTCCTCGCAGACCAGCCAGCGCGCATCGGCTTTCAGGGTAACCCGATCCGTCTCCAGCCGTGCGGGCGGCGTCACGCGGACAAGCAGCAATACCTCATCCGAATAGCCGTAATTCATCAGGCTGGAAACGCGGATCGCCTCTGGCGCAGGCCAGCGAATTTGCGAAGCGGTGAACCCCTTGGGCAACTCCCACTCAATGCGGGTCGGTTCGCCCGAGTCGCCTGGATTTTCCCAGTATGTATGCCACTCAGGCACGATATCCTGACGCAGTGCGACCCAGAACGGCTGGCCAGCGCGGATGGTCGCGGTTTCCGAAAGGAGTTCGATGCGTACTTTGCGTTCGGCGGGCTGCGATTGCGCTTGAGATGAGCCGCTGTTAACCAGCGCTTCAAGCGCGCTCGGGTTTTGCCCCGCCCCTTGCGCGTAGAGTTCCGCCCCCATGGCAAGGATGAAAACCCCAAGCGCGGTCATTAGCCGGAGTATGTTGAGGGTCTGTGCCCACACGGTCATGTTCATCATTCTGCTGGCGCTTTTCACTTTGGGTCGGCGGCTGACGCGTGACTGCGTTGCCACGCCCCAGAGATTGCCACCCTGAGAGATAAGAGCAACCACGGCTGTGGCGACCTCAATTTAATGTGACCTCGCAACGCCCGGCGCGATCGCGTTACGGACCCGTTTATCGCGCGTGGGTAATTGGCTTCGACCTCTTCGACTTTCGGCGCGTTTGATATGATAAAGGCTTGCGCGCGCGGCGATATTCCGATGGTATATGCTTCGAAGGGGCATGTGCCGCTTCATTGGCTTGGCTGTGCCTTGGGCATGCTTTCTGTCGGCCTGCGAGCCAAGTCATCCCCTATCGGCGCGGCTAGCGCGCTGCTTACACTAACGATCATAGAAATCGCTCTACTTTGATCCTGGGAGGAACAAATGTCTGACAGCAAGACCGACCAGACTGTCTCACGCCGCAAATTCCTGAAGGGCAGCGCTGTGGCCGCCACAGCCGGCGCTACGGGCGCAGTGGCGATGCCGAACATCGTGCGCGGTGCGCCGGTCACCCTGAAAATGCAGACCTCATGGGGTGCGCAGAACGTATGGCAGGGCTTCGCGCAAGAGTATGTCGACCGCGTGGAAGCAATGTCCGGTGGCCGCATCAAAATCGACCTGCTGCCGGCCGGCGCCGTCGTGAAGGCGTTCCAGGTGCAAGACGCGGTGGCCGACGGCGTCCTCGACATGAACCATACCGTGACGGCCTACTGGTACGGCAAGAACAAAGCGGCCTCGCTGTTCGGCACCGGCCCGGTGTTCGGCGCGAATGCGGCGCAGGTGCTGGCTTGGATTCACGCGGGTGGCGGCAAGGAGCTGTACAACGAGCTGATCCAGGACATCCTCGGGCTGAACCTGGTCGGCTTCTTCTGCTTCCCGATGCCGACGCAGCCGCTTGGCTGGTTTACTGAACCGATCGAGTCCGCCGAGCAGATGAATGGCCTGAAGTACCGCACAGTCGGCCTGGCCACAGACATCATGCAGGGCATGGGCGTGTCGGTGACGCAGCTTCCCGGCGGCGAAATCGTCCCGGCGCTGGAGCGCGGCGTGATCGACGCGTTCGAGTTCAATAACCCGAGCTCGGACCGCGACTTCGGCGCGCATGATGTGCGCTCCCACTATATGCTTGGCTCGTATCACCAGGCGGCAGAGTTCTTCGAAATCGCTGTCAACAAAGACAAGTTCGAGAGCCTTGATCCCGATCTGCAGGCGATCATCGAACACGCGGCAGAAGCGGCGAACACCTCGAACTATGCGACCGCGATGGATCAATACTCGAAAGACCTGCAGTGGCTGCAGGACGAAGGCGGCGTGACCGTCCATCGTACGCCGCAGAGCGTGATGGAAGAACAGCTCAAGTCCTGGGATAATGTGCTGGAAGACCTGACCCAAGACGACTTCTTCAAGCGCGTGGTCGACAGTCAGAAGGCATGGGCAGAGCGGGTTGCCTACTACGATCTGCTGAACTCAGCCGACTACAAGCTCGCCTATGAGCATTACTTCCCGGGTCGGCTGGGCTTCTAAATCCAGCAACTGACGCGAGACATCAGATGGGGCGGCCGTCTTATGGCGGCCGCCTCCTCAGCGCCGCGGGAAACATGACGCTCCGCCCGGGGCGACCCCTCGCCTCGCCGCGTGGGCCAGACGTCTCGCATAGAGTTCGGGGTTTTCAAGGCTTAATCTGGAGTCAGCTTAAACGTGCTCAGTTTCATAACCCTCGTCGATCGCATCTCCGCTTGGTTCGGCAAGGCGTTTGCGTGGTGCATCGTCATCATGACGCTGGCTGTGTCCTACGAGGTTTTCGTGCGCTATTTGCTGCGCCAGCCAACCTCTTGGGCGTTTGATTTGACATACATGATGTACGGTTCGCTGTTCATGATGGCCGGCGCCTACACCTTATCGCGCGACGGACATGTGCGCGGCGACGTGATCTACCGGCTGTGGCCGCCGAGAACGCAGGCCGCTATCGAATTGTTTCTTTACATCGTGTTCTTCTTCCCCGGCGTGACGGCGCTAGTCATTGCCGGGTGGCAATACGCCGAACGCTCGCTGCGCTACCTGGAAGTCAGCGTGATGAGCCCGGCGAATGTCCCGATTTTCCAGTTCAAGCTCATTATCGTTGCTGCCGGTATCCTTCTCTTCCTGCAGGGCCTGGCACAAGTGTGCCGTTGCATCGTGTGCATGCGCGAAGGCGCTTGGCCGCGGCAGATCGAAGATGTGAAGGAGATGGAAGACCGGCTGCTCGAAGGTGATACCGCGGATATTATCCGCCACGGCAGCGAGGCAACCGATGTTCAAAAACCGAGCGAAAGCGTGAAGAGAGAGTTCGATAGATGACCGATCCTCAAATCGCCGTCTTGATGCTGGGGATTTTCATCCTCCTGATCCTGCTCGGCTTTCCGATCGCTTTCACGCTCATCGCGATGGGTGTCGGCTTCGGCTACTATGCCTACTACGACCCCGAGCGCATGAACACGGTGTTCGACAACCGCATCTTCGACCTGCTGGTCAACCAAACCTATTCGGTTATGGCCAACGACGTGCTCACGGCCGTGCCCCTGTTTCTGTTCATGGGCTATATCGTCGAACGCGCGAACATCGTTGACCGATTATTCTACACGCTGAACATCTCTGCGCGCTCGATCCCCGGGTCCATGGCGATCGCAGCAATCATCACCTGTGCGCTGTTCGCAACCGCGACCGGCATCATCGGCGCGGTCGTTACCCTGATGGGGCTGCTGGCTCTGCCGGCGATGCTGAAGGCGCGCTACGACACCAGCTTTGCCTCAGGCGTAATCTGCGCGGGCGGCTGCCTCGGGATCATGATCCCGCCCAGCATCATGCTGATCGTCTATTCCGCCACCTCCAACGTCTCGGTCGTCAAGCTCTATGCCGGTGCGCTCCTACCCGGCTTCATGCTCGCCGGACTTTATCTTCTCTATGTGATCGGGCGGGTCCTCATAAATCCAGCACTTGCGCCGAAGCCGAGGCCGGAAGATGTGCCCGATGTCACGCGCGGGCAGATGTTCGCCATGCTCGCAACGTCGTTTTTCCCGCTGTTCTTCCTGATCGTGTCCGTGCTGGGCGCGATTTTGTTCGGGCTGGCTACGCCATCCGAAGCCGCCGCGATCGGCGCGCTCGGCGGTATCGTTCTGGCTGTGGCATACCGGGCGGCTTCGATCAATGACGGTAGCGAGACGGCGCCCTGGGCCGGGTGGCGCTGGAGCGGTTTTGACACGTTCTGCTATATCCTGGGCTACGGCGGCGCGGTGACGCTGCTGCTCACCTTCGGCTATGTCGTCGTGCGCGCTGCGCTGGTCAGTTATGTCGGCGTGCCGATGCCAGATGAGCCGGGCTTCTTGATCCGGGCCGGCACCATGCTCGCCGTCGCGGTGATCATAGGCCTTCTCTCGCGCACCGCGCTGCTCGGCACGCTGCAGCCACGCCGGCCGGAGATCGCGCGCATGTTCGTTTTCGGCGGGCAGGGCGCGTTGGTCGGTCTGGCAGGCGCGGCCGGGTACATGATCGTGTTTGAGGTCTTCCAACTCAATGAGATGTTTTCGCGCCACGAGACCAACTTTCGCGCTTTTGATATCGGCTTTTTCGCCGGTTTGGCCGGCATGATGATGTGGCGCATCGTCAATCAGGACAAGCTGCGCGAGTCGGTCTACCTCACGGTGCGCACCTCGGCGATGGTGTGCTGGCTGTTTGTCGGGTCCTGGACATTCGCCTCTGTGTTCTCTTATCTCGGCGGCGAAGAGCTGATCAGCGAGTTCGTACTTGGGCTCAATCTGGAGCCGTGGATGTTCTTGCTGCTGGCGCAGGTCATCATCTTCCTGCTCGGCTGGCCGCTTGAGTGGTCCGAGATCATCATCATCTTCGTGCCGATTTTCCTGCCGCTTCTGCCGGCTTTCGGAGTCGACCCGCTGTTCTTCGGCATCCTGATCGCGCTGAATCTGCAGACCTCGTTCCTCACGCCGCCGATGGCCATGTCCGCGTATTATCTGAAAGGGGTGGCGCCGCCGCATGTGCGGTTGATGCAGATTTTCGCTGGCGTTATGCCGTTCCTGCTGATGATATTCCTCTCGATGTTCCTGCTGTATCAGTTCCCAGGCATCGCGATGTGGCTGCCAGGAGTCTTGTATGGCAACTGACGCGTTCAAAGGGCTGCGGCCCGGCAACTCGGTCGATGAACTCTGCGGATTGACGGCCTGCGAGGCCGCGCGCCGGATGGCTGACGGGACGGTGACTGCGCAGGAGATGGTGAGCGCATGCCTGGCGCGGATCGAGGCCCGCGATCCCGAGGTTCAGGCGTGGGCCTATCTCGACCCGGAGTATGCCCTTGGACAGGCGCGCCGGCTCGATGAATGGCGCGAGGCGGGCCATGAGATTGGACCGCTCCATGGCGTCCCGGTGGCGATCAAGGATATCATCGACACGCGCGATATGCCGACATGCAATGGCACGCCGCTCCATGAAGGGCGTCGCCCCAAAGCCGATGCCGCCATCGTCGCGCAGTTGCGTCAGGCCGGTGCGGTCATCATGGGCAAGGCGGTCACGGCGGAACTTGCGGTCTATGCGCCCGGCAAGACCCGCAACCCGCACGACCCCGAGCGCACGCCGGGCGGCTCGTCGTCCGGTTCGGCGGCGGCTGTGGGCGCGGGCATGGTCCCGCTCGCCGTAGGGACGCAGACCGCAGGTTCCATCATCCGGCCGGCCAGCTTCTGCGGGGTCTATGGTTTCAAGCCGACCCACGGCGCGGTCTCGCGCACCGGCGTCTTGATGCAGTCGCCACCGCTCGACACGCCCGGCGTATTCGCCCGCTCGGTTGAAGACCTCGCGCTGATCACCGACGCAATCAGCGCCTATGACGCGCAAGATCGCGACATGCGCCCGCGCTCGCGCGGCTCGATGCACGCTACCGCCGTCAGCGCCCCGCCCGCCCAGCCG
Organism: uncultured Hyphomicrobiaceae bacterium; assembly: GCA_964466965.1. GTDB lineage: Bacteria > Pseudomonadota > Alphaproteobacteria > Rhizobiales > Rhodomicrobiaceae > Dichotomicrobium. Next base: position 26,670 of record CAYXPZ010000020.1, read on the forward strand.
GTCCTTGCTTTCGTCAAGACGCCGGTCTGGGACGAGCATGCCGAGAGCACCACCAAGGCGGCTTTTGCCGAGTTGGCCGAAGCGTTGGCGGAACAGTGCGACACAGTCGATTTGCCCGAGGTGTTCAAGAAGGCGTGGACCTGGCAGCGCATGCTTCAGGTTGCCGATATTGCGAAGAATTATGGCCCGCTTGTCGATCGGGGGCCGGATCAGGCCAGCGCGGTCATCCGCGAGATGATTGCTGAGGGTCGTGATGTGAGCGCCGTCGATTACAACACCGCTGTGGAGATGCGTCAGGTGCTGACAGCCGGGCTGGATGAAATTTTCGCGCGCTACGACGCGATTCTGACGCCCGCCAGCGCAGGGCCTGCGCCTTACGGGCTTGGGAGCACTGGCAGCCCGGTTTTTAATGCGCTGTGGACATATTGCGGAGTGCCGTGCGTGAGCGTGCCGCTGCTTGATGCCGAGGGTCTGCCGATGGGGGTCCAGCTCGTGGGGCCGCGCCTTGACGATGGCCGCTTGCTGCGCACGGCTAACTGGCTGGTGGAGCAGGTGTCTGAGCGATCGTGAGTTTGGGCTGCCGCGCGATGAAGCTTTAAAGCGCAATCCGGAAGGCGGAAACCGGTTTTCGGATCAAGTGTGCGACAAATCGAAGAGATAGAGCCGCACCACGGTTGAATCAGAATGGATGCGGTGCTAGACGAAGGACGTGGCTATGTCGCTCAGCGATAAGATCTTCGCCTTTATCGGATTGCTCGGCTTGATCATCTTCAACGCCGTGATCTTGATCTGGGTCGCCGAGCCGGA
>CAYXPZ010000020.1:27576-35542 GCA_964466965.1 uncultured Hyphomicrobiaceae bacterium
TGCTCGGCTTGATCATCTTCAACGCCGTGATCTTGATCTGGGTCGCCGAGCCGGATCTTATAATCCTTGTTTCGGTAGGCTTGATCCTCGCGGCCTATGACTTTTGGCGTACGGTGTTCAGCAAGCCGAAGGAGTAGTTGCGTACACTTTCGGGCGCGATCTACAAGAAATTGAAACCGCTGTTCGGATTGCCCGCTAGTGCAGCGACACAGACACTTGACCCACGCTTGCAACACCCTCTCCTTCAAGTGTCTGTGTCGGAAACTGCACTAGAAACACGATTTTGCGCGTGCATCTTGGACGCATTCGTTCACTCTCGGACTCGCTGATTGGTGAAGCGAATGAATGCGTGGATGCACTAGCTGCAGCTCGAATAGCCGCATTCCCGGCAAACCAGGCAGCTCTCCCGGAAAATCATCGCCGGCCGTCCGCATTGCGGGCAAAATAACTTTTCGCTGCCGGCCGACTGGTTTGCGCCCGCGCCAACCGCCTTCGGCAGGACGCCGGTGCGAACGTTCTCATCGCGCTGGATGAAGCCGATGTCGATCATGTGCCGCTCAACGACCTCGCCGATGGCCGCAAGCAAGCTCGGGACGTAGCGCCCGCCAAGCCAGTGGCCGCCGCGAGGGTCGAAAACATCTTTCAGTTCCTCGACGACGAAGGAGACGTCGCCGCCCCGCCGGAAGACAGCGCTGATCATCCGGGTCAGCGCGACTGTCCAGGCGTAGTGCTCCAGATTTTTCGAGTTGATGAAGATCTCGAACGGGCGGCGGCGGCCGTCCTGCACGATGTCGTTGATGGTCACATATATCGCGTGGCCGGAGCCGGGCCATTTCAACTTATAGGTATAGCCTGGCAGAGCCGCGTCACGTTCGAGCGGGGCTGACATGTAGACGACCTCAGCTTTGCCGCTGCCCGGAGATTGAACCGGCGCCGCTAGTTCGAGCGATTGCTGTTGTGGCCACTCGCGCGAACTTTCATCCTCCTCAGCCGCTTGCCCGGCTCCGCTGCTGCTCAACACCGCGCCGGTTACCGCATTGGGCCGGTAAACCGTGCAGCCTTTAAGCCCCGCCTGGTAGGCGCGCCAGTAAATATCCTTGAACGCCTCGAACGGGATGTCCTGCGCGCAATTGATGGTCTTGGAGATCGCTGCATCAACATGCGGCTGCAGCGCAGCCTGCATCGCGAGATGCTGGCGCGGTTGCAGTTGCGTGGCGCTGACGAATGTCTCAGGCAGCGGTGCCTCCGGGCCGTAGGTCTCACGGAACAGCCGATAGGCATAGTCCTCGACGCATTCCTCATCCGCCGTGCCGTCATCGCGCAGGATTTTGCGGCGGTAGGTGAAGTCGAATGCCGGCTCAATGCCGCTGGAGATGTTATTGGCGACAATCGAGATGGTTCCCGTCGGTGCTATTGACGTGAGCAGACCGTTGCGCAGACCCTTCTCCCGGATTGCGCCGCGAACATCCTCGGGCAATGCCGCCGCGCTCTCCGTCGCGAGATATTTGTCTGCATCGAACTGCGGGAAGGCGTTCTTTTCGTGAGCCAGATTGGTGCTCGCGAGGTACGCGCTTTGTTGGATCACACTCATCCAGCGCGCGGCGAGCGTCACCGCCTCATCGGTCCCGTAGTGTTTGCCGCAGAGAATCAGGGCGTCCGCAAGGCCGGTCACGCCGATGCCAAGCCGCCGCTTCGCCCGCGCCTCGCGTGCCTGCGCCTCCAGCGGATATCCAGAGACGTCAATGACATTATCCAGCAGGCGCACAGCTATGCCTGCCAGCTCGGCCAATCGCGATTCGTTCAGCACTGCCTTATCAGTGAATGGCTTATCGATAAGCGCGGCCAGGTTGATCGATCCAAGCAGACATGCGCCGTGGGGCGGCAGAGGCTGTTCGCCGCAGGGATTGGTTGCGTGGATCGTCTCGCAGTAATTCAGGTTGTTGCGCCGGTTCACGCGGTCAATGAAGATCACGCCCGGCTCGGCATAGTCATAAGCCGACCGCATGATCTTGTCCCACAGTGTCCGGGCGGGCAGTGTTTTGTAATGTACGCCACCAAAGCTGAGCGGCCAGTCGGCGTCCTTCGCGACGGCTTCCATGAAAGCGTCGCTGACAAGCACAGACAGGTTGAACATGCGCAGCCTGTCAGGGTCGGCCTTCGCCTCGATGAAGCGCTCGATATCCGGGTGATCGCAGGCCAGCGTGCCCATCATCGCGCCGCGACGAGAGCCGGCGGACTTGATCGTGCGGCACATCGCGTCCCACACATTCATGAAGCTCACAGGCCCGGAGGCATCCGCCCCGACGCCCTTCACCGGCGCGCCCTTCGGCCGCAGCGTTGAGAAGTCGTGACCGATACCGCCCCCTTGCTGCATTGTCAGCGCGGCTTCCTTCACGTTCTCGAAGATCGAGGCCATGTCATCGGCGATCTCGCCCATGACGAAGCAGTTGAACAGCGTCACGCTGCGCCCCGTACCCGCGCCGGAGAGGATCCGCCCGGCGGGCAGAAACTGATAATCCGATAACGCGTCGTAGAACCGCGCCTCCCACGTTCCGCGGGACTGCGGGGGCTCAACGCTCGCTGCGGCCTTGGCGACGCGGCGCCACGTATCCTCGACACGGGTTTCCGTGCGATCAGCGGTTGGCGCGAAACGATACTTTTGCTCCCACACTTGCCGGGAGATTGGCGCAAGAGGCAGACGCATTCTGGTTCCGATGTCTAAGGGCGGTCATGCGCAACCGGCCGTCGCGCCGGCAGACCGTTGTTTGTTCTCTTTTTGTACCAGAATTCGTCACGAGAGGGAAGGGCGGCTAACGGTCTCACATTAGCCGCGATACTCCTGAACCCGCGTGGCCCGCAGGCCGGGGAGGCCATGTTTTTCGATGGACCGCTGCCAGCTCAGAAATTCATCGATGGTCAGGCTGTAGCGTTCACAAGCTTCGCTCAGGCTCAAAAGACCGCCGCGCACCGCCGCGACCACTTCAGCCTTGCGCCGGATGACCCAGCGGCGTGTGTTTGCAGGTGGAAGGTCGGCCACCGTCAACGGGCTGCCGTCCGGGCCTATCACATATCTCGCACGCGACGTGAAATGCTCACTCATGTTCTACTCGCACACGGTACCCTGAAAACGTTCAATTGAGACGGTATCGAAACCGGCTTAATTTTCTTTTACTCGCAGACGGCAAGTAAGGAGCAAATAAAAAGCAACTTAAACGCGAGTTATAATTATATGCAACTTATGCACGAGTTTTCGGCCAGGGGTTCATGCGCTTCATCACAACGGCATTGGTTGCGGCATGCGGCGGGCGTCAGTATATTCCCGGCGAGTCAGGGTTCAGAACACCGATAGCGTGCATGGATATGCCGAATTTCCGACCGGCGGCGGATACTGCGTCCGCAGCGGCCGACACTTTCAACAGTCTGCATCTGCCCGGCGCCCCGGCGCAGACACGGGTGGTGGTTGCCATGTCTGGCGGTGTTGATTCCTCGGTCGTTGCGGCGCTGCTTGCGCGCGAAGGCTATGACGTTATTGGTATCACGCTGCAGCTCTACGATCATGGCGAGGCGACCGCGCGCACAGGGAGTTGCTGCGCCGGGCAGGATATTCATGACGCGCGTCGGGTGGCCGCCGCTATCGGTATCCCGCATTATGTGCTGGATTATGAGCGGCGCTTTCGCGACGCGGTGATCCAGAACTTCGCGGACAGCTATGTCGCTGGCGAAACGCCGATCCCTTGCGTGCAGTGCAACCAGTCGGTCAAGTTCACGGATCTGCTGACCCGCGCCAAGGAGCTGGGCGCCGATGCGATGGCAACCGGCCATTATATCGTCAATCGCCCCGGCCCGTATGGCTGGGAGCTGCATCGCGGGCGCGACGCTGAGCGCGACCAGAGCTATTTCCTGTTTGCCACCACGCCGGAGCAGCTGGAATTTCTGCGCTTTCCGCTCGGCAACATGCACAAAGACGAGGTGCGCGAGCTGGCGCGCGAATGGAACCTGCCGGTGGCGCAGAAGGTCGACAGCCAGGACATCTGCTTCGTCCCGACCGGGCGCTACACCAACGTTGTCCAGCGCCTCCGGCCGGACGCTGCGGAGCCGGGCGATATTGTCCATATCGACGGACGAAAGCTCGGTCGCCACAATGGCATCATCAACTACACCATCGGCCAGCGCCGGGGCATCGGCATTCCTGCGCCCGAGCCGCTTTATGTGGTGCGCATCAACGCCGGGCGTCGCGAGATCGTCGTCGGCCCGCGCGAAGCGCTGCTGACGCATTGGATCAAGCTGCGCGAGGTGAACTGGCTCGGCGAGGGGCCCCTTATCAGTCAGCGCAAAATCCACGCCAAGGTGCGTTCCACGCGTCCGCCGCAGCCTGCGGAGCTGCATATCCGCGAAGGCGAAGCCTGGGTGCGCCTGGTGGACGGCGAAGACGGCGTCTCGCCCGGGCAGGCCTGCGTGTTTTACGACGGTCCGGAGCAGGGCGCGCGCGTGCTGGGCGGCGGGTGGATCGCCGCGGCGGACCCGGCGCGGCCGGCGTGAGCGGCGCGGGCGAGACACTGGCGCGGTCGGGGCGCGCGCTGGATGTCGAGACGATCGCCCGCTACGCCGTCTGGATCATTCTCGCCTATTTCGCCGCGCAAATGGCCATCCGGCTCGGCTTTTCCGGCAACCTTGAAACCGACGAGGCGCAATTCGTCGGGACCACGCATTTCGCGCTGGGCTACGGCAACTCGCACCCGCCGGTGTATAACTGGCTGGTTGGCAGCGCGCTTTACCTGACCGGGAGCTGGCCGGCGGCTGTCGCGCTCGTCAAGACGGCCTTTCTCGCCGGGACCTACCTGTGCATCTACGATGCCGGGCGGCGCATTTCCGGGCAGCAGCTTACCGGGCTGATCGCGGCGGCGAGCTTGCTGCTCCTGCCTCAGGTTGTGTGGAAGTCGCAGATCACGCTGGCGCACAGCGTCATGGTGATGTTCGGCGTCGCCGCGACCTTGCACGCGGTCATGCTGATCCGCGATCGCGGACGCTTCGGCGATTTCCTGTGGCTCGGCGTGGCGGTCGCCGCCGGCGCCTTCGCGAAATACAACTATTTCCTCGCGCTCGCGGCAATTGTCCTGGCCGCCTGGTCAGTGCGCGCGTTGCGGGACAAGCTGTTCGTGCCGCGCCTGATCTGGCCGGTCGCGCTGGTCGCGGTGCTCTATCTGCCGCATGTGATATGGGCGCTGGCCAACCTGCCGGATACGACCGAGCGGATCGCCAAGCTGGAGCGCGAGCATCCGCTGTTCTCGCTGGTTGATGTGCCGCTGCTCGGCATTGACGGGTTGCTGGCGCTCGGCGTCGCGACGCTGGCCTGGGCCGGGCCGCTGGTGGCCGTCTGGTTCATCGTGTGGCGCTTCACGCCGGCGGACGGCCCGCGCGGGCTGGATGAGAGCCGGGCAGTTGCGGCGCGGTTCTTCGCGCGGGTGACGCTGCTCGGCGCGGGGCTGTTCGCGCTGGTGATCCTCGCGGGCGATTTTCACGCGGTGCATGAGCGCTACATGACGCCGCTGCTGATGGCTGTGCCGTTATGGCTGGCGGCGGCCTGGCCGCTGGAGTTGCGCGGGCGCGCGCCGGTCCATTTCTTGCGCACGGCTGGTGTTCTGGTGCTTCTGATGATGACGGCGTGGCCGGGCTGGCTTCTGTTCGGCAAGGAGCAGCTCGCCTACCCCTACGACAAGTTTGCCGCGAAGATGCGCCCTGACCTCGCCGGGCCGGTCGCGGTGCTGGGCGACCGGCAACGGCTCGGCGCGAACCTTGTGATCCGGCTCGATGGCGCGCGGATGTGGGCCGCGACGCAACAGCCATCGCGCGTGCTGCTGGTTTGGGAAGGTTATTCGGACGAGGCGCCGGGCGGTATGGTCGGCGAACTTGGCGAAGGGTACGCGCCGAGCGGGCCGGTCCAGCGGCTGAGCGCGGCTTACGACAACTTCTCCGGCGAGACCGCGCGGCTTAGCTATCAGCTGTTTCAGCGCGCGCCGTGAGCGTCGGACGGGTCGGCTGCTTGCGCCGATTGGCTCGTCACTTCGGCGACGTGGCCGCGCGGGCTGTAACGGCGCATCAGCCAGTACATGCCGACCACATCAAGAAATGCGACCGTCGCCCGGTCGAAAAAGCCGTATTTCGACGCGCCGTGCTGCCGTGCGCGGTCGTTAATCATCTCTTCGCGCACCGCAAGGCCCTCGCGGCGTGCGAGCGCAGGCAGAAAACGGTGCATATTGTCGAAATAGGGCAGGTCAAGCGCCAGCTGACGCGGGATTACCTTGAAGCCGCACCCGGCATCGCGCGAGCCGTCGCGAAGCATGAATTTTCGGATCGGGTTGGCAAGCTTGCTCGTCGCGTATTTGACAACGCCGTCATTGCGCCGGCGCCGCACGCCGGCATAGATCACGTCCCGAGAACCGCTGGCGATTTCGGGCCAAAGACGCGCCAGGTCGGCCGGGTCGTTCTGCCCGTCACCGTCGAGCATGGCGATCCAAGCGCCGCGCGCTTTGTCAAAGCCCGTCTTGAGGGCGGCGGATTTGCCGGCGCGCTGGCCATGTGCGATCAGGCGCAGGCGCGGTTCACGCCGGGTGAGGGCGCTCACCTCCGTGTGCGTGCCGTCTTCGCTGCCGTCATCCACAACGATGATCTCGTAGTCCAGCCGTGGGAGGTCTGCCGCAAAAATAGCGGCGATTTCCGCGATCAGCGGCTCGATATTGCCCGCTTCATTGTGGGCGGGGATCACGATTGACAGCTGGGTCATGTTGCGCCGGCGGCTTTCGGTTGTGGCGCGCGGACAGGTCCGACTGCGGCTCACGCTGCTTATAAAGACGAAAGGACTGGAGCGAAAGCATGGCGTGGCTTACAAAAATCGCGGCTGACACAAAAAGTTGAGGTCATGCTTATGTCCACGCCGACGCTCGACAACGCTGCCGTACGCAAGGCCTATCGCCGCTGGGCGCCGGTTTATGATCACACCTTTGGCCGGGTCGCCGCCGTGGGGCGGCGCCGGGCGGTTCAGCATATCAATACGCGGGCCGGACGGGTGCTGGAGGTCGGCGTCGGGACGGGGTTATCTTTGCCGGCTTACAAGTCGCACCTGCAGGTTGTCGGCCTCGACATTTCGCCGGAGATGCTGGCCAAGGCGCAGGGGCGCGCGCGCCGGCTCAATCATGTGCTGGGGCTCGTGCAGATGGACGCCGCGGCGCTGGGCTTTGCCGACGGCGCGTTTGACACGGTCGTGGCGATGTATGTGATGACGGTGGTGCCCGATCCGGCAGCGGTGATGCGCGAGCTGGCCCGCGTCTGCGCGCCGGGCGGGGATGTGATCCTCGTCAATCATTTCAGCCAGGAGCACGGCCTGCGCGGCTGGATGGAGCACAAGATGGCGCCGCTGGCCGAGACGCTGGGCTGGCATCCGGTGTTCGAGCCCGAGCGGGTGATGGTTTGCCCTGAGCTGGCGCTGCAGGAGCAGACGCCGATGTGGCCGATGGGGCTGTTTTCGATGCTGCGCTTTGCGAAGCGGGCGGACGGCGCGGGCGCGGGCGGGGCGTGAGCGCTGGCCGTCTCGTGGCTTGACGGGTCGCGGCGGCGTTCTTATAGCTTGGGAAGCGGAGCTGGCCGGTCCCTTGCAGATGGCCGCTGCCTAGCCCCGTGCACCGGGGCGGAGTAGCTCAGCTGGTTAGAGCAACGGAATCATAATCCGTGTGTCGGGGGTTCAAGTCCCTCCTCCGCTACCAACGAACCGGTTTGTCCAGCCCGGAGACATGGGTAACGGAGTGTCCCTAAGAGATAGGTGCCACTCAAGGCAGTGCGAAATCCAGCGCGGCCCGCGCATGCAGCTCCGTCGTGTCGAAAGCCGGCAGGTCCAGATCGCCTGCAGTAATCAGCAGGCCGACCTCCGTGCAGCCGAAGATCACCCCGTCGATCCCGTCCGCCTTCGCCTGCG